>CAIMWN010000158.1 GCA_903845155.1 Oligoflexia bacterium
ACCCTGTTAAGGTCTGCAACCCGACTCCGCCTTGTGCTTTACCTATTTCCATTAAATGCTTTCTCCTAAGACGCGATTAAATCCAAACCTTGTGTATTATTCGTCGCTTTTGCGCTCATGAAACTTGGATTACGCCCTACACTCATATTACTACGGCGCCCCTCTTCTTCAAAGAGACGATCTTGCCTACTCTCGCGACCCGATCCTTGATTCGAAAACTGTTGCCCAGATTGGTCATGGTTTTGACGTGATGAACTCATATCAGGTTGCATTCCAGCATCATTTGAACCTGAAGGCGAATGAGGTGCAACCACTACATCTACTTTTGAAAGAGTGAGATTTTGCTGTAACAGATTATCCTTCAAAGCACTTAAACTATCTTCAATGATTTTCTTCGATTCGCCGTTATGAGCTTGAATTTGGATAGAAACCTGCTGTCCTTCAGTGCGAACACTCATGTGCATTTCGCCTAAATGATCTGGTCTCAGGCGAATTTTAATTTCGCCATCCTGTTTCGCCATGCTCATCATATTTACTTGTTGAGAAATTTGAGTAAGCGCATCGTGGGTCAACACTGGTTTTTGCTGTGGGCCTTGAGCCACTTGAGCATCAATTACTTTTGCGAAGCCCATCTGAGCTTGTGGAGCATGATTCAAATTCATCATGGCACTACCTGAAATTTCAGATTTCATTTTCTTAAGCTCACCCTTGTTTTTCAGTCCCTCAGCAAGGCCAGCGGTGAGCGCAGCTTTACCCGGCTCGGGAAATCCCTGGCCTGTAGAAACTGCATCCTTCATGATGACTTGCTTCATTGCGGGATTTAAATTTTGTGACATTTCTCTTAAGTTTAGAAAATCATTGGTCGATAACTTCGATGTGGGGGTCTTAGCATCCACTTCAGGCTTATATTCAAAAGAATGAACATCCGCATTTCCTAAAACAGCGTCCAATGCCGCAACTTGAGCCGCCATTTTTGAAGTAGAAGCACTCATATCAGCTGACTCAGCTGCCATCAGACGTGGATCAGTACCGGCGATGCCTGCATCAGCAACCGTAATTTGCGGCGCTCCTTTAGCTAAAGTTCCATCAAATTCAGCCGCGATGTCACTTTTATTCATCATCGAAATCTGATTCTTCTGGGATGCTTGCTGCTTGGCCAAAACTTGACTTAAGCTACTAGAAGCCTGCGCTACCGTCGGCTGGGTGCCCGCCGCAAGCATGAGGGACGCTTTATTAGTAGTTTTGCCCGCTTCTACGGGTATACCAGAATCTAGTTTTTTTGAACTTTCACTCGCACCCGAAACTACCTGTTTCTTTTCACTTTGGTCCGCACCCTGCTTCAGTGCTGGCGCCCCTTGCTTCGTAGGTTGCGCGACAGGTTGGTTTAATGCAGAAGCAAGAAGCTGAGCTTGACCCTGCATTGATTTTTGAATGGTATCCTCAGAATCGAGGTCCTTAGCCTCAATAGCATCATTCAAGTTCTGGTGGAATTGACGTGCAAGCTCTTCTCCAACTTTAGGAGTCAGCTTTTTATTCTCACCCGCTACGGTGGGAGAATTCGCAGCAGCTTTGCCAGTAGCTTTACTTGTTGCTTGCTGGTGAACGTTCAGTAGATTCGACACGCGTATTCTCCTTTCCATTTTGATTGTTTTTCTTACCGTAAGCCATTAATTCTGAAAATTTTGAAGATTGAGCAGGCTTTAAATTCGCAAGGATCTTACCCGCTTTTACGCTTGGCAACTGAGATAATACCGTAACTGCCAGCTCATCATCCACACCACTGAGAACCTGCGCCGCTGCTTTTGGCGACATTCCATCAAAGGTCTCTACAAGCTTATTCACTTTCTCTTCACGCTCAGCCGACTCTTTTGCCTTTACACCTTGCTGATCAGCGCTTGCCGCTTCTACTTTAGTGAGTTCAGCTTTTACCGCCGACTTCTGCGCAAGAATCTCCTTTTCACGCTCTACTAATTCAGCTTCTTTCTTCTTTAACTTTGCTTCACGGTCTTCAAGGTCCGCAATAATTGCTTCTGAAGCGATGCACTCGTGACTTAACTTCTGCCTTTTGTCTGCAAGAATCTTCTCCGCAGCTTCCGCTGCTTCTTTATCCTTATCTGTCGCTGCTTTTTCGGCCACTGTAGCCTTATCGGGGCTAGCAACTTTATCCGCTTCAGCAGGTTTTGCAGTTTCGGCGTTTCCGATAGCAACGGGAAGTAAAATTAAAACAAGAAGAGTCAGCACTGAATTCATTTTCATGATGCAATCTCCTCTTCGTTGTCAATTGGTCCGTGATTCAATCTTGCACGCATCGTGATCAAATCATCCAATTGCTTTTGTTCCAAACGAGCCTGCTCAATTCGAAACTCTTCTTTGGCTTTATCTTTCAACTGATCCACCATCATGCGCTCGCGGCGAGCTAAAATATAATTTCTCATGCCTTGGTCTAAAAAACGACGAGCACGAATAATCGCCTGATCTGCGCGAATGATCGATTGATTCAGACCAATAATATAATCTTCGAGAAGGCGAATTTCATTAATGCTCGCATCACGTGAAACGAGCTCATTCTTTTTTACAAATGAATCTTGTTTTTTAGCTAATACAGCCTTTTTATCGTCTATTTTCTGCTGATAAACGCGTTGAGCATGAGACAACTCTTCAAGCATTTTCTGCTCTTTTTGAGTTCTAATCATTTCAACTGCTTCTAGTTTAAATTTGAATTTAGCCATGTCTCTATTTAATTTTCATACATTGTTTAATAAATAGATAGACTGAAAAGATTACCTATCTACGTTGATTGGACTGGGCAATTGCTTCCCCAGAACGAATGATACCGTGAAGAACTGCAAGGCCCTCGTCGAAACGAGAAGTCTCGTTTGTTTTTTGACGTAAAAATGCAATGATCCGGTCGTTCACCGCAATAGCCTGATCAATCTTTGGATTGGTACCTTTTGCATAGGCGCCGATATTAATAATGTCTTCCGCCTGTTTATAGATCGCCATCCACTCTTTTATCCTACCCGCCCAATTACGGTGATCTTCGCTGGTTACCGCTGGCATCACCCTTGAGGCGCTGGCCAGAATATCAATGGCCGGGAAATGGTTTTGTTGTGCTAGTTTTCTGGAAAGCACAATGTGGCCATCGAGAATCGATCTTGCTGCATCCGCGATTGGCTCATCCATATCATCACCATCGACGAGTACAGTATAAAGCCCTGTGATGCTTTTCCCATTCTGACTAGTTCCTGCGCGCTCAAGTAACCGCGGTAGAGCCGCAAAAACACTGGGCGTATAGCCCTTAGAAGCAGGTGGCTCGCCCAAAGATAAACCAATTTCACGTTGTGCCATTGCAAAACGAGTAATGGAATCCATCATGAGGAGTACATCTTTATTCTGATCTCTAAAAAATTCGGCAATGGTTGCGCCTAAAAATGAAGCTCGAGTTCTTAAGAGTGCTGAGCTATCTGAGGTGGCCACTACCACCACCGAACGCTTCAAGCCCTCTTCACCTAAGTCACGTTCGATAAACTCCCTGACCTCACGTCCCCGCTCACCAATCAACGCAATCACATTCACATCCGCACTGGTATTTCGGGCCATCATTCCGAGAAGAACTGATTTTCCGACTCCGGAACCTGCCATAATTCCCATGCGCTGCCCTTTACCACAAGTAAGAAGTCCATTAATCGCGCGAACACCTAGATCAAGCGGCTCTTCAATCATCGTCCTAGTGAGAGGGTCGGAAGGTTTGTGATAAAGTGAGCGTCGTTCAATTTTGAAATTTTCGTTATAGAGTGGGCCCTTGCCATCTATAGGATTCCCTTTTCCATCAATCACTCGTCCAAGCATACTTTCAGAAATCGGAAACTCAGAGGCACGCGATCTTAACTTCACGATGCTTCCATTGTTAATGCCGGTCATTTCATCATACGGCATGAGATAAGTACGCTTGTCTTTAAAGCCCACCACTTCAGCTTGAATGGGAGGGGTAAACATATCATTTTCATTTAGATAAACATCACAAAGACTACCAATACTGGCACCCGGAAGGTATGCCTCGTACAAAAGACCTAGCGTTTTTGTTACCTTGCCCACTTCATCGTAAATCAGGGTTTGGGCAAGAATGTCTTCGTATTTCTTGCGGGGTATGAGTTGACTCATCCTTCATCACCCCTCATGGAGTTGACTCAAAGATGTTTCAATCGCACTGAGTTGGGTTTCAACACTGGCATCAATTCGACTTAAGTCAGTTTCTACTCTGCAACCACCCAATACAATGTCTGCAGATGGCTCAATTTGAATGTTTTTCAAATCTGGAAATTGTACTTTTAGAAAATCACGAACCGATTCAAATTGCGCAAAATCCTCATGACTGAGTTTGATTCGTACGTGATCCTTCGCTCCCACTTTTTCCACCACCAACGCGGCTAACTTCTTCAGATACTCAGCATCCGTTTTGAGTTCGCGAAGCAAAACCTGCTTGGCCACCTGGAACATGACATTCACCAAAACGAGTTCATTTGCGGCGAAAATATCGTTTTTTTGATTTTCAAATTCCTGAGTTATCGCAAAAAATCGCTCATACACGGGTTGATTGAGTGCTTGGTACTCAGCCTGGGCAGTTGCTTTGCCTTCTGCTAAACCTCGTTCCAAACCATCGCGATAAGCCCGTTGCTCAATCTCGCTTACTCGAGCTGCCACTTCGGCTTGCACCAACTCATCGACATGGTTCTTTTCTTCAGAATCGACTCCTAAAAGACGACTGGTCTCATTTTGAAGCTTGAAGCTCTGATTTGATTTTGGATCAGTACTCGCAAAGCTACCAAATTGCTCTTTTACTTTTGAATAATCAGTCTTCGTACCGCTTCCAAATTGCTTTGGTTGAAAAACACCGATTTTCATTCCGGATTTCTCAAGTGGCCCCTTTTCCAATTCTCTGGGCTTGAACTGCGCAATTTTTTGATCGTGGTTTTGGTCACTCATTAAACGAGAGTATCCTCACTACCGCCACGACTGATGATGACCTTACCTTCGGCCTCGAGTCGTTTAGCGACGTTGACGATCTCAAGCTGAGCTGACTCCACATCCGATAACTTAACCGGCGGCATCGCCAGCAAGTCCTCTCGCAACAGATCTCCCGCACGTTTCGAGATATTCTTAAAGATCTTATCTTTAATCTCATCGGGTGCAGTCTTGAGCGCAATGGTGAGCTTATCATTTGGTACTTCTTTGAGCATGGCTTGCATACCACGGTCATCAATGAAAATGATATCTTCGAATACAAACATCAAGCGACGGATCTCTTCGGCGAGCTGAGGATCGCGCTCTTCCACACGAGCCATAATGCTTTGCTCTGTAGTTTTGTCCATAACATTGAGCATTTCGGCGATCGGGCTGACACCACCCAATTGCTGAGTATCGATCGATCCCAAAGTGGCGAGCTCTTGTTTTAAGATTTCGTCGACTTGAGATAAGAGAGATGGAGAGATGAAATCAAGATTTGCAATTCTGAGCACCACTTCCGTTTGAACTGGCTCAGGAAGTTTTTTCAATACTTCACATTTCTTATCAGAACTTAAGTGGGCAAGCACCACTGCGGTAGTTTGTGGATGCTCGTTCACTAAGAAGTTGGCAAGAGTTCGTGGATCCACAAGCTCGAGGGCCTCAAGGGAGCGACTTCCATCAACGATGGCAAGCTGACCGAGCACGGTTTTCGCACGCTCTTCACCTAGGGTCTGGAGAATGAACTCTTTTCCTGAAGCATGACCGAAGAGGAGTGTCTCTTCTTCCGAAATTTCTGAATAAAAATCATCGAGCACCTGACGAACGACTGCAATGGGTACTTTACTGATTTCACCCATTACGCCAACGAGCCGCTTCACGTCGTTATCCCGTAAGTGTTTGAAAATCTCTCCTGTAACCCGATTACCAAGCACGTTCAGCAGAATTGCCGATTTCTCGGTTCCAGATAAATCTTCATATCTATTCACTTCCAACATAGTCATTGCTCCTCTTTAAGCAGATTCTTCACTTTTTCCTGAGCTCTCGCCGCTCACACTTGGTCTCGGTTTTTGTAACCATTCCTTCAGCACTAATGAGGCTTTTTGAGGGCTATTGTCGATGATGGTCACAATTTTCTCACGAAGCATATCACCCTCGACTTTCTCAGGATCTAAACGGTCTGGCAGATCTGGAACCACTTCATCCAGCTGCGACATGGTGCTGCTCTTTTGAATTTTCTCAAGCTCTTCAATGGTTTGAGGCAAGAAGGTTTCCACACTGTCGGTAGTATTTTCGGTAACCCAACGAATGTACGGGCGTACCACGAAGAAGAAGAAGAGAGTAATGATGATTCCGATCACACCATAGACAATCAAGCTTTGAATGTAATTCCGCATGGTCGCACCATCGAGAATTTTCTGCGCTTCTTCGAAGTCTTCGGCCACAAACTCCATATTCTTAATTTCAAGAACATCTCCACGCTTACGATCAAGTGCAACAGTGCTCGTTACTAACGCCTCAAACTCACTAATTTTTTCCTTACTCCATTGCTCGTTCTTACTGTCCACTTTTCCGTCGGCATTAGTGGATTTCGTAATTTTTCCATCAATTAACACTGCAACAGAAAGCTTTTTTACATTCCCCACTGGGCGATTGGTGGTACGAACTGTTCTCGGAATATCATAGTTCACCACTTCATTAGATTTATTTGTATTATTCTTAACCGCATTCGGAGACACCACACCAGGCTGTTCACCCGGAGTATTGGACGAAGCACCCGGCGCACCTGATGCCACCGGTCTTGAGCCTTCCATCGATTCATTTATTTTCTGGGATGAACGAACAGTAGCGCCATCCTGATCTAAGATCGTTTGTTGTTCAGAAACGGTCGAGAAATCCAGTTCAGCACTGACTTCAACTTTTACGTGTCCCGAACCCACTACTTTACTTAAAATATCTTCTACCCGTCTTTGATAATCTTCTTCAAGCTTACGCTTATAATCGGCTTGCTCGCTCGTGAGAGAAACCAAGGAATCATGCGAATTCTTTGAGAGCGCTTTTCCGAATGAATCGAGGATCATTACATTAGCGGAATCAAGGCCTTCTACCGCACTTGAAACCAAGTGAGTTACACCATAAACTTGCTTTTCACTTAAGGTCGTCCCAGGTTCTAGATCAAGAATTACTGATGCCGTAGGTTTTTTTGAATCTTCAACGAAAGCAGTCTTCTCTGGCATCGCTAAATGCACGCGTGAGCGCTTCACTCCGCGAATGGTATTGATCGAACGCATGAGCTCACCCTCGAGCGCCCGTTTTTGATTCACCTTATTCAGGAAACTAGTGGTTCCAAAAGTTTGCTTATCGAAAAGCTCATAACCCACACCTGAGCTTTGCGGCATTCCTTGCATTGCCAATTCCAATCGAAGATCGTGGAGGTATTCCGGTGGAACTTCGACTGATTTACCAGTGACATCCACTTGGAACGGAATTTTCTTTTCACGCAAAAGACGCATAATGTTTGCAGAGTCTTCCGCATTCAACGGGCCATGAGTAATGGGCTGGTAAGTTTGCTTACTCGCCCAAAGGATTAAGGCTCCGATAAAAAATGCAATCAGAACACCCGTCACCGCAAGCCCCATCTTTCTGCTTGCGGAAAGACCTCCAAAAAAGTCCTTAATTTGTGAACTGACCCGATTAAAAAAATCCATAGTCTACCTTTCCTCTATACTCAAACTCACAACAAAACACCCACTTGATCATTCTAAAAACTATACCTGCATCCGCATGATTTCTTTATAAGCTTCGAGAATCTTATTTCTTACTTGCATCATTGTTTTAAGGGATAAATCAGCCTTTTGGATCGCAAGCATGGTTTCATGAATATTTTTA
>CAIMWN010000159.1 GCA_903845155.1 Oligoflexia bacterium
ATTGCACCTTGTCTCCTTTCGCAACCGTGGCGTCAAAGGTTTCTGTGGCAAAAAGCTCATTTGTTAGGCTCTCTAAGTTTAATTTGGAACTTAAAATTCTTACCGATCAGGCTGAATCGCTAGATACAATTGTTTCAGATTTTACCAACAGACAAAAAGAAGGGATGGAAGCCTTTTTGAGAACGATCTCACAAAGTATGAACGACTGTTACCTGTTTATGAACCCGTCGGACAAGGTAGATAACATTCGCTTGGTTTGTCTTAATGATAAGCAGGGAGAGTTTGTTGGTGTTGCTATCAATTTTGACTTCCATCAAAAGCCGGTAGATTCTGCGAAAAAGTATCTCAGCGAATCTCACGTAAACGCGTTGGGTTTATGCCTTTTTCTTTCCACCGTTCGCACGTTTAATAAATCAAGCAAGTTTATTGTTTTGGATGATGTGATTTCAAGTTTCGATAAAGAACATAGGACAATGTTCGCCCGATTGCTCGTTGAGAAATTCTCTGACTTTCAGGTGATCGTGCTTACTCATGAAACTGAATGGTTTGAGTATTTTTCGAGTTTAGTTAAGGGGCGGCAATGGAAAATTATTAAGACAAATTGGACTCCAGAAGATGGAACCACCCTGGCAGAATCAGTCGGTAATCTAAGGGAGCAGATTGATCAAAAAATTAAGAAGAACGATGAAACCGAACTTGGGAATATGATCCGCCGGTACGGTGAACGTCTTCTTAAAGAGATTGCTGAATCCATTGAAGCTCCTTGTGCGTTTAGATTTAATGAGCGCAATGAAGGACGCACTTTTGAAGAGCTTTACTCTGCCATTAGGTCTCAACTTGGGAAGAAGTCAGGCGCAACGGCGTCCTTATCGACTATTGCCGCGCTAGCAACTTGCCAATTTTTCACGAACAAGACTTCTCACGACAGTAAATATCGCCCAAATCTTTCGGATATGAAGGTGGCATTGAAGGACCTAGATGCCTTTTGTGCGACCTTCAAGTGTGAATCGTGTGCTCGGTGGATCAACATGGAGTTTGAAAGCATTCCTGATAAAAAAATCAGTTGTAAGTGCGGTAGAACGGCGTTGCCTTGGAAGTGACTGCACTGACAATGCGAAAAATAGGAACACGACCTTGAATTAAAATGGAGAATTATGAAATCAGAAATCGAATCCCTTGAACCATATCTTAAAGAGATCCAAGAATTAGCGACAACCCACAAGCTAGCCATTGTTCGGGGATTTCTTTCGGAAGACCTTCATCTTCCTATGGTCAATTGCGAGGCCGATACAATGGAGGATGTTGTCCGATTTATTGCTCACGCAGTTAAGCTTGAAGCCGGGTTATTGATACTTGATGAAGGTAAAATCGAGAGTAATGATATTGAAAACGCAATATCAGAAAATGAAGGCGACGAAGATTCAGATGATGCAATAACAGATGCCCTTACGGGCGGGCGTTCAAGAGTCGGCACTACTGGAATTTTTAGGCTCTCATTCATCAGCGACAAACCTTCGGCAGTGTTTCAAATTGTATTGGAGACAACTTTGAACGAGTTACTTCATGGCGAGAATGAAGAAGATGATTCCGGAGATGATTACGATTCGGACGATGAACCGTCGTTTACTGAGGAAGAAATACAGGGATTTTCTAATACCTTAGCAAGGGATGAAAAATTTCAAGCAGCCTCAAAAAACTCTCAAAAACTTTTAGTCGCAAAGAGAGTTTTTTCAGAACAACTGAGGGAAGACAGTTATTTCCCTCTCGATGACATTATGGAAAACGCGACTGCAATATTTGAAGTTGATATAAAACCATCTTTAAATGAAGCGCTCGCTGAAAAGGCGCAGGAGTTATTAGACGGGGGCATGAGCAAAAAGGACATTGCAAAAAAGTTGGGGATTTCGACAGAAAGGCTGTCCAAATTAATTTAAAAAGACAACTAAGAAACCTGATGAAACATTTACTGAAAGAGAGCGTTTAGATTTGAAGATTCAAGAGATACCTCACCTCACACATATTCCAAGTGATGGGCGACAGTTGGTATTACAGCCATGGTATGTCTCGGCAGATAAAACATGGAATATGTATATGGAGCTTCCCCCTGGGAGTGGTGAGTTTCTTCGTGTTCATACCGTAGGTATGGCCGCTGGATTTTATTACTCGAAGGAATCTGCCGCAAATGGAGACATGGAGCTTTCTTTAGCAACTTTTATTGTTCAACATATTTCGTTTCGACCAGTTGTTTTTTCTCTATACTCACTTTTGGATGACATTCACCTGCTTTCAGCGACGTTAGATAAATTAGAACTGCTGCGCGAAGTTTCTACTGACTCACTTCGGTTTTCATTTCTTGTGGAGTCAGAACTAGAGCATCTCTTTGTACTATTGAGATCCATGTATGATCTTCTTCAGAGAATGATGAAGCATATTGGTGAACTCATGCGAACGAAGGATGGTGGCTCTGCGTTTAAAAAATTACCTGATAGTTTTGCAGCGATTGCACTGAAAAAAGGGCAACTTCGCACTACCGAGGAATTACAGAAAGACTTTAAACTTCCTCCGCTTTTGGCCGGATTTTATCAGTCTGAAAGCTCATTATTTCTCAAAATCAGGACAATTCGAAATTCTCTAGCGCATTCTGGTAGGCGGTTGCCGTCAGTATTCGTTACGGAGCACGGTTTTGGCGTTAGTACCGAAGGATCAGAGGCATGGTCATCTTTGGAGGTTTGGAAACAGCATGAACTTCTTCCGAACAAAATTGGATCTGTTCGTGCACTTGCTGCATTTCTTGTTGGTTCTTTCTTAAAGACATTGAATAATTTTGCATCTGCTCTCCAAGGGACCATCCACCCAACGATGTTGCCCGTCGCTGTATCTGAAGGGAATCGAATTTTTATAAGAGATCCAGCCGTTGGTCGTTTATCAAATTTAAATCAGTTTTTTGAGAGTCCGTGGGTAACAAAAACTACCAGTAATAAACAGGGGGATCTGACGTGAACCCAACCCAAGTTGAGTGGAAGTATTTCTTCTCTGATGGAGCGGCACCCGATCCGGCTTATGTAAATATTCGGGATCTTGAATGGTTTAATTCAAGCATTCGGGAGGAAGTTGAACGGATGTGGCAAGAGTATTCTGAGTTTTGCCCCGATAACGACTTTCTGTCTCAGGCGCGTGTCGACTTTAACTCAATGGGTTGGCAAATGCAGCTAACAGTTCTTCTAAAGAAAATGGGATTCAATCTGCAAAAATGTGAAACCGAAGGCCCTGATATTTGTTTTCTTAGAAGCGGGATTCGACACTGGGTTGAGGCCGTTTCTGCAAATAAGGGTGATGGTGATGACGCAGTTCCCATTTATCATGATAAGTTTGCTCACCCTGTTCCAGAAGATCAAATCATTTTGCGATTGAGATCAGTGATCGAAGATAAATTTAAAAAGTATCAGGGCTGGATCAAAAAAAATATTATAGACTCGTCCGAACCTTTCATCATTGCGATCAATGCAGGAAAACTAATACTCGCAGATCTATCACCGGAAGTTTCGTTTGCTGAAAAGGCCGTATTTCCTATAGGAAAAATGGGATGGTCTGTAGAAGTTGGAACGGGAAAAGCGAGCGAAGTAATTCATACTTTTAGGGATCGAATTATCAAGAGATCCGACGCTGAGGTTAAAACCGATTTATTTATGACGGCTCATTACGGTGGAATAAGTGGAATTATGTTTTCGCCTCATCACTTCTCAAACAGTTACAACCGGAATGGTGCCGATTTCACATTTATACATAATCCGAACAGTAATGTTCAGGTTCCTAGAGAGTTATTTCAGTTTGGTCGTGAGCGTTGGGTTGAGTGTGGTGAACTTCGAGGAAAAGACTGGCCACCATTCGTACAGCCAAAGATCAGTGAGCAGAAGGAAGAGAGTTGATGATGAAAGAGGCGCAACAAGGGGGCGAAGTCCTCCTCTATAAAACAGACGATGGCAAAACACGAATTGACGTCCGCTTGGAAGGCGACACCGTGTGGCTTTCTCTGAATCAGATGGCTGATCTTTTTGATCGAGATAAATCGGTCATTGCAAAGCATATCAAGAATGTCTTTGAGGAAGCTGAATTGAGCGAAAATCGAACTGTGGCAAATTTTGCCATAGTTCAAAAAGAGGGTTCTCGCTCGATTTCTCGGGAAATTGAGCATTTCAACCTCGACGTAATTATCTCTGTTGGCTACCGAGTAAAGTCCAAGCGTGGCACCCAGTTTCGTATTTGGGCAACCCAGCGGCTCCGCGAGTATTTGGTCAAGGGCTTCACGATGGATGATGAGCGCCTAAAAAAAGGCGGCGGCGGAAATTATTTCGACGAATTACTTGCCCGTATTAGAGACATTCGCTCATCCGAGCGTGTTTTCTGGCGCAAAGTTCTTGATATTTATTCGACCAGCATTGATTACGATTCAGAATCAGATGTTTCTAAACAATTTTTTGCAGTAGTGCAAAATAAAATGCACTGGGCGGCGCATGGTCGAACTGCTGCCGAAGTTATCACTGAGCGCGCCGATGCAAGTCTCCCGAATATGGGACTCACCTCTTGGACTGGATCACGCCCTAAAAAATCTGATGCGAGCGTCGCTAAAAATTATCTCGTACCCGAAGAGTTAAGCGCCCTTAATCTAATCGTATCTGCCTATCTTGATTTTGCTGAACTCCAAGCGCAAGGGCGAAAGCCCATGTATATGAAAGATTGGATCACTAAATTAGATGGTTTCTTGCAACTGAGCGAGCGTGATGTCCTCACCCACGCCGGAAAAGTTTCTCACGACTCCGCAGTAAAAAAAGCGGAGTCAGAATTCGATAAATTTCGACTAAAACAAGACGAATTACCTTCATCTATTGATCAGGATTTTGAACGAGTGGTAGATGTCATTCAAAAAATTGGGAAACAAAAATCGACACTCAGTCGATCAAAAAAACAACCAGTCAAACAAAAAAAGGAGAAGAAGTGAGAGTGGGGCACCCGAAGGTGCCCCGAGAGGGCTATTCATGTTCGAGAAGAGTTTCTAAATCATGAGTCCAAAAGTGCGTGCATCCGCCGTCAAGGCTGATGACTTGTTCATCCGACTCAAGTGAGTCGATGTGCTCAGACTTAGCGAGATCCCATGCAACTGGATCTAATTCACGGAGGGCCGTAGCTGTATCGTAGGTCAGATACCCAATTGTGGTAGTTTCTGGATAGATGTCGCGAATGAGTTCCTCAAAAATTTCGTCGGTATTTATCGGTGTGAGTTCTTCGCTGATGATTTCTCGGATTGCAGTTTCCAGCCCCCAGTCCGGGCCGTATCCGCGATGCAGGGTCATGAGATCATCACTGAAGCACTTCGGGCATCGTCCCGTTGGGCATTCGATGTGGTCGCTTGAGCAGTAGGGAATGGTGCGTTTCCGAGCGAAGGTTTCTAGTTTTTCTTGAATTTCAGTTTTCATGTGTCTCTCCTTTGGTTTATGGAGCCCTTTTCAGGGCTTTCTCGCCCAACCGGAAAGCCTGAAGAGGGATTCAGTGCAGCGTAGGGCTGGACTTAGGACTTCCCTTCGGGGCGGCACTCGTGACAGAGCGGAGCGATGGCGCGTGGGTTGCGGAAGTCCGTTAAGAGTCCTGACCGGAGCAAGCGGCAGAAAACAAAAAGAAGGAGAGCCTGTTTTGAAATTCAAAATACGGAATCGTTGTGGAAATCTAACGAGCCCCTTTGAGTAAGTACGGTTGGCCCCATTTCGATGCCTTGGTATCCTGAATGAGATGTGCCTGTGCTATTCGGACTTCGCGGACGAGTCTGGGAAGCTGTCCGGTTGAAGCGGCGAGCACCACAAAGATGGCAACGGCTTGGATTAGTTTTTCGAGACCCATGATACCTCCTGAAGTAATTGGGGATTGGATTCATGCCATTCAAGAATCCGATGCACCGTGCATCGGTCCCATTTCTTGGCAATTCTAGGACGGAGCTTTTGTTCATTGAGATGGTCGGCAATTTCACGGGCGTTCTTACCAGATTTATGAAGCTGCATGATGACGCGAAGGGTTTCATACTCCTGAATATGGGGGATCGCCTTCCCGCGCTCGTACTTGAACCCGTAGGGCGAATTCCATCGGACCCGGCCCCAAAGGACTTTTGGCCCTGAGTTCATGGAATTCGTTGAAACGGGCTGAAGAAGTCCAAGCTTCTCAAGTTGTCTGCGAACCAGCTCACGGGACTGCCCAAGCTGCTTTGCAATCTCTTGGTAGGAGTGTCCTAAAGCGAAGAGTTCTCGCGTTTTTTTGAGTTTTTCGCGCTTTGGGAGGATGGCAACATGAAGTAAACAATGGGGTAATAGTTTTGAGGTTGTCGCGGGCCTGCGGACCCCATTTATTTCTTCTCCCGTACTTTTTTCCTGTGCTACCACATCGGTGGCAGATGAAAAGGGTACGGGATTTTTTTTGCCTTTTTTGGCTATAGGCTTCTCCCGAAGAGGCGACTGACGAGTTTTACCGGGAATTTGATACAGCACCAGCTCCATTTTATTGTTCGGTTTGATTACGACTTTTTTCACGATCTTTTCAATCAGATTTCGTTTTTGGGTTCCCGTCAGTTTATCAAAACCCTCGATGAACTCATTGATGGATTTTTTAAGATCGAGCAATCCGCCCTGGTTCAACAAGTTCTGCCTCTGTGACTCGAGGAGCTGGAGTTGTGAGTCCCACTGTTCCTTCTTGTTACGCAATGTAGTGACCTTTTCATCAAGCCAATTAGCAGTGGCTCCGCCTGATCTCAAATGCCCAATTAACTCGCTGGTCAGGAGGGAGTCCTCACTATCAATGCTAGCGACCTCGCGTTGCTTTAGCTTTATTTCCCGCTCAATTTCTCCAATGGCCGTATCTCTCTGCCTAAGGGCATTTTCTACCAGGGCGCCGAATTGATGATCGTCGCGGAGGTAGGATTTTAATCGCTTGATAATAATTTGGTCTGTTTCCTCGCAGCGAAGTCGGATATTTTTTTCTCGATTGTGGTAGTAACGGTATTGCCTGTCTTTTGCACATTGGCCTTGGAATCGTGAACCGCCTTCATGCACTAAAATGTGTGAAAGTAGGTAAGTGTAGTCTTCAGCACCACTCCGTTTTTTCTTTTCGTGAGTGTCCTTAATTTTTTCTGAGACCTCGTCTAAAATTTTCACATCTATCAATGGACCGTGGGGGAGAATAACTTCTTGGTACTTGTGCGACGAGGGCAACTGGTTTTGGTCTTTGTCACGGTTTTGATGATTAGCGTGCCAAATGCCCCGATATCGGGTTTCCGCGTTCTTCAGAACGTACTCGATTTGGCGAATCGTAAGCTCTTTTCCGCTTTTCCCGGTCAGTCCCGCTTCCTTTGCAAATTGAAGTACCTTCTTCTTGCTCGAAAATTTCAGGAACATCTTCATGATTGATTCAGCAGTGCGAAGACCGTCCGGATCAACAAGGAAATGCCCTTTCCGGTTGGGGTCACGAGCTAATCCTAGAATTTCAGCGGAACCATTAATTTTTCCATCGCGGAGTAGCCTTGCCATCGCGTTTTCACGTGTCCGCTCTGCTGTAATTTCGCGTTCGAATTGCGCCAGTGCGCAGAGGATTGTTACTACGACTCTACCTATTGGTGTTGAAGTGTCTAAATCTATGCCGATGATGAAGATTTTCACATCATTTTTCTCTGCATGGTTGACGAGCGAGAGAAATTCAGCGACATTCCTGGCGAATCTGGAAAGCTCTACCCCGACAACAAATTTAATTTGCCGAGTAGCAATTAAATTCCACAGTTCTCGGAAGCCAGGACGATTGGTGTTTTTTCCAGAGAAACCCTCATCGCTAATGTGTTTGATAATCTTGTAGTTGATGCCTGATTTGTGCTTAAGAAAATCGATAAAGCTTCCACACCGGGTCTTTTGCATTTCGGTGGTACTATCGTCCCGGCGAAACCCTTTATCATCATTTACCTGTCCGAGGGTACTTGCTCGTCCGTAGCCTACGCCAGGGATTATATTCAACGGTTTTTCTAAAATCTTTTTAGCCATGTCACTTGCTCCACAAAACTCGCTTTAAATTCCTCCCATGCATTGGGTTGGCTTGAGTCGTTGGATACAAGAATTTCAGTAGTTGAAAGATCAATGACATTGTCACGACGCTTTTTGGGCAACTTGATTTTACTCTTCTTATAAAACAATCGTTTTGCCACCAAAACACACGCGGCACACCTGGTATCCCGTCCCGTCACTTTGTTCTTAGAGTTTTTGTGGAAATGCTCGAGCGACTTCCACGCCTTACACTTCGAACAGAGTTGACCATTTTTTATATCATTACTGATACCGCTCTGTCTATTTTCGCGTTGATTGGGATTGGACTTCACGCATCAGAAGGTAGCAGTGGATAAAAAGATTCAGCTGAAGTTGTTTTAAGATTCTATTGGGAGCAGGAGTAGAGGGAGATTATGAAAATCTTTGCGGAATGAATTTATATTTTTAAGCAATAAAATGCGCCAGCACCACGTGGAGAATTCTTTTTCTCGATGAACAAACCATAGATCTTTTTACCGAATTCACTTTTAAAAATGTCATCAATGGTTAGTGTGGCGGCAAAAAAGAGCTTTTGTCCGGGTTTATTTGGATCCTCAATTGTCCGGAGCTTGCGAATAAAAGTCTTTTCTTGAATCAAAGGGGTGGGGTGATTGGTGGGGTCTTTAATGTGTTCTTCAGAAATTTCTGCTAAAATAAAAATTGGCTCAAAAATACGTGGCGGAAGCATGTCATGCACTGTTCCTTTGAATCTTATGAGCTGCTGATCTCTAAAAATTTCAAAGCTCGACTCTTTTAGCGATATGCGGTCTCGAGTTGATTTGTTGAATGACATAAAACTCCTAAGTATCCGTAGTCACATCCGTGTAACATAAAAACGGATAACGGCTCATTAATTGTCGTCTTTGGTGAAACCAATAAGGTCACTTAGTTTCCTAAAACCACGGCGACCCAAGGCAGCAGCGGCTGAACCAATACCCCGTGGGGAGGTATCAAACATCTTAGCTAATTTGCTGTAAGTGGTTGGCTTGTTATTCGACTTTAAATAGAGTTCCAGTTTTTGATTTAATGGCATTTAAGCCTCCTTTTAAGTTGGGTTGGCAATATTGCTTTCCCTATACTTAATAGATTACGCGAAGCATTAGGATTAGTCAAGCATTTAATTTTGGTGTCCAAGGAGGTCTTGGTTTAATGTGAATTATATGCCATTTAATGGACTATATAAAGGCATTCAAGGAATTAGTTATATAAATTAAGATGTTAATAATGGTTTTTATTTTGGTGTAATAAATGGTATTCATGGATGATTTGGTATAGAATACTTGTATGACTAAAATTCCAGGACTTGAAGGTTTTGATACCCCAGAGCGAAGAAGAGCATCTAGTGAAACGACTGGATCAATTACGCCTAATGCGCGGATAGTTCTAACGGTTGGATTTTTGCAAAAAACAATGACCGACAAATTTAGCCATTACTATTTGCACTTTGATGAACGGAAGAAAAAATTAGCGGTAACGTTTTATAAAAGCGCTGAAGAGGCCAAGACAAAACATGGTATTGAGAAGCCTTACACGATTCAGCGATTTAAGGATAAGGCAACTGGTAAACTTACCACTGGTTATTTGGAAGCCAAAGCACGGCTCAAAGCTTGGGGGTATGAAATGATTAAAAAAGAGAAATCAAACTCGGTTGAGCTAAACTGGGAGCCAAAACTACAAATTTTATACATTGATCTCAGCGGAAAAATTCAGAAGATAAAAAAACCATAAATCATCACTAAATTTTGTATTCTGGATTCAAAAGAAACTGTTCAATCGAGTCCGTCTTCCCGTCCTTGTTCCAACAAAATGGATTTTCCGTGTTTACATCAACTTTCCCGCGAAGGACCGGAAATACTTCCGAAACAGTTGCCTCCATTACGATTTTGGTTAGTTCAGCAACATCTTCGAAGTATTCTGCTGGAACTTCAAAAACAACGGAGTCGTAAATTTGTAGAATTAATTTCGCTCCAAACCGTTTATATTCCTGTGTGAGTTTAATGACGATTAACTTAAAAAGGTCAGCCGCACTCGCTTGAATTGGCATGTTCCGTAGCCAATTTACTTCCCAGTGTGTTGTTGCAATGGAGGGTTTCGCTCTAAATCGCTTGAGGCCAGTAATGCTGCGAGCGAAGCCTCGAAAACCGCCGTAAATCGCCGACTCCTCCATAAAATTCCTAAGAACTGGGTAGTGGGAAAAGAACAGTTCAATTTCGAGACGTGCCTGTGCTTCAGAAATACCAAGGTCACGCGCTACTCCTGCAGGAGACATATTGTAAATAACACCAAGGCAGAAGACTTTCATTCGATCACGAAGATTTCTGGTGAACGGATCTTTTTTGAATTCCTTTATTGTGTATGCAAGTTGAGCTGGGCTAAGGAGGTGCCTAAACATTCGTTTTGCAATTTGCATATAAATGTCACCACCATTGTAATCAGCGATTAATTGAGGATCCTTACTGATAGCGGCAGCAACCCCCATTTCAATTTGACTGAGGTCAGCCTCACCGATTTTCCAACCTTCTTCAGGAATCACAATGGGTCGAAAGATTTTCCCGGTGGAGTTGAGTGGGGGATCTACTGATGTGGTTCTACCGGTATCAGACCCAAGTTGAAGCAAGCTAGCATGGACCCGGCCATCGCATGAGCGGAACTCGCCATGGAAAAGCTTTTCTGAAGCCTTCTGGTGGGATTTTTTGTAATTCCTTAGCATCAATACTACGTCGTGAATATTTTGGTTACGCTCAAGGACGTCACGGCTGAAGGAGTACTTTGGGACGTTCCGACCTGTCTTTTTCGCTCGTGAACGTACAGTAAAATGCTTAAGAATTCCCAATTTTGTAAATAGGCTCAATATCTCGTTTCGGCTATTTGGGTTTACGATATTATAGGGGTGAGCACGAAATGTTTTTTCGTATTCACGTACAGCCTTGGTTAGTCCAAGTACGACCTTGTTGCAGGCTTCATCAGAAACCCGAACCCCAACCCATTCACATTCAGCGTTGGACAAGGCATAAGGGAACTCAATTTTTTCCATGTGTGATATGAGATCTTGTGCAATTAATTCCGAACACATGGCGTAGTATATATCGGCCTCAACGATGGCGTCCTCCGCTGCATATTCAATTTGCTCCTGAGTAAACGATTCATTGGGCCCAACCTTATCAAAGCTAAGTTGCAGCTTTTTTTTGGAATTGCGAAAATGGTGTTTGATTCCGTATTTTTGACAAACGCCTAAAAGACTCGAGTGATATAGTTTCTTTCCATCAGATTGGGCTTTATTTTCTTGTGCTTCCTTATCGGATTCAGGATTCTCGCTTATATATCGATGGTGGAACTTTCCTAAGTTCAAGGCCAATGCCCCGAGGTGGCTATCAAATAGATTTGTTGGAAACGTAATACCAATCGTTTTTAGACAATGGTATTCGGCTTTCACATAGTGGACCGCTACTTTAACTCCCGAGTTTAAAAGCTTTTGCAATGCTTCAGTAATGCCATCGACACGCAGGTCAATTACATAAACAAACTTTTTATCATCTACCACGGCACAAAGTGAAAGTAGTAATGGGACTATGCTTTTGATGTCTGTCCATTCCTTAGCGTTTTTACGAGGGCTTCGGTCTTTTTTAAGTTTCAAAAACTTTTTATTTCCATAGCGGAATTCCGTGTCGATGGCTAGCAACCGCATATCTTGGGAGAGTAGGTCGTGAACCATCTCGAGAACCTCCTCCTTGCTACTTAAAAATCTCGTTTTTTGTGCCATGAATTCTATCCTTGGCTTAATCGGAAGCATGATGCGTTTTTCAATAGTTGCCTCGTC
Source organism: Oligoflexia bacterium (assembly GCA_903845155.1). Taxonomy (GTDB): domain Bacteria; phylum Bdellovibrionota; class UBA1018; order UBA1018; family CAIMNF01; genus CAIMNF01. Next base: position 11,920 of record CAIMWN010000159.1, read on the forward strand.
ATTCGCGGCAAGAAATTCCTTCATCGATTCCATCCACTTAAACATAAAACCTCCAATTTTTTCCGTCGAAACTCATATAAATACTCCTATGAACTTTATTCCAAATCTGTACCTAAGTACTTGTAAACACTGCTGACACTAACTCCAATTTGCGTGGCAATTTCCTTTACCTCAAGACCGCTGATTGCCATCATGCGTGCACGTTTTATGCGTTCGATGAAAATGCTTTTTCGTTGAGTTGGAATGGAATAGTGCTTTCTAAACTCGTATATGTTTTTAAACTCGGCAGAAATTGGCACTTGAAAGCGGGAACGATTTGCGACAAGGACAGTGCGGGGATAATTAATGTGACGAACTCTTGCGATTGCTTGCTCAACGACAAGCGTCTCAAAAAGGTGAAGAACTTTATTTGCAACCATTTTGTAATATTTGTAGCGGAAAATATCAGGCTCTGGGTAAACCGTTCTACGGTTGCCTTTGTTGACGATGCTGAAATCTAGTCCACGCGTTTCGGGTAATGTTTCATAAATTTTTTCTTTCAAAATATTTGATGAAAGGTAGTACGCGTTTAAACATACGGCGCAATCGTAGGCTTCATAGGTATTCACACCTACTATTCCGTAGTTGATGATTGGAATTTGAAGAGCACCACCAGGAGCTTGTTCGGTGTGTTCAGTGATCGCAACCGTCTGCCCCAACTTTTCTTCGAGTATCGTCGCTAAAGATATTTTGATGCTTGGAATAAAACATTTTTTGGAAATTAAAAGTATACGCTTACCTTCTGTGATCATAGTTGCAATTGGCGTTGCCAATACTTCCAAAAGGTGTTCGCCATGCCTCGAAAAGTTGTATTTTGAGGTGGCACTTGATTGAAGGTTCAGAATTTTGCTGGAAGGGTGGGATGGAGGACAGACGGGTAAGACAGAGCGAATATCAACACGATTGAGCCGCAAATTAACCAGTTCTTCATCAAGACCTGCTCCCATGATTAAAACATCAACGGATGGGAATCTGGGATGAGCAAGATATTTCCACATGCCGGTGTCGTGGTCCCACCAGCGGTGGAGGGGGTGAGTAGACGAAAGTGTCTGTAGATCGTTACCGAGATATTTGAAATTAGAATTTCGCAAAAGCGCAGTTTCTTGAATGGATAGTACTATATTTCGCGGAAGGATTGTCAATCGTTCGCTTATACTGTGTTTAGGCGATTTTAGTTTTTTGCCAAAATCAATCCATTTTTCCAATACCATAGTTTGCTTTTCGGTCCAGTTGTATTGAGCGTTGTTGGCGATCTCTTTCAGAACTTCGTTCCAAGTTTTAAGATCGTTGGGAAGGATTGATTTGGTTAAATCCCGTGTCACGATGCCAGGTTCGTCAATGACAAGAAGAACTTTTTTACTGGAATTGCCATTCATCACTGTTTGGATGAATCGTGGTACTAAAAAGAGATAATCAGTCACCCCATAAATGATTCGTCTATTTTCTAGTGTTTCGGGTTTGAATTGCAACCGCCATTCACAGGTCGGGTAGTGTGGGCAAATTTCACAAAGTGTTGCGCGTGCGTATTCGCTGTTTCCAGTCGCTTCAAGACTCGACCAACGTTCATCCAGCAAACCGCAATTTAATCTGGGTCTGCGAGTAAGAACGACGACGTCACCCTGGTGGTAACTTGTGTAATTTTTAACGTCGTGGAATTCATCTAAAATGGCTCTTGTGTCAGCCAGGTAAATAATGGCATATTTTGAAGTGAAGTTGGGATCAGTAACAAGTTTTCTTGCAAGACTGGTCTTTCCGGCTCCGGCGGGGATATTGATTAGTGCTTTTTGATTTTTTTCTAATTGACTCATCAAATACCCGGGCGTTAAGTACTTCTCTCGAAATTCAATTACGCCCGGGTTCATGATGCTTGCCTTACTCGAGGTCACGAATAAGATTCAGGGTTCCTTGAACCTTCGGAAATTCATCAAGAATTTCTTGATTTGTTTTCCTGGGGATCAGTTTTTGAAGGTCATAACCAGGGGCAGAAACGGTCTCTCGTGCCTCTTTATACGCCGCTTTTTCGATATGTTTTGCATCCAAACCTCTCACTTTTACTTTAAACGAAAAACGGTTCGGTTTTTCGATCATCAGACAAAATGGAAACTTAGGATCAGAAAGAAGCAATTGCTCGACTTGATTGAACAAAGAATCTGCTTTTTCGCTGGCTGCGCCTTTGAGTACGGTCAGTTCATTGTTCCGTAAATCAAAAACAGGCATCATGGTTACTACTTGAGGAGACATCTCGGCCTCACAGAATGCACATTCACCTTCTACTTCTTGGTTGCAGTGGATGTGTTGCCCCGGTTCGCCCGGAGCCCCAGCCACGTAATGAACCGTAGCATCTTCAAGCTCATCAGTGAGTGGAGTGTAGATATTGGGTTCACCTTGTTTGATGTTCGCAAAAGCTGAAGCAGAGTTTGCTTCTGCATCTGTAATCGTGGCTTTCTTCACACCAATTTTTCGCTTGCGGCTCACCGAGCCTTCCACCGCTGAGCGAATTCTAGCAAGCGATGAAGCTTTAGCTCCTTCAACTGATTCTCGAGCACCGCTATCATTTGGAGATGTTACAACACCGGTGTTTTCTGGCTCTAAGTTTACGGATTCAGTTTTTGTATTGTCGTTTGACATATGTATTTCCTTTCAAATATGTGGGCTTTCGGAGTTTTGTTCCTTCAGCCCAATTCTGGTTTTATTCTGCTTCATCAACATTTGTGGTTTTTCCGCACTCAGCTAACAGCTGCTGTCGGAGTTTTTCATCCTTTGTGATGACATAACGTTTTCGGCCATCAATCCAGACGACGGAAAGGAACAGCCCACCTTCGCCGAGAAGGGTGCCGATGTAGTTTGGCGTCTTATGGTATGCGAGTTCTGCAGCACGTAATGTTTTCGTTGCCTCAGCAGCAGAAATGGTGGTTGCACCTTCTTCAATGTAGCAATCCACAACATCTCTAAGTGAGTCTAGTAACTGCTGACCGCCTGGTGAGCGAACACTGTTGACGCTTTTTTGTACCTGTGCTTTTACACCGGTGATCAAACCAGCTTTTCCTTTTTGGCGTAGTCTATCAAAAAGCCGCTGACTACCAGTTGCACTTCCGGAAATATCTCCGGAGAGTTTCTCCGGTTGATTTTCATTTTGTTTATTTGACCCGTGTTTGGGTTCGTTAACGTTTTCCATTCAACACCTAACCTTTCAGATTTGTTTCGAACTGTTCTTAATTGAGCAGCCCGTGTGTGTTGGTAGAGGTTTTAATCTGAATATTTTTGAACCAGTGTTGATTGTTTCTGGAAACGACATTCTCGGGACTTGGAACCAGCGGGGAAGGGGAGTAGAGCGACGGGCACTTTGATATTTGAAGAGTGCCTTCCTTGGTTTTTCCTTTACCACGTGGAAGTTTTGGAAAATCCGACCAAGGCTAGGGTAGCAACGAAGTGTAAACACGCAGGGAAAGCATCTGAAGTGGGGCAATAATATGTCAGGAATGACGTAATTTTCAAGCTTTTTTCGCTGTAGTAAAATAAAAATATGGCACAATGTAGTTTACCAATCACAACCACCCCAGATAATGTCTCGATTGACACAATTCCAAAAAATCTTGTGGAGGAGTGGTTGAATAGCTCCGATATTTCTGAAGCCAGTCGCATGGCGTATCGTAGAAACATTCGAAACTTCCAACGATGGTCGCTTACGAACTGTCAACAGACACCAACACGTGAAACCATTTTGGATTACAAAAAGTTTCTCGTCGCGCAGAAATACACCGCCTGTACACAATCAAATTATCTTTGCGCCGTCCGAGAGTTCTTCAAGTTCATGGAGCGAGTTCACGGAGTTTCTAACCCCACACGCGATATCAAAGGAATCCGTCACCCCTCTGGGCATCGTAAGGATGCGCTTTCACTTGAACAGCTTCGAGCGTTGTTTTCCTCAATCCCAACGGATTCATTGATGGGGCTTAGAAACGCTGCAATAGTGACACTTGCGGGGCGTGTGGCTTTAAGGGCTTGCGAAATTTCGAGAATCAATATTGAAGATCTGCAGCAGCGCGGCGACAAGAAAATTTTACTCATACAAGGAAAAGGGAAGTTAGAGAAGGACAACTGGGTCGTAATTGGTGAAGACTGTTTTTTTCATTTGCAGCGCTATCTTGCATGCAGGGGAACAACTAAAGGATCAGACCCGTTCTTTATTTCATTATCCGATGGTTGCCATGGTGCACGTCTCGGAACAGCAACGCTTAGAAAAATCGCAAAACACTATCTCCGAAAAATAGGACTCAACACCCCACGTATCACACTCCATTCTTTGCGTCACACAGCCATTTCGCTTGCTCTTGAAGCCGGGGCAACATTACTCGAATGCAAGGAAATGGCTAGGCACGAAGTAATTACTACTACCATGGTGTATGCGCACTCAGCACATAGGCTACAGACAGCAGCTGAACTTAAACTGGAAAAACTTCTTCAGTGTAAACCAGCGGAAAGTACGGAGTGATCGGATGACCAATCAACTTGTTCGGAAATCCGATCTCTTCTCATGGCAAGCAGCGATTTCACCGAAAATACTTATGATGATTACTTTAACAAAAATCCGCTACCTCACCGGCATAGCAGCACTTTCGCTGCTCGCCCTCACTGCTCCAGGTTGCGGTGGTGCAGCTGGAACATCCACCGCTACTTATTGGCTTAATCACCCTGATAAAGACTGCAAAGGGTATGATGAACAAGTTGCCGAAGCCACACGCAAATGCCGCCATCCCAATGGCTTTGAAAGTGCGACAGACCCATTAGGCCAACAAAGAAAGTCCGCCTTTGAAGGAATTGAGATATGTGCACAGCACATTGCCAAATTAAATAAAGTGGGTGCCGAACATGCAAAGGTTGCCAAAGCAAAACGTAAAGTTGAACAAGAACTACTCGCTAAAGAGCAACAGGACATGCAAAAAAAGCTCGATATGGCTGAGGCCAAGGACAATACAACCGAATGTAAAGCGGCGAGAGCTAAAGCAAATTACTGTGGTCGCATGAATATGGTCCGTATGTTTGAACTACAGATTGAACACGAGAATGAGATAGGCAAACAGGTTGGGTATGTTAATGCAGTAAACCTAAGGAATGCTGCTTCAAATAAGATACTTTATGAGAAAGAAGCGACAACACTTCAAAACCAATATCATCAGCTCTCTGGTCAATCTATCAACAAGGGAATGTGTAACATTATAGATGACCAGGCATTCTCGTCACATGTTGGATTAGATACTGGAAGTGACATGAGAAAATTTTGTGCTTCTCAATGAAATGAACGCAGTGGATAACGGTCATTGATGCTTTCTTTTTCACTTTCCACTTAGGCTATTTAGCTTTATCCCTTATTGCATTTGAGCCCCGGAGTTGGTGTGTAACTCGGTTTTCATTGGGACCCATTTTCCTGGCCAATCAAAGTTTGAAACTATTTTTGCATTCTCTTCACCGTAAGCGAGTAGTACGTGTGGGGCGCTGGCAGCATCGGCCAAACGACCGTCGCCGTGATGGAATTTTACTCGTCCGTTAAAACAGAAGATGCCCGAAACGAAGGGGAACACCCATTTTTGAAACCAAGCTGTATCAGTCCTCACGTAAGTGATTGCAACACCATTACCGTGATGAGCCATCTTTTCCATCCAATTTGAAATGAGCCTTCCATAGGGCGGGTTAAGCCAGACTCGACCGAACCATTCCTTTGCCAAACCGTCATCACTCGCCTCAGTCCACATTGTTTTTGCTGTATCCCATGGGCGGGGGAGGGGCGCGGCACTTGGGTCCAAGTCAAACGGCCCCAATTTCTCCAGAATTTTTGGTGGTGTAAGCCAAACGTATTTGTTGTTCTCTTTCGAAATTTCGTGTGCAGTAAACGACATAAAAAACCTTTCTGTTGAGTGCAATTCAGATTCAGTTTTTTTTTATGGGTAATGGGAGTAGGAGAGGCACTTCGGTTTGAAACGGCTTTTCAAAATTATTTTTTCTTGTATGAGACTACGAAATCGCTGCCGTGTGTGTGGAAAGAGAAAGCGTCGGTCAGAGTTCCATTTCGATGCCGGAGATTACACTGGCCTACAGCCGAAATGCAAAACATGCGCCGCCGCACTCTTCCGGCGCTACTATCTTGCTAACAAGGATACTATTTGCAAAAGAGCCGCTCAACGAAACAGGGAGCGAAGAAAATTATTAAGGATGGGGTCTTCCGCCATTCAATGCCGGTCATTGGAGGAAGGGACGATGACTTTAAAAATTCCGTAAGCTGACAATTACAAAATTTTCTGGAGATGTATTTTTTGCAAGGCTCGTGCCAGATTTAGAATAATACCTCAAACTGCTTGTCCACGGCGATACTTTACCCTTAACGGTTTTCTGAAAGTTGCTCTTTCAAGTCTAGTTCCTTTAAGATTTCTTTTAGATGCTGTCGCATAGGGGAGTAATTCACTGAGGGACCGTAAATAAATCCATCAATCACTACATCAATTTTCTTGAGTGCATCGTTTGATGATAAATGCGCCGCAGGTAGGCACTTACGTTCGAAGCAGTAAATAAAATCCGTTCTGGCGCAGAAATCAACCATAAGTTCTTTATATTCCTCACGACCTGAGAGCGGTTCCTTTTGTTCGGACTTCGATTTTGATGAAACAAATTTTTTCATTAGTGACCTCTTAAATAATTTAAGTGGTCATTGGTAGTGCTCGGTGCTTGAATTAAAAGAAGAGGTGGGAGATTACCCAGCCATTTTTTTAGATGCAGAAAAATGTTTTTTTAGTGTTGCCAGGCTCTGTTTTCGACTAAATGCAGTGTACTCCAAAAGTGAAATCACCTTCTCAATCAATTGTGGGTTAAAAATTGCGATGCACTCATCGGCATTAATTTTGCCTTGGTGATATTGTGCAACTTTTACGAACACTGTTTCAAAATCTTCTGCAGAAAACTGTTCGTATAAAAATGCAGAAAGTGTTGATGTTTTATGGTCAAAGCGGGAGCGCATGTCACGACCATTTTTTAGCGTTTGGTAAATTGAAAGACGGTCTTCAGTTATTTTTGGTTCAGGGCCAAATTTAATTAAACTATCCATGTTGACTGGGGAATGCTCTCGACTTTTCTTGGTGGTCCCAAAGAAGAGTTCATAAGCGCATTCACCGCCTGTCTGTTGTGCAATAGCCTCAACCATTGAGACCGAAACAGCGATGGCTTTCATATATTCAGTCGCCATGCGAAGATTATTTTCAGTCCTTCTGATTAACTTTTCGTGACTCAGGTCAAGATTTTTTGAGTCGGTCCAATAAAGGTTCTTTGCATCCAAAGAAGTAAAAAATCCAATATTTCCAAAAATTGCCTTACGGTAGTCTGAAAGTGAGAAAAAATGATTTCGCAGTGCTGGATTATTCTCAATCATCACGTTCCAAGAGTTTGATAAGAACCAACTCATGGTTTCAGCTCCAAAAGAAACGAGGTCATTCTCGATGAGTAGTTTACATTCTTTTACAATCAAATCAAAATCTACTGGGCCCGAAAAGAATCGCCCTTCTGGGCTACTTTGAATTGATTCAATCCGCGCTTTGAGTCGGTCGGCGGGAGTGCGCCCATCTGAATCTGCTTTCCGAAATGGAATGGTGGCCTCAATGCAAGCAAGGCCACGAAGAAGTTCTTCCGGTTTGAGGAAATTTCTCATTTTTTTATAAAACACTACTGCACTCAAAAATTCGTTCAAACCGCGCATTGGAACAAGAGCAGTTTCATTTTCAAATCCAAAAAGTGCTACGATCACTTTAAGCCAAGGGTCGGTTACATGGTTTAACTCGCCACGTACATCAAGATTAAAGGTTCGACTAGGCACGAATGGGTAAAGTATTTCTGCAAGAGTTTTTTCCCATGTTGGATCAACTTGGACATAAACAATGTCGTGGAAAAGAGCCGCCAATTGACCGACGGGTAATAGGTTCTTTGAAACATCAAGGGGATGCTCTGGGCGGTGGTAATCTCGAGCTTCAGATCCCATTGTCTTCAACAGAAAGTAGGAAAGTCCCTCCGAATCCGCGTGCGAAATCGGGCGATTTAATTTCTGAAACGCGTCTTCGATTTGGGACGCGTATGCGTTCACTAATGATGTATTTTGGAATCCTTTTGCCATACGACAAACTCGTCGGTCATAAGCGGTTAAAACTTAAGTCTTTTGACGATTTTGTCGAGAAGTAGTTAAGTATGGAAGCACCTAAGGCTGCAAAAAACCTCAAATTAGCGTTAGTTGGACTTGATCCACCCATAGCCATATCTGATTTCGATAACTATACCGGGACACTGGTTATCCCTGTCGCCGAGTGTGGTCTTCGGGAAGGCGCGATTTTAACGAACGATGGAAAAGCCCTGTGGGGTGGCATCGTTAGAATCAATGAGGATGGTTCGTTCGACCTTTGTGTAAGCCCCGCTGCAGCTGCCGTAAAAGACGAAGTGATTCCGTGGAAAGATCTACCGCCTTTTTTTACCGTGTTTGATGGCGGCTATGAGTCTTTAGGGCAAGAGGGCGTGAATACACTTTTAGACGATCTGATTACGTTTCATGACTTAGTAAAAGTGCGCTGCCACTTTGAATTAAATGGAAAACAAGAGTCGATCACTGGAAAATGGGGCGATCAAGAAAACTTAAAAACCCTATCTGAAATTTTGATCGACTGGAATTTTAAAGAGAAACTCGTACCTGAACAACTACTGCTTTTAGAGGTTGAACTTTTTGAAACTGTTTACTTTGTTATCGCAATTAACGAGGAAAGTGATAATGAAGGTGTGGTTTTAAGTCTTACGTCGCACTTCTATCAACAGCGAAACCGAATTGGGCGAAGAATTCCGATTGAACCCGTCGAAATTGATGGGCTGAAAATTTTAGAAGTGAGTGACTTTGGGATGAAGGTAAGCTCACAAGTTATTCCGTCAAGCGAAGCTAGCGAACTGAAAATTGAAATTAACGACTACCAGCTTTCCTTTGGAATTACTTATAGAAGAATGGTTTCGCCGGAAGAGATTCAAATGGGACTGTTCATTCAGGATCACTCGCCTGAGGCGAGGAAGGTATGGCAGGGGTTTTTACTGAAACACCAATATCCACTTCTTAGATACCGTGATACCCACGACTATAAAAACCTGTTTAAGCTCTATCAAGATACAGGTTATATTGATGAGGAACTGGAATTACTTATCAAGAAATTCCAGAAGAAAATGATTGATGAATGGACAAATGTAGATTCAGTTGGCCCTTCTTTAGGAGCGTCGATAATTGGTGTAGATGAAAATGTTCCAGTTTGTACTATTGGAGTTACAAAGGCCATGGGCAAACTCTGGAGTGCGCAAGCCGCTGCTGCAATTAATAACCCAAAATTTTTACCGTTTACCCGTTCTATGTATAGCTGGAGAACTCGTTTTATCCTTCAACAAAACGACGCAACCCATCACATAGCGTTCTTCCTAAAAGATAAACCCTTCTTGAATAGATTTTTTAGAAAGTTTTTAATTACTCGAAATAAGGATGAGCGCGACTTAATCGTTTGGGAAGAGTGGTTTCACAATACCGCAATTCAAGATGATGAAGTAAAGATAAAATCAAATGCAATATCGAAAGATCAAAAGGCACTTGAAACAATTACTCGTGGGTCAATACAAGTATCAAGTTTTATAAAAATTTTAGGGGAGTCAACCGAGGTGGTTCAAAACAAAAACCATCTTATTGTTGTTAGAGGACGGCCATTTATACATATTGCTCAGTATTTCAACTGCATTTTTTTAAATAGTAGCTCTAGTTTAGATATTTCGTTTAGCGAGTTTTTTGAAATTCCAGCATTCGTTATTTTGTCTGAAGAGCCACTTACTAAAGAACAGCAAGAACAGCTTACATCCAAGGGATTTAGTGTTTTGGGTGGTTACGAAGAGGTGACATGGGCGTGTCCTTATGCTCTTTTACCGTCTTTTTTGCAAAACTCACTTAAGTCTTTGGAGCAAATGGTTAAAAAATATGATGATAAGAGGGTTGCGTGAAACAGATTTTGCTGCTCTCATTTTTAATTGTAACGAATTGTAACGAATTGTAACGAATTGTAACGAATTGTAACTTTGCGTATTCTGCCGATTTAATTACGCTGGGTGGTGGCTACGATTGGAATTTCATCAATAAGGATGGCAAACAGTTTAAGACCGCTGTGGATCGGTCTATTGTTAGTGTTTTGCCAAATAGCGATTGCTGCGATGGCTTTTATAAATTGTCTCTTAAATCAAGTTCGATTACTAATTTGATTAAACCTGACCAATCATTCGCATTATATGTTCCAGCGGTAGGTAATTTGAAGTATATTTCGGTCGGTGGGAAAAGAACTAACTTCTCTTATGGAGACCATTCAACAGTTGGACCAATCGTTTTTATTGACCATGAATTATTTAATCAGGAAACAATCAATATTGAAGTTGGTGTAGACGGGTTTGTTTCAGACTTTACAGGAATATGGAAAGGTCCGCCAGTTATCGGTAGGAGCGATCGTTTAAACGAATTACGAGAAAACAGTCTTTACTATCAGCATGTTGTTCCCGTAATAGACGCTGTGGTTTTACTTATTTTTTCAATAACATTTCTTCTTATTTATTTCATCTTAAGAAGAAAAAACGAAGTTTATAAAAATTTTTCCATTAGTCTTTTTACATGGTCTTTCTTCTACTTGTTTTTATCGGGTTTCCCGAGGTCAATAAATTATCAACTTGGTGCAAGTATGCACGATGCCATCAGAGTCATCGCTGCCTTCGGTCTGACCTTAATTATACAAAGAGCGTCTACTAAGAAAATCAAACTGAATCAAAATATTATTTTATTTGGCTCTGCTTTTATATTGAGTGCTACACTTGGTCTGTCTCAGCACCCGCTGGAGCAAAAAGTATTCGGTGCAATCGTAAGTTTGCTTTCGTTTTATCCACTATGGTTTTTTGCGTTTAAAAAGTTAGATTTGGTGGGCAAGGTAATTGGCATACTAGGAATTATTGCTTTTTTTGGTCAAGTCAGTGATTCCTATAAGTTGATAAATGGTGTTATTGGTTCAAACTACAGCGTTCCATTTCTTAATAGGTTTACGTTTGTTCCTCTTTTGATTGCATCATTTGGGGATTGTATAATCCAATTCTCAGGTTCTTTTCATCAGCTGAGAACCCATCTATTCAAAGCAAAATCTTATGCGCGAACCATTCTACATTCGGCAAAAGAAGGTCTCTCCCACGATAATGTAAATTACTTTCTTAAAGTAACCTCTAAGATATGTGGTTTCAATCGTGTTAGTCTCGCACAAAAACAAGAAGACGGTTCATATAAGGTAATTAAACTTTACGGTTCTAAGTTTTCAGCAGAAGGTTCGATAATCAGCTTGGATAAAAGTGCTGATATCAAGTCAGCAGTAGTTGACGGCAAGGTAGTATTTGGTTCGGTTCAAGGCATTGCAGATGGCTGGCGAACTTCTGAGTTTGTGGCAGTTCCTGTGCCAGAAGAAAAAAGCCCACCATATTTAATGTTACTCAGTGACCCGAAGAAAACTAATTTAAACTCTAAGGATGTTCTTCCATACTTAAGTCAAATTTCTTCTACTATTTGGACAAATCTTGAA
>CAIMWN010000160.1 GCA_903845155.1 Oligoflexia bacterium
GTGGTGCCCGTCTAGGAAATCGACTGGCTCCGGTGGTTGGAAATCAGGTGGCTCCCATTACGGGAAATTGGGTGGCTCCGGTTAGAGGAAATTTTGCAATTCCGGTCCACTAACGTTAAATAAAAAAGGCCTGTGAGTGTTTCACTCATGGGCCTTTTTCCTGGTGCGCCTAGACGTGCGCCCTGCCGAGCGAGCAAAAAAAAAAGACCCGAGACAAGCGCTCGGGTCTAAAAGTCATTAAGACTATTTGTATAAGGGGGGGAATAGATCGTCGCCGATTAAGTATATAATATTGGCTCCCTAGCCTGATCCCCTATGATTTCATATTTAATTGTATTTTATCTGGCTATAGCTGATCAACCTGGCCGGGCTGAAGACTACAGTTCACGAGCTTCGCTGATATCTAGCGCCTCACTCGTGCCTATCTTACCGTCGGTGCCTCGCGCACCGGGTATCAATTTTATCGTCTTTTGCGTTTGATGCTAGCTCAGTTGCTGCATTTATTCTCATGTAGGCCCCCTTGAAAATAGTATCTCATCGGTTTTCGTGAGGGTCAATTATTATTTACGCATTGTGTAAATAATATAACAATCAGGCTTTGGGTGCGTCAATCCAGACATCATTTTTATCGCTCGAAGATTATTTCTCAGGAGAGCTAAATTCATCTGCAAAACTAGGATTGCAGCCGAATAGTTTTTCTGTGGCTATAGCCCTCTTCCTTAAGTTTTGTTCAGGTATAATTCCAAGCCCTTGAAGAATGGTTGAAGAGTATAAATTAAATGCTTTATAAGTCGAGTTTCCGTCCTGGGCACAAAGATTATTGCTATAGCCATCAGGAAGCTTCAATCCATCGCACGTAAATTGCTCAAGGTAAGAAAAAACACTTTTGTAAGCCACGTTATTGGTAGGTTCTCTAGCAGCGAGAGTATTTGGTACGATGACCTCTGTCGTTACGCCGTGAAGCATATGTGCATTTTGAAAAACAGCCATGGTCATATAATCAAGTTTGGGATTGAACGAGCATTCTTTAAAATCATAAAGCCCATATCCAGCAGCTGTGAAAACAAGGGCGTGACGGTCAAAAAACCTCTGGATTAAATGTTGGCTATTTGCATTTTTAATCCAGTACGTAAGGTCAAATACGGTAATCAAATGTGACGTGGTTCCGGAGGATAGGAAACAAGAAAGAGCAGACGCCTGCACATCCGTCAGCTTAATATCTCGGTGAGCAATGCGAATATCTAAGTAATTGGATTTCGAGGGTACCGTAACCTTTAATAGAAATCCTGGGTCACCTGAATACCCAATACTAGCAAGTGGTTCAGTCGCCGTATAGAGCCCTCGCCCTAACTCCCAGGTTTGGTCTGATGAGTGGAGCGCACTTCGTGCCATGCTCATGAGGTATTCTCTTCCGATATCCTTACCATTTACGTCCATTGGATGAATGGAAACAGGGCCAGAATAAGTTCCATCGGTGGATGGCAAATCGATAATTTCATCTAATGCGATTTTGCCCTGATTGGAACGGCTTCCGTAGTGATAAAAAGAGACTGCTCTCTGAGTGGTCTTAACAAATCGCTTTAAAACTTGATCTAAAGTACTGAGGGTAGCTTCTTCAGTGTAGGCGTGAGTTTCGCAAAATTTATCTGCAGACCAACTATTGAATCCAATAAAGCTAAAACAAATAATAACAAATATCATTTTCATTACAGCACTTATACCACGCCCCATGTATTTCTTAAATGCTCTTTATGTATTCAATCAGCGCTGTTTGAAACCAAATCCATTTAATGTTCACGGACAGCTAAACGATCCTTTGCTTCTACCAGCATCAAAGGAGAGCGAGTCGTACCACATAGAACCATCACTCATCATCATAGTCCCTCCCCATTAAAAAGCTTGATCCTTTGGTGAAGTGAATACATTCTATCTTCATGAAGCTTCAAGAAATTCTACAGAAATTTGGTGGCAAGGAGGTGGATGTTTCCGCATTCCCCAGTTATCAAAAATGGGCGCTAGGGTATTACCCCACGTCCGAAATGCTCATTGATCCGAATTTACATATTACCCTTCAATTAGACATTACTGAAGCTATGGCCCACTATCGACAGCATTATTCTGATCTTGCAGGGGCATCATTTACGGCATATCTCATCTGGCGTCTGGTACAGTCGATGAATGAGATAGAAGCCTTCAACTATCGGTATATCGATGGAAAATGGTTTCATCTTGAACAACCACCTGTTTTTATTCCGGTTGCGACCGGTAAAGATAATAATCAGTTCACCTCCATCCAGGCCCACCTTCATCACCAGAGCACTCAAACGGGTAGATGCCTGGTTTATTTTGGGAAACGTTATCGGTCAGAGGGCAAAGAGCTCATTCCCTTTTCCATTAGTTTGAACCATGGAAACACGGACCCCTATCTTTTAGATGTGTTACTTCAGAAATTGAACGCGAGATTAACAGATGCCTAAATTTCCTAAATTATTTGCAGGTCAAAATGCAGCATGTATTATAAGTGAAAGTGATGATTTCATCGCCTTTTTGGAATTAAAACCCCTCGCGATTGGTCACGTTGTCGTGACTACAAAGCGCGAAGAGGACGATTTCTTTGGCCTCACCGATTCTGAACTGAGTAAGATCATGGTGTTTTCAAAACGTATAGCCGTAGCATTGAAAAAGGTAGTCCCTTGTAAAAAAATAGGGGTTGCGGTGCTCGGACTTCAGTTACGTCAAGCTCACGTTCACTTGGTACCGCTTCAAGATGCGAATGATTTAAATTTTACAAAGGATAAACTTATTGTTCCAACGGAAACCTTGATTGATCTGGCTGTTCAAATTAAAATTCTCTTAAAATGAATTGTTCTCATGCTGAGAACTGCAAGCCGTCCTTCAGTGGGAAGTATTTCTGCAAATCCTAAGCTTAAAATATCGGTGGTTACCCGAAGAGCAAGATCATTCGCATCATACCTTTGAAAATGATCCCGGTCTAAAACCCCGTTACGAATTAAGGAAAAATCTATATACAATTCATTTTCGGAAGCACCTTTTGCGTTCCTGGTAATTTCAAAAGCGCAATCAGCGAAACGAAGAAAGTCAGGGTTTTTCTCATTGGTCGTATTGAATTTATTAAGTAAGGTGTAGTGTTTACTCTCTTCCTCAATATCCCCTAGATTGGGGCATTTTGCCTCACTCAACTTCCTTGTGTCATTAATAATATTTTATCACTCACCAAATCATCCCCGTTTGAGTTAGGGTTGTTCACGTGTGGGTCGGCCCCGATTTTGCAGGTTATTGATAGGTGCAAAATACAGTTAAGAAATAATCAAATTCGAAAGTGCAGACGAAAATGAAGAATCTTTTATTCAGGCTATTGCTGGTTCCTCTTTTGTATTGTGGATGCTCTTCCTTAAAGAAGACCGATGCCGACCTCTTTTTTTCTATTCAAGGGAGTTATTTCTGTAAACCTGTTATTCTCTACTTACCTCATGATCAAGAAACTAATGCTAGCAAGGATGTGACTCGCATGCGTTGCTACCGCGATCAATGGTTAATCAAAAATCATCACGTCATTTATGACCGCATCTTGTATCAACAAAAGTCCTGTGATGCGGAAATTGGGAAATTTCATGCAGAAGTCTCCTTCAATATTCCGGATGAAAATGCGCAGTCGGCGCTAGAAATTAACCAAGTAAAATGCACTTTCTTGAAAACAGAACCAAATTGAATTGGGGAAGACAACGGCAAATGCATGTTAAGTAAGATGCCCCTGAGTACACCCGTGCCACTCGACGTACTTGCGGCGTGCCCAAAGGGAACTCCACGGTATTGTTCGGGTTCAGCAATACCTATCAATATAGTTAAATTATCTGAAACCGAGATTACGGTAAAGAGCGGTCCGACTAGTGCGACTTGTGGGAGAACCCCTTGATCAGTAAATTTAAGATAGTCTTCTTCTTGTTGATTTCGCTCTATTCGCTTTATTTCGTAGGAACTGCAGTTATTTTAAATACATCCATCTTCGCTCGCATCACTGACATGACAGACGAAGAGTTGACCCACCTCCGTTTTAGTAGTGCGTGGTCGCCTCTTCCAGGGATCCTTTATATATCGAACGCCACACTCTATATCATGGATCCAAATGTCTCTCTTGAAGTAGGCGTTAAAAATGCCCAAGCACGTTTCGATCTCCTGCCGCTTTTGAAGAAGAAGCTCCATGTTCAGAAACTTCACATTAGGACAGTTGAGTTTAAACTCATTTTAAAAAGAGAAGTTGAAAAAGTAAATTTTATCCATAAATATGTAACTCCCGAAAATAATCAACTTGGGGTGCGAATCGAGCAGGGGAAAAGGGACAAGGTAACTCATCTCACCCTTGAATTTCCGAACATTAAAATCGATCAGCTCAATATTACTGAAACGCCCCTTGGGGCATTTGCAGGAGCCATCTCACTCGACGGTGGATTCACGATCCAGCCTAAAGTCGGCGTAGAGGTTTACCCTACTCTTCTCACCATTAGGAACGTGAATCTTAAAGATCAGTTCGAGCAAATCAATGGGCAAATTAAAGCGAAGTTTAAGAAGTTTTTCATCCCGGAAACACCCGGAAATGCGGTTTTTCCCTACCTTACGGCCGACATTGATCTCGTTGCCCTTGCCCATTCAATGAAGCTTCTGAATCTCACCCTGAGAACGCTGCCAGGATATCAGTTTGTCGGTGAACACGAAAATATGAAAGCTCATCTTAAAATCGTCAATGGAAAGCTAATGAAAGGTTCCGAACTTGCAGTTTCAGAGAGTTCAGTGGGTCTAAAGACACCAGATGTCCAATTACAAGGGCTCGGGTCGATTTCGATGAAGGTCAACGGCGAAGATTCAGATTTGACCCTTGACCTTACTAAAGTAAAAGGCCAACAAACGGTTTTACCAGCGAATCACGGTACCATTTCATCGCTTAATTTTAAACTGCATCTGTATGGAAACGAAATCATCAATCTCTTTCATGGTCTGATCGCGGATCTTCATTTGAATGGCATTGACTGGAAAATGAAAGAAAAGCGGATAAACGGCAAATTCTTGGGCAGCGGCCGATTGCTTGGGATTGCAGGCGATCCTCCTGAAAGTGCGCTGAAAATTTGGAGAAGTAAACGCACTTCACTTTCATTCAATCTTGAATCGCTTAGTTTTAAAACTGAACTATTTCCGGAAATTACCGGGAGCGGAACGGTATCCACAGTTTCTCCTCCCATCGAGTTTCTTTCCAACAGTATTTCATTTGAATCGGCAACTACTGAGCTTTCCATAAAAGTGAAAGGAAAAGGCGATACCAAAGTACAAGCAAAATTCAGTCACGTTCATTACCTCCTTTATCCAGAGAACGAATGGAAGGGGCAATTTCATTTGCTGGTGCAAGATACCTCTCCAATCATAAAATCCCTCCGCGATGAAGGTAAGATGAGTGCCTTGGTCGCCTCTATGGCTGAGGTTTCAAACCTCAACGCCGATATTGACTGGGAAAGCGGGTCAGAACTATCATGGTTTCGCCTACAACAAGTTCATTCTTCTGGCATATGGAAAGCGTTTGGCACTTTGCTTGAAACGAAAAAAAAGAAAGGCCACGACGAATTAAAAGGCCTCTTTGAAGTCTCCATCGCGGGATTCCCGATTGGGATCAAAATCACTCCCCGGAAAACCGATATTAGCTTTTTCCCAACCGAAACGTGGTATCACGATTTTTTAAGAAACTCTTCATCTTTACATTAACTACTGTTTCATCATTAATGCCGTAATTAGAATATAGCAAGCATTCCCCAATGCG
Source organism: Oligoflexia bacterium (assembly GCA_903845155.1). GTDB lineage: Bacteria > Bdellovibrionota > UBA1018 > UBA1018 > CAIMNF01 > CAIMNF01. Next base: position 5,822 of record CAIMWN010000160.1, read on the forward strand.
ATTTGAACTAATAAAGGGCAGAACGGATATATTAATTCGCGACCGGCACAATTACCTTTTTTAAAAGTGAATCACCGGTCGACGGTTCACTTTTCACGCTGGGTAATTGGGTTTGTTCATTAATTGCTGGATTCCCTTTATTTTTTAACTCTTCAGTTTTCTGATCCAAATCCTTTTTAAATATTCCTTTAAAGTTTTGGCAACTTTCATCAGCGGTTTTTAGACACTCCAATGATACATGAGGTACATTATAGTTGTGGTTGAAAATGTCGTATGCTTGCTGCATTAAAATGGCCGTCGGATAGCTGATTACGCTGCACGCGTCTTTAGCTTTTTTACCGGAATCGTCAGCTGTAAATTTGCGCTCAAGTACTTCTTTCATTGCCGTTAGGCGTCTCACATATTCATTGAACGTTTTTTCGTCTTCTGCACCCACGGATATCATGGTGCCCTTGGGGTCGGATTTTGCATTGTTAATTCCATCCTTCGCAACCCGAAGATCATATCCTGCAGAGCTAACTTCGGCTTGAATTACATCGCAAGCGTTACTGAGCGATTTATACAGGTCGTTCAGACGTCTCAACTCTTTTTTAGTGATGACTTCATTCCCAAAGGCACTTAAAGAATTAAAAATAAAAATGATGACAATCAATAGTTTGAATTTTGGCACTCAATTACCATTTTAACGAAACTATGTTCTCAGTCAATGTGTCCAGTTTGACCGGCAATAAGACTTGCAACGAATTCCATTTAATTTACTTTCCTCAAGGTCCTTTCCTATTCCAGCGAGTCTAAAACAATCACTCACCCCGGTAATTGTGGGTGAGCTATTCACACAAATGTAGTATAAATAGTAAAAGACTTTAACTTTTCTACGAGCAAAGGACACCATTTCATGAAAACCACTTCTTCATTTATAAAGCCAGCTTTTATGGTAATGATTGTATTGGCAGGCGTAGGGCTGTATTTGTTGAAACCGGCACTTTTTGACTTCAACAAATCAAAACAAGTTGCTGCTGAACAAGTACAAGAGAAATCCCTGAGCGATCAAAATTCGCTGGCCCAACAGCAGGATCAATTGGCAGCCGCTCAGCAACCTAGCTCTGAAGTTTATACGAATACAAACTACGGCATTCAATTTACTTATTCCCCACAAGCATTTATTGGCATCAATAATGTTGCAAAAAGTATTGAATACGATGATGTGGGTAAATCAGAACAACTCTTTACCACTAATTCATTTGACGAACAAAATAACTATTTCCCCATCTCTATGAATGTTGCGTTTTCGAAAATAGAATTAGCAGATTACAAAAAGAGAGTTACTGCATATTATTCTGATGCGCAACGGGGAGTAATGAGCCCCTTTACGAACACTACTTTGGGCGGAGTACAGGGTTCCGAGTACTACACGCAAAATGCAACAAATAATGGCGTGACCTGTGCAGATCGAATTGTAATCATTCCCCATATGAATGGAATACTTTCCTTTATGTTTACCGCTTGTACCGATCAGCCACCCGAAGATGCGAAAAGCTTTTTCTCCCCTGTGGAACTCGGAGTTTCACAGACCATCTTGGATTCGTTTCGGTTCACGAAATAGATCATGTTTGAAGTTGCTACTGATCGCTTCGCCCGCCGATATCAAACCCGAGTTTAAAGTTTAAACTTAAACTGTTGGCCGGAGGATAGGTGGCGGTACCAAAAGTATTGGTGGATGGGTCAAAGTAGTCGGCCTGGGCCTGCTGAAAATAAAGGTAGCTCAGTTCCACTGCGATGTTGAATTGTTTTCTGTTATAGAAACGATATCCCAGGCTCAAAGAATGACCTAGATTGTCGACTGGGCCTAAAATATTATCTGATTCTACCTCACCGAAGACGAGTGAGTATTTAATCCACAATCGATCAGGAACCAAAAAATATCCAAAATCAAGATCAGTCCCCCCACGCGATAGGTTTCCTAACAATCCTGACGAGTATTCCTTAGTAGAGATGACATCAAATATCGTTATCCCAAAAAGCCACCGGTAATCGGGGGAAAAATGGACTTCGCCTCCAAGCCGGAAGCGGTTTCCAAAACTGGTGTTGCTTGATCTTAAATAGATCAGACCTTCACTGGCCCAAAAGTTCCACCTCACTGCAGTTCCAGGCTCAACGATCTCATACTCCTGAGCAAAGGAGCTCATGGTTAGGGTCA
>CAIMWN010000161.1 GCA_903845155.1 Oligoflexia bacterium
TCACCTACTTTATTCATCGGGAAGATGGCAAATCCTACACTGTAACCATAAGGCGGAGTATCCCCGTGATAACTTAAAAGCAGCCCATACATTTCGCCCGTCTTCTTAGAGAGTGCATCGGTAAGCCGAACCACTTCAGGTTGATGTGCGGCCTCCACTAAACCTTGATCAAAATAACCTTCGCGACTTTTAAGCACCGGGACCGTAGTCGGAAAGGTGAGGCCATAACTTCCATCAGAATGACTTGAGAAGGGCCGATCAGTCTCCATCATCATGATTCCCCCATGATGCAGATTACCCTCGCCAAAGAAATAAATATTATTGATCTTCCCCGACTTCGGGTCTCGTACTTGGCGCATCGACATTGACTTATTCCATGCGGAGCCAGGGACGAGTGGATTTTTCAAAACCTCTTCGTCTTTAAAGACTAATCCCTTTTTCCGGGTGACCAGCGGGCGGTCATGATGGAACAGCATTACAGCTATTCTCGCAGTCTTGCCATCATAAGCGGTATACATCATCGCTCCATCAAACACAGTGCCATCATCATCAACGAAGGGTTGCATTCGAAGGTCAGCGTAACGGGCATCTTCGGTGCCTCCATTCAGCTCATAAGGCTCGGTCGCCTTCAACCATGCACCTTGGGAGTAGGGAATAAATTTTCTCCCATCCACACTCACCAGCAGTGGCGCTTCAGAAATCTTTTTCCATACTTGATCGGGCTGATCCTTCTCGGCCCGAGGTGCAAGGAATACTTTCTCTTTTCCATCTCGCGGATCAATCGCAACCCAGGCTGCAGGATTGAACATTGCATCGTAAGTAGAATTGGGCCCTAAAATCACACCCTCTTTTTTAATTTTGGTGCCGGCTTGAATAAAGCCTGGATTCTCAACTGGATAGGTTTTCGCATCCACGTAACCTGCATGGCGTGCACTTGCTTGATTTGCAGGTTTAATTAAGTCTTTCTTTACATGCCAATGAAGAGGTTGAGCTGAAAGGGGGGCTTCGACCACTTGTGCTTGCGCAGACAATGTAGACATCAAGACCACTGCTAATAAGAGGACTAAAGTAGCGTTTGATCTCATGTTCTAAGTCTATATTGCCTGTCTCCTCTATACAAGGAACGTTATTCAACAGCTGCTATTTAACGCCCCTTCATCCGTCATTCTGAATAACACCTGTAAAACACTTAGACACTTCAGTGCTCATGATTTGAGCAAAACTTATAAAACTAACTTCATTTAATTCATCCATTTCCTTATACCGTTCAACACTTTATCCCCTTGCTTCACTCTCCACACCGAGTTGGCACTACCCTTGCTTTATATTGGGATGAGAGTAGTTAAATTGAAAGGAAAAGAGAGAACAATATGAAAGCCTTAAATAAAATATTATCAGTAGGTCTGATTGCAGTAGCAATGACTGCATGTGGAAATCAAAACGCTGCCCAACAACAAGCAGCAGCACTCGCAGCTGCACAAGCAGCAGCGTTAAGTGGACAAGGTGGCTGCGTACCTATCCAAAGCGGAACATTTTCATTTACAGGAACAGGAGCACTTGAATCTGATGCTCAACTCCAAGTAGGTTACTTGCCTGCAATGAGCACTAACCCCGGCCAACATGGAACTGTGGTAATGGGCGGCACCATGAACACTTCTACCGGCATGATTCAATATCAACCAAAAGTTTCTACTAACGGTACACTCCAATTAACTGCAAGCCCACAAGGCGGCATGGTTTCAGGAATGCTTCAACTCAATCAAGCAGTAGTACAACAAATCATGATGTACTACAGTGGTTACAATACCGGCTATAACACTGGATATACTACTGGATATCCTAACACCGCTACCACTAGCCTTTGCGTTCAATCGATTGCGCTTGATGTAGTTCAAAATGTGATTCTTTCAAACACAGGTTATACTACAGGCTATACTACTGGCTACAGCAGCCCTGGTTACGGACAAGTCATTCAAGCACTCGTCTACTTAACTTTAAGCAACGGCCAAACTGTTGGCCCTATCGCTTTACAATAATCAAATCGCGACCAAGTTTCTCTCAACCCCTCAACTCTCAAGAAACCGGTTAATTGCATGGTGCAGTTAGCCGGTTTTTTTTTGCAATTCTGAAAAAAACATTGAGGTTTTTTACGCCAGTTCGGAATGAAGATTTTTCCCGTTGTATAAAAATGATATCACTCTGATATCATTTTTATACAGCCAAATAAACGATTGGCATGACCGATACCACCATGAACTAACATCGTTTTACTCGTTCTATTTTTTGACAATGATGCCCGCGCTCCAACCGACCCGCAAGATTGTTCGCCAACGCTCATTCAAACCTACATGAACCATCACTACGTATTGAATGCAGTCACTTACGTTGAAAAAGTTGATGTATTTCTTTATTACTTCACTCGCTGATTAGCAACTCATGACATTTTTTGCGAGATAACCTTTCAGTTCATCCTCATACAAATCAAACTCAACTTTTTGTCCCTGTTTGAGTGAGCGAAACCCATCGGCCATGATTGAACTGTAGTGAACAAAAACGGTGTGCCCGTTTTCTGTCTCAATCAATCCAAATCCTTTCGAATCATTGAACCAAATGACGTGTCCAGTATGCATCGTTCCCTGATGCCTCCTTTGCGGAGCCCGGCGTGGCGCCCCTATATCTCTATTTTGACGGAACTGTGCAAAATGTCAAATGACTTAGCGTAGCTGATTCACTTAAAATTCGAAAACAACTTCGTTTTCACCCAAATAGCCTAAAACCTTACGAATCTCACGCTCTTGCGCGGTGGGATTATACTCAAGCTGGTGTGCAATGTTTTGAAGGACTTCAGATCTGGCCTCAATGGCGGCAATCTCTTGACGCTTTTCACGAAGTGAGGATTCAACTTTAGCCCACTGCTTAAGTCCTGGTGATTGAATCCAGAAATCAAGTAATCCAGTTAAGAGCAAGCTCCAGATCCCAAAGAAGATAAGCCAAAGTTTATGGAAGTTGAGATTTTTCATCGTTCTTCACAACATTTAATCACAGACTAACGTTTAAAGGCAGCCTTACCTTTATATTTTGCACGGCTTCCGAGTGCAATTTCAAGTCTTAATAATTGATTATATTTAGCGAGTCGATCAGTACGCGAAGCCGAACCCGTCTTGATCTGTCCTGCGTCGGTTCCCACGGCAAGGTCGGCAATGAAGGTATCTTCACTCTCTCCGCTCCGATGAGAAATCACAGTCGTATAGGCTGCCTGATGGGCCATCTTCATGGCTTCCAGAGTTTCAGTAACTGTTCCGATTTGATTTAACTTTACGAGAAGTGAATTAGCAACACCTAGATCAATTCCCTTTTTCAAGAACTCTGGGTTCGTGACGAATAAATCGTCGCCCACAATTTGAATTTGCTTTCCTAGTTTTTGAGTGAGGGTTTTCCAACCTTCCCAATCGTGCTCAGCTAAGCCATCTTCAATGGAGATAATCGGATAGTTGCTCACCCATTTTTCATAGATCGCAATCATTTGGTCTGCGCTCAATTTTGAACCTTCAAATAAATATTCTGTTTTTCCTGTAGGTGAGTTTTTCGCAGTAAACTCACTCGCAGCGCAATCGAGGGCGAGAAAAATCTGAGTTCCCGCCTTGTAGCCTGCCGATTCAATTGCTTCTAAAAGAAGAGTAAGTACTTGTTCGTGTGAGCCGGGGCCGGCTTCCGCTTCATCTGATAACTTCGGTGCAAAACCACCCTCATCCCCCACTGCCGTAGTGAGCCCTTTTTTGTGCAGAATCTTTTTTAATTGATGGAACACTTCTACCCCTGCGCGAAGTGCATCTGAAAAACGATCGAAACCACTCGGCACGATCATAAACTCTTGAATAGCGATGCCGTTATCGGCGTGCTTGCCTCCATTAAAAATATTCATGAGCGGAACAGGAAGGGTCACACCACTGGTTCCATAAATACTGGCAAGACTTGAGCTGAGGGCAAGTGGACTTGAACTTGAATTTGCAAGCAAGCGCGCGAACGCCATGCTGACTTGAAGAATTGCATTAGCGCCCAGTTTTGATTTATTGGGAGTTCCATCTAATTTTAAAAGAAGATCATCAAAGATGGATTGTTTTAAAAATTCTTTTCCAACGATCGCAGGCCCAATTTCTTTGTTCACATTTTGAACGGCCTTCAGAACACCTTTGCCATGATAACGTTTAGGATCATTGTCCCTGAGTTCCAAGGCTTCACCTTCTCCGGTGGATGCACCCGATGGCACAATCGCGGTCGCTCGCTGAGAACCTGAAATCAATTCAACTTCGACGGTTGGAAAGCCACGGGAATCCAAAACTTCATGTGCATTACATTGATCAATTTTCATGCCCACATGATTCCAAAATTACCCTATCTATTCAAGGATGAAATCGATCAATGAAGAACGAATCTATCAGTGTGGAACGATTCGTGCTGCAGAGCGTGGCTTTAATATATCTATTTGCCCAATTCGAGCCCTGATCACTGGACTTTGAGGATTACCGAAACTCAATTTTCCCAAACTTTGCTGAAATTGACCTTGTGAGTTTTGAACAGTAACCTTGGCATCATATTCACCGGGGCTTACACTGATCACATCGGCGGCGATGAATTTTGGCAAATAACTCCAAGAGCGAATGTCAGGGTCATGCGCATGGTCGATTGCCTTCTTAGCAAGGAAGTAGCCGGCAAGAATTGCCAATTTCTTAAAGACCTCTCCGCTCTGATGCCCTGCTTGCTGATAAGCACGAATGGCTGGAATCAAAACCACCAAATACTGAACTCCAATTTCGACAGCCTTAGCGAACATTTCACTGCGCTCGCGATTCTTGAGTTCGGTTGCCAAAACCTCTTGAAGAGGCGAAACAATGGGAACATTAAATTCCGGCAGTGGCGTAGAGTTCTGCGCTAACTGAAGGTGTACCCGAGTATCAGCAGGAGGTGCGGAAATGGTAGGGAAACTAATTTCAAAACCAAAACTACGATCAACGGCATCAGTGAAGAATTTAGGCGGCCCTTCGGCCTCATCTTCATCGCCACCGCCCCCTACAGCACCAGCGATGGCACCTGAAGCGAGCACCAAGCCAAACTCGGGTGCTGTGGCCAAGATCACTCTAATTCCTACTTGCTCTATCAAGTTACGAACTTTCGGGTCCTTCACCTGCGACATCAGGGTAGAAAGGCCCAAGTGATAACGTTGAATCTTATATTTATCGATCACCCCTGCCTCTAGGACAAAGAGAGATGATGTATCATTCTTCTTTTGGGCATGCCGTGTGAGTTGATCAATCAAAACATGAAGGTCTTTAGTATTACTTTGTGCCGAGGGATAATCTTGGAAACTTGAATCCAGAATCTTTTGAGCGTCACCGGCAAGCAACTCACCCGTACGCTTCTCATTATTTTCATCAGAATTGGCATGAAGGAAACTCGCGAGCATCCTCGCCCATAAATCGTCCTTGTAAAACTTCTTATCGCCATAGGTTCGTTTGAGGTCTTGGAGATGGGTGTCCCAAGCCAAAAGTTCTGCATGCGCTTTTTGACGATAATCAGCGACGGTACGGGCATCAAATACGGCGGCAGGAAAATTCTGAACCGGCGTAATCACGTTGCCTTTTTTATCCTTCATTTCAGGCGTGCTCCATGCCGGAGTCTTCCCCTCTTCTGCAAGCATGGTGTACGACATCGCTAGGAAATAATGAATGTAGGAGTATTCTATCGGGTTACTTTTGTAATCAGAGCTGAACCAATCAATAGTCCCGGTGCTGGAACGGAGGGTATTCGCTGTGGTGCGCGCTTTATCCAAAAAATAAACAGCCTTTTGATAGAGGCCCTCACTCATGCCCACAGAGGCGAGTAAATAATAATGCATCAGGCGGTTTTGATCGTTCTCATACACCTCAGGCGTGTAGAGTTTTTCTTCAGATTTTGCAAAATCGCCTTGAATATAAGAATCACGTGATTCTTTTAAGCGAACTTTATCGCTCGTACTGCAAGAAGCAAGAATCATGAATACGGCAAAAATCATGCGTGTGCAAAAAACACTCTTCAGTGCTTTTGCACACGACATGGATCCATCATTTCTATAAAACTTAGCTAATTTCAGCATGGGCAACAGAAACCAGTGCGTGGATTATTCCGAACTACCACTTACTGCCACCTTGACTATATTTGTTGATTTTTTCACGCGCTCTGCAAATTTCTTCAGAACTTTCAATATCAGTTAAATGAAGATTTACAGTGTAAGTTTTAATAGTTTTACCATCACGAGTTTCAGGCTTCATATTAATGTCACCAAAAATCATAACATCCGCGCCCGATTGTTTACCAATCTTCTTCGCTTGAATTGGATCTACCATTCCATCATTTTGATAAGTGATCTCTTTCAAAAGAGCGTCGCGACGTGAAGCATCGATGAGTGCAAATTGATCGGAGTTCGACATTTTCTCCAGCAATGCATCTTCCAAATCTTTTACCGGAAAGTAAGACTCAGTGGTGTTGTTGCGGATATCGCCCACAAATAGTTTAATACGCTTACCCTGAAACTTACCGTAGTACTCATTAAAACGCTTATGCGCATAGATTTGCTTGATGGTTCCGTCAATGACTCGAATCGTATCGCCGTCTACCCAATTATCGGTAATTTCCATTGCCTTTTGATCGGCCTTTGCTTCATCCACACGTTCTGCCTTGAAAGAAGAACATGCGCTAACACTCATTGTTAAAATTCCTGCTAATAAAACCCAATTGCTTTTCATTGTTTTTGCTCCTTATTTTGCATATATCGATCATATTCTTTTTGAATATTGGTAATTCCACCTTCCACTTTATCCTTCAGTGCCGGATCTTCTTTAAAACGGATTGTTTCAGCACGGGTCACTAAATCTTCAACTTTCTTCTTGCTGACTTTTACGAGCACCCAACAATAATAGATTGATTTAGATCCACCCTTTTCAGAATAGTCGCGCTGTTCCCAATATTGTTTCTTTTTTTCAACACCGGTTACTAAAGTCTTTGAGAGTTGGGAAGAAAGCTTTGACGTCTCCGTCTGACTTGCAGAAACTGCCGACATTCCATTGCTGTCATTGCCAGTAGAATCGGTGCTTGCTCTTGCAAGCGCTGTATTGACGAAAGAACTCACTTGGCGAGCGACATCATCAATTGCATCTGCTTGCGCTTTCTCACAAGCCATTCGCTTATCCGCACTTTGTGCATCTCCGGTGTAGTAATAAAATTCTTTAGTATTCTCGTCCGACTTATCCGCCCACATGTTTGGATTATCGAGCCAAGCTTCGCGTCCACCTGGTGCTGCATCAGTCACTTTGAATTGGGGCGCTTCAATTTTCACTTCTTTCACCGGCGCTCCGCTACAAGCAGCGAATACTGCACTCATTACGGTTACAAGACTGATATTTTTACTCGCACTCGTTACTACTTTCATTTTCTACTCCTTATTTGGGGTTACTCTGAATTTGTTTATTCACTTTCGATTAATTCTGAACCGCGTCGTTCATACGACTAAAAAGATTTTCACAAAAATCCTCTGAAATTTTATCTGACACCGATTCCAGGACCGCCTCATACGTCCGACCTGTTTCAGTCCGAGTGGCTTGAATCCGGTACATTTTACCGCTTGCTTCCACCACGGCAGCGGTGAGATCGAAACGGATCTTTTGGAAACCATTGATCGGCAAATGCTGAGGACGCTCAATCACTGAAACCTCAATCCGATTCGCAGTTGCAGGGGCTTGGGGGGTGTTGTACACGGTCCCGCCTCTTTCGTTTATGCAGGCTTCGATGTCGCGCTCAAAGCGCTCATCACCTTGAATGGTCTTTACATAAAAAACGAGTTTCTTATTTTTCTCACGGCTGTTTCCTTGCAGACGCGCAAGTCGAGCCTCTATTGAACTGACATCAATTAATGCTGACATTCCGAGAGCTGACGCTTCCCCGTAGAGTTGAGATAATTCTTTGAGATGGAATTTTGCTTCCGTCATTGCTTGGGTAGTATTATTTTTCTCAAGCTCGTCGACCAAAGGATTCAACTGCCCTTGAATTCGATTTGCTTCCAAAAGTAAACCCGAACGCGCTTTCAGTTTATCAAGTGCAACGAGTGCGTAATACTGACTACCCACTTGCTCTACTTCCTTTACTTCAGCACCTCGAAGAAAGGTTTCAGTTTGTAAACTTAAATTCTTTTCAACATTTTGACCGGCACTACCGTTCACGCTTCCAGACGTATTTTCGTCGAGTGAAGATTGTGCACTACTTTTGGTTTCACTTTGCACTTTGACCACAAAACTTTCTGCCATTTGCTTTTTCGCATCTTCAATTGCACCATCTCGCGAAGCCGAAGTTCCCACTGCCACCAAGAAACGGGTATCAGGATATAAAGTTTGTGGATGGTTCACCCAATCCGGTAATGTATTTGTTTGAATTTCTTTTTTCGGTGCACTTGCACAAGCGTTCAGAAATACACTGATGATCATGAAATAAGTGAGTCGCTTACTGTTCTTCATAACATCATCATACGCAAAGGTTATGCCGGATGTAAATTCATACATGATACAATCAGTTAGCGCCTTAGAGCATTGAAGCAATTTGTGACTTGTCGCATATTGCTTCAATGCTTTGTTGCATAAATGCGCGTCACTGAATTGACCAAACCTGAACTTGACACAGCCACTAAAACATAAACTTAATGGCTGCGTTACGTTCATCGCTTTGTCTTTTCAATTTTATCGTCACGCGCCATCGAGCGCGCGCCTCATACACCAGGCAAACAAGATTCAACTATTTTCATTTCATGAAACGCGTGGCCCGATCACACATTCCTTGCGCCTCTAGATCAATAAGAGCCAACCTTCATTACATTTTAAGCTCCTCGTTAAACTACGCGCCTCTCTTTAACTAAATAGGCTCTATTTAATTAATAAAAGTGGGGCTATAAATACTTCAAACGCACAGCTGGATCAAAACTTGAAGTGGCGTGCTCGGCAATACAAATAGATAGTGAACAAGTGATGCTTTAGAAACATTAAATAAATATTATTTGACGATTAATTCAAAGTCACACAACATAAATTATCAAGTCGATAGGATAACGTTAACGACTAACTTGTTCACGGTGAAATTGATGAATATTCTTTTTATACTAGGGTTTACTGCTTGTATTTTAACCTCAAATCGTGTATTCGCCCTTGACCCAAAAACTGCATTTGAGCATGCAAATAGTATTTCTGACGTCTCCGTTAATATGGACTTGCTCGACGCATCACTCGTGATTGCTAATGCCGTCCATCCCGAAATTGATATCTCTGCGTATAAAAAGATGGTGAGCCAACTAGCATTGCAGCTACGTCCGTTAGTGGATGCTGAAAAATTGCCCGAGAAGAAAATCGACGTTCTAAATAAAGCTTTGTTCAAAGAGCATCATTCGGTAGTCAATCATTTGAATTTGGAAGAGATGAAGAATCCGGAGGAAGAGTCACTTCTGAATCATGTGCTTGATAGCTGGGCGGGCAATTGTTTGGGCTTTACTACTCTTTATTTGATCCTCGGAGATGCTCTAAAATTACCTGTAGTCCCCATTCTAGCACCCGGTCATATTTTTGTGAGATATGACAATGGTAGTTTCAAGAGAAACATTGAAACAACTGCAATGGGGAGCAATCTTTCCGAGGAAAAGATGGCAAAGCAGCTCAGAATTACCCTTACGCCCGAACATCGCATGCTAGGAACTTATTTTCACGTAGCCAGTAAATCGGACGTAATTAGTTCGATCTATGCAAATGCAGGACTTCTCCTAGCTCGCCAAGGTAATATTGAGGAAGCCCTACGATTTTTTGATAATGCACAAAAGCTAAATACTAAAAGTGGCGAAGCGCATATTGATCGAGCGCTCGTCCTAATTACCACAAAACATTTTCAAGAGGCTCTTAAGGAGTCGGAAATAGCATTAGAATTGTATCCTGAAGCCACTCAGGCCTATCTTAATGAAGGTGTATGTTTAAAAGGCTTGAAAAGGCCCGATGAAGCCATTCAAGCATATAAAAAAGCTATTCGGATCAAACCATCATTCTCACCTGCTTACTACAACTTAGCTAACCTTTATGATGAATTAGGCAAGACTAATGACGCTATTTTTAATTATTCAAAAGCAATCGAACTCAATCCTTCGTATGCAAAAGCTTATTACAACCGCGCTGCATTATACTTGGAAGAAAAAAATACACCTCAGAAAGCGCTTTCTGATCTGAATGCATCGTTGAAGTTGGATGATTCAAACCATGAAGTTTATTTTGTGAGAGGCCTGACTTACCAAGCTCTTAATAATTTTACAGCCGCAAAACTCGATTTTACCAAATATATGGAAATTGAGCCGCAGTCCGCAATGCAAAAAAACGTAAAAGCCATCATTGAAAAGATGAACGAACAAACCCAAAAGTAAATCCAAAACCCTGAAATTTAGCGAGAGCACTGCTCGCTTGAACAGATAAATACCGAGCAAGATCATAGTGCTGGGTCAGGACAAGCTTATATCGACCAGACACAATCATATTATTTTCAGTATGGTCAATGTAAATCGAATTGAACTAATCCCTGAGTCTATGTGCGGGCAACGCTCACAGAAATTACTGAGTGATACAAAAAGTTAGACGAGGAGTGCAGGGAGAAATCTGCACTCCTCATTTAGAAATCAGCTCATTGAACTCACTTCATTAGATATCAACAGACGGCTAAGTACTCAGCTGGGATCCAATCTTCTAATTGAAAAGAACAGTTTTGTTCGAGAAGAGAATCAGTGGTGATTTTCTCTAACCAATGACTTCGCAAATCTTCAGGCCTCGAGAAATATTTTCTCACCAACTCATCAATCCAAACCCCACATTGCTCAAGCAGCAAATCCTCAGGAACTTCAATCAGGGCCTGAAGTGAATCGACCCCGAGCTCACGTAAGAGTTGCAAGCGGAAATTTGCCTCGCTGGTTCTTTCATCGAGTTCGAGGGGATTTAAATAATCGAGGATCGCTTCTAAGGGCAATAACTCAGGACTGAGTGTCTTCCAGCGCGCTTGCACCCACGACTCAGCAAGACTATTCCCGACTCCCCATTGCCACACTTCCGTGCTTAAATTATGTTTTTGCGCCCCTTGAGAAAGCTTAGTTTGGAAAAGATAGAGAGAGCCCTTCCATTTACTTTCGGTCACATCCAAAAATACTTTTCTGTTTCCGAAAACTACATTCGGGCTCACATGCTTTAAGAAGTTTCGTAGCTTCCTTACGAGCGTGGGATCAAGACCCTCTTGACCAAAATGAATACACCACCACCGTGCTTGTCTTTTGTTGAACAAACTTTCCATGCTTGCCTCCTAATGCTGTTTTGTTGATTTCGCGACGAGTATTTCTCTAAAGTCAGGATACCGAACAAAAACCGAACAGACAATATTTATTTTCATCGTTTCGAAAAAATCTACCATTCAGCAGGAAAATAGGAAGGATTCGTCAAATTTATTTCACCCAATTGATCCGAGGCGCCTGCGAAGGATCCGAGTCGCCGCGAACGGCAATTGAGTTACTTTGAGTCGAAATTAAAACAAGCCCGTAATTCATGTTCCTCAGTTTCACATCATTCGCAAACCATGTCGTCACATCGAAATTTAATTTCACACCGATGGGTGCACTCGCTTGAACACATTCATTGTCTTCGTAATCGACACCCGCTCTTTGCCAAGTTCCGGAACTCCCCATGGGGTACGCCTTACTCCAAGTGGCGAGCATCATCCAATTATGAAGAACGGGACAGAGTAGAAATGCACTCTGGGCATTCACGGCATCGGCGCTCTTTGCAAGATAAACGTCGACGGTAACTTTATCGCCCGCAGCTTGAGAAACTTCACTCACTTTAGAGGCAAAGCCTTCAAGCCGGAGGAGCAGCCTTGAATTGGTAGAAATGGAGTACCTAAATTGGGTCATGCTCTTTGGGTCGGCGCCATCTTGCACAGCACTCGACACCTGCTTCACTCCATCAAATAAGTAGGTTTGTGGAACAGGAACATAAATGGCCTTACCCGAGCCTGACTTCTCCAACGCGCAGGCATTTAAAAGTAGAGCCGACAAGCTCACACTCAGCAGTGGTTTCAGAGGCAGCTCCAGAAATAGTTTCAAACAAATATTCATCGATAATCTTATTAACAGGCTCCAGAAAAACTCAAAAAACAGCTGATTTTATAAATGGATAAAGTATAACTGATGAATGCGCGGAAACTTATCAGAACAAAATGACCTATTCAATTATACCCCCATTGAAGAA
>CAIMWN010000162.1 GCA_903845155.1 Oligoflexia bacterium
AGGATTATGTGGAAGCCATGTGGTTGATGCTTCAATACGAAAAGCCCCTTGATTTAGTCATTGCAACTGGAGAGCAACATTCAGTTCGAGAATTCGTTGAAATGGCAGCAAAATTTTTGGACATTGAAGTTGTTTGGCAAGGTGCCGGTGTAGCTGAAGTCGGAATTAATAAGGCAACAGGTAAAGCAATTGTGCGCGTCGATTCTAGATATTTCAGACCTACAGAAGTTGACTCTTTGCGCGGGGATGCGTCTCGCGCCAAGGATTTATTAGGCTGGACGCCTAAGCACTCGTTCTCGCAGTTGGTTCAAGAAATGGCTGAATCTGATTTAACAGAGGCCAAAAAAGAACTTAAATGAGAATCTGGGTTACTGGGGGTTCGGGAGCATTAGGCCAGGAGCTAGTTCAAAGACTTAGTTCTAAGTACCCAGACGCCGATTTACGTTACCCCACCAGTTCCGATTTAAATTTAGAGAACTTTTTAAGAGTTCAAGAATTTGTAAGTGAATATAAACCGACTCATGTTTTTCACCTAGCGGCCCGTGTTTTTGGGGTCGGTGGACATTCCAAGACTCCTGAAGCCAGTTTGTTGGCTAATACTCGAATCGACAATTCGGTATTCGATGCCATGTTTTTAAACCCTCCGCGATGGATTTACTATGCGTCGACTGTCGCTACTTACGGATTTCCATATGACGAACTGCCTCTAGCTGAAACTTTCTTTCTAAAGGGTACGCCTCATGAGAGTGAATATGGCTACGCAATGTCGAAAAGGCTCGGGCTGTCATACCTAGAAATTTTGGAGAAACAACATGAGGTTGGATTTGTTTACGGACTTTCAACAAATTTGTTTGGTCACGGCGATCGTTTTCTAAATGGCGGCGGGCATGTAATTGTCTCATTACTTGAAAAAGCGAAAAAAGCAAGGGCCGAATCCAAGGTCCTATCCGTTTGGGGAGAACCTACCTCAAGTCGAGATTTCTTGAGTACGAAAAGTGCGGCAAAAATAATTACAGAACTAGTGAACCAGAATGTGGGAATTGTAAATATTGCGTCAGGTCAAGAAATAACTATTGAAGAGATCTCAAAACTGATCTGCAAAGAATTTGAATTAACCAATGGCTATGAATTTACGCACGAAATGCAAGGAATTCCAAATCGTGTTTGCAGTATCAGGAAATTATTGAATTTTTCTAAATATGTTGAGGAAGTGGATTCATGGAAAGAAATTCAAGAAGAAATCAGATTGGTTGCTAATTCGAAAAATTAGCGATTAATTTTAAATCGCCCAAGAAATGCCGTTATTCGTTGCAAACTTTCTTTTGCGAGACACATTAATTTGAATAGCAGTTGTTCTGGTTGACCGAATTTAGGCCTGAAAAGTCGCACCGCTTGAGGCCACATGACCTGCTGGGCGGAAAATAGTGATTTCCAATTGGAATGAATTAGCGGAGATTTGCGGTTTTCTACAATTTCATGCTTTTCGTCTTTCAATGCGCCTACTATTTTTGAGGCAGGGTATTTAACGAATCCAGTTAAGAGCAGGCTAGCAACTGACATGTCCATCTCAAAGAACGCCTTATTAATAAAGGTTTCTGCTGCCTCATTGATTGACAACCGCGCGGCATTTCCTTCGCTCTCTG
>CAIMWN010000163.1 GCA_903845155.1 Oligoflexia bacterium
AGCCAGGAGCAGATGTTCAAGTTCCACCAACTGTTTCCCTACTACTTGATCCATCATCTTCGCATCGAGAGCATTGAAGAACACAATTGAATCGAGACGATTTCTGAACTCAGGCGAGAACACGCGTTCCAATTCTTTTTGTGAAGCAGAAGTACCACCGAGTTCATCCACGAAACCAAGGGTTCTACGCTCTGAATCTCGGGTACCGATATTAGAGGTCATGATGAGCACCACGTTCCTAAAATCGGCCTTTTTACCGTTGTTATCGGTCAAAAATCCATGGTCCATCACTTGAAGTAAGATATTCCACACGCTCGGATGCGCTTTTTCTATTTCATCTAAGAGTACCACTGAATGAGGATTTTTAGTTACCGCATCAGTCAGTAATCCCGCCTGCTCGAACCCGACGTAACCCGGAGGGGCTCCGATGAGTCTAGAAACAGTATGCTGCTCCATATACTCACTCATATCAAAGCGCAGGAACGCGACCCCCATGTGGCTCGCCAATTGTTTTGCGAGTTCCGTTTTTCCCACACCGGTGGGCCCACAGAATAAGAAAGATCCAATTGGCTTATCACCCGAGCGTAAGCCAGAGCGCGCCAAGCGAATACTGGAAACAATTTTGTCGACCGCATTATCTTGACCAAAAATAGTAAGCTTTAAGTTCTTATCGAGTGAGTGCAAGCGATCTTTTTGATTATTGGTGACCGTCTTGGCAGGGATGCGCGCCATTTGAGCGATCATCTCTTCAACATCAAGCGCAGTCACTTCAGTGATCGCATTAGCCTTCTCAGGATCCGTTTGGGCCGCACGAGCATTCTTAATTCTCATTTTTGCGCCCACTTCATCGATCACATCAATTGCCTTATCTGGTAAAAATCGATCAGTAATATGCTTCACCGATAAATCAACTGCGGCTTTGATTGCATCGAGTGAATACACAACGCCATGATGAAGTTCGAATTGGTTTTTAAGACCGTGTAAAATCTGAATCGTTTCATCTTGGGTGGGTTCCGCCACATCAATTTTCTGAAACCGTCTTGCTAAGGCTTGATCTTTGGCGAATACGCTTCTGTATTCTTGAAAGGTGGTTGATCCAAAGCAACGAATTTCGCCACGAGCAAGCATAGGCTTTAAAAGATTGGCGGCATCCACTGTCCCACCATTCACAGAGCCTGCTCCAACGATAGTATGAATTTCATCAATGAACAGCACCGGAAAGATTCCTTTGGTGTGCTTTACTTCAAGCGATTGAATCACACGCTTCATGCGTTGCTCAAAATCACCGCGAAACTTAGTACCGGCCAATAACGCACCTAAATCGAGTGAATAGATCACAGCCTCGCCTAAAATTTTTGGTACGTCGCCGCTTACAATTCTTTGAGCAAGTCCTTCAGCTATTGCAGTTTTACCCACACCTG
Organism: Oligoflexia bacterium; assembly: GCA_903845155.1. Taxonomy (GTDB): domain Bacteria; phylum Bdellovibrionota; class UBA1018; order UBA1018; family CAIMNF01; genus CAIMNF01. The sequence goes on from CAIMWN010000163.1 coordinate 1,422, forward strand.
ACTCACCCACTAAAAGCGGGTTATTTTTCCTGCGTCGACAAAGGGTTTGAATGACTCGGTCGAGCTCCTGCTTGCGGCCCACCATCGGATCCAGCTTACCGTTCTTCGCCAGCTCATTTAAATTTACCGTGTATTGCGAAAGCGCATCATTCATTGAGGCACGAGAAGACTCGCGCTCATTGCCCTGAACGCCATTTTCTTTATTCGTTTCGTGATTATTTCCCTCATTAGCCATTTCGCCGTGACTGACAAAACTGGTCACATCGAGACGATCTACGCCCTGTTGATTCAGGAGATAAAGTGACCATGAGTCTTTTGCTTGAAATATCGCAACTAATAGGTCGATCGGTTGAATTTCATTCTTCCCTGAGGATTGAACTTGGAACAGCGCGCGCTGGACGAGGCGTTGTACCCCAAGAGTGGCAATCGGATTTTCAGGATCACCCTTCTCGTTTTGCGGCGCAGGAGGAACCTCTTTTAAGAGATACGCGGCAAGATCGGTACGCAGCTTCTCGATGTTCCCTTTACATGATTCTATCGTTTGTCTGACTTCTGCCTCATCAAGAAGCGCAATCAACACATGCTCCAACGTGAGGAACTCATGTTTTTTCTCAACGGCAAAGGCCAGGGCCCTATTTAATACAGCTTCCGCTTTTTTACCAATCATTGCGTCATCCTTTCAATGGCTCTAGAGAGAGTTTCAGAGGAAAACCCGACTTCCTCGCTTTTTCAGTAACTTTCGCTACCTTGCTCTCTGCTATGTCATACGAATATATACCTGCAATTGCCTTGCCATCGTTATGAATCTTCAGCATCACAGACACTGCTTCTTCATTTGGTTTCGAAAAATCATTTGTCAATATTTCGATCACGAATTCCATAGTGGTATAGTCATCATTATGAAGCATCACCGCATATTTGGGCGGCTCAGCAACGCGAGGAAGCGCTTCCTTCACTCCAATGGCTACTTCGCTGTCTGTCAAATTTTTGTCATCACCCATTTTTTGGCCTACCTGTGTTGATTTCAGTGTAGCCTATCTTACACAAAAGAGAGATAATTAATTATGGGCTTACGTGGAAAAAACAGGGATGACGACAGTACCAATCCAAACGCGGGTGGATTTCCGAATATCGTCACCGAACCCAACGCAGCCGCATTGAATAAAGGAATCAAACTTCCTGACTTAGGATTATTAAACCCACTTCTTCAAGATGATGACGTCACCGAAATAATGGTGAACGATCTCAGGAACATCGCCATTGAAAA
>CAIMWN010000164.1 GCA_903845155.1 Oligoflexia bacterium
CCCAATGGAGCGTCCAAGTTTTTTCTTTATTCTTATTTTCAGCCCTATTTTATCTCTCAGGGCTTCAGTTTCAGCGTTATTTAAGCCGCTACCGAATTTGCATTGAGCGCTTACTTCTTTTTACAGAAGAGACTTAACAGCCCTCTGTCCCGCATGCTTCGGGTTCTGCTTTTGATTTCTTCCCGCAACCGCCGCCCTTTTTCCCACAGCCACCGTCTTTGCCGCAATTTCCGCTTCCGCATTTTGAAATGGCCTCATAGGTCCATTCACGTGGAATGTCATTGAGGGTTCGAATAGCTTCAAAAGCGTTCGTGAATTGCTGCACACCCAAGGTTTCCCCAGTAGTGTGACGCACAACATAGGCGGTATAAGTCCCGGGTGCATCTGCGGGTTCAGTAATGCCCGCCATGAGTTCTTCATCGATTAAGAAACCAGTTTTAAAATTATCAGCAGTAAATTTAGACATCGTTTATCTCCAATTTAAGTTTGCTTGCCCTTAGAGTGTAATAGAACGCTCGACGCGAATCAAGCTAAGGTGTGCTATCATGGAATAGATGAGTAACATTTCTGAAAAATAGGGGATTAGGCCGAGTATCTCTTGAACGTGCCCTTTCAAAGCTGGGGCTAGCCTCGCGAATTGAGGCGAGTATCTTGATTGTAGACGGACAAGTGAAAGTTCATGGGGCGGTTGAAGTGAACCCCAAACGTATGGTGAATCCCGACACCGCCCATATCGAGATTTCAGGAAAGAAAGTCGGCAAAGAAAAGTCTGTTTTACTTCTCTTTCATAAGCCAAAAGGGGTCCTCACTACGAAGCGTGATCCTGAAGGCAGAAAAACCATTTATGATGTACTCGGTGCAGAATTCAGTACATTTCACGCGGTAGGTCGATTGGACCAGCAAACAAGTGGGCTTCTCCTTCTTACGAACGATACGAAACTTTCTAGTTTTCTCACCGATCCTCAAAATGAAATCCCTCGAACGTATTTGGTGACCGTGCGTGGTGAATTTACTGTCGAAGACATCAGTCAGGCACTGTTTGGAATCAAAGATTGCGGAGAAGTCCTGAAAGCAAAAAAAATCGAACTCATCAAAGTGAATGGTAAAGAGTCAACGTTAACCATTATTCTTACTGAAGGAAAAAACAGGGAAATTAGAAGACTTTGTCTTGCCCTTACTCATGAGGTTACCTCACTCAAACGCACAAAATTTGGTGAGTATCTACTAGGAGATTTAAAAGTGGGGGAAAGTAAGTTCGTTGAAATTCTAAAAGCGGTACCAAAAATCCAGCAAAAATAAATACCCGTCATCTCCTAAGCGAATATTAGTGAAGTCCCCGGAGTAGGCACTAATGGATGCAGTGAGTTGATCCCATACCCAATGATAAGCGAGTAATCCGCCTACTGAGCGACGTTCAAAATTTAAATTCGGGCCAAAGATGAATCGATTCCAAGAGTCAGTGATGTAGCTATTGGTTATGCTTAAATCGGCAGAGACTTTGTTGGCATTTAAGTTTGACCCACCGGAGCTAAATTGAAGTTGATGGTAAGTTGAAAACTTAGAATTTGAATAGGTGTCCCAATAGATCGAACCACTTCCCACTGGTTTATGGAGACTGAAATTTTGAGCGCTTTGAATGCTGATGCTCACCCGATAGTCTTCTCGTTCCGCAATCTTGTATTTGATCTGCGTGTTTACTTCACCTAAAATGTCCAAATAGGGCAAGGTAGCAAGTTGCCAGCGTTCGTTCATACCGTAAGCCATGAGGCTTGGCCCAAGCAGCCACTCTTTATCTTCAAGTGTACCCGCGGTTTGCCCGGCGATGGCACCAATATATACTTGCGGTTTATACTTGCTTGAAATGTTCTTGTCGCCTCGTACGATGAGGTCCTGCCTACCCTTGTTCATCTCAACACCACTCATTTTGGATTGAGTGAGGTCAATGAATTCAGCACGGTCATGGATGCGAATGAGAGCAGCTGCAGAGTGAGTATGCACCGTTGCTTCAACAGTTTTTTTCTCTAGGTCCACTCGAGTAGCGTGTGCGTAACCCAATACTTTTCTGGTTTCTTGCGATTTAATAACGAGCAAACTATTCACGTGGAGTAGGGGAGAGATTGGATCTGTCGATTCCAAAAGAATGCTTTGTTCATTTAAAATGGTCGTGATTTCAAATGAGTCCTCAGCATGAGCAACTGAGAAATTAAATAAGGTGCTGGCGATGAAGGCGATGAGCGTATTCAATTAGAATTTCCATGATCCACAATCATCTTACTTTTCGTTTCTACCACATTCCAAGCGCTCGCAGTCACTGCCATTGTGTTACTCTTAGAATTCGCAAGAGGATAGCGGACTCCAATCACTTTCGTTTCACCTGGCATCAAAGAAAAGTAATTGTCGTCCCAAAGGACGGGGAGCACTTCATCTTTTGTGGCCGAGTCCAGTAACTTTAAACGAATAGAAAACGCAAGTGCTGTGCCTTTGTTCTGAACGGTCACGCTTGCAGTTTTATCGTCCTCTGAGAGTTGAGTGCTCACTGCCAATTTTGTGGTTGGCAGTGAACTGAGTTCTGTAAAATCAGCTTCCTGGAGAGTCGGAGTATGTGTGAAATCTGTTTTTTCCCAATCGTAAATGTCGGTTTGAGTGGACAGCCAATAAAAGTTACTACTGATCGTCTTTCCTGAGGCGTCGTTTAAGCCCAGTTTCACAAAGTAAATTTTACTCAGATTGTTTTCGAGTGGAGGCAGTGTCAGAACCGCATTTGATTGATCAGCGCCTATATCAATATTTTTTTCTGAACCAAATATTTTATTCAAATTAAAATCAAACACTTCTGTTTTTGCGGTCAACTTTGTTACGGCATCATAGGTGCTATTCACAACGACAATGCTCTGATCATCATAAGAGTATTGAATGTGTATTGCTTCCGTTGCCTTTTTAACGCCGAAATACGATCCGCCCGGTCTGAGGCGGTAATCATAAAGGTGCCAGATTAAAGACGGCCAGGCGTTATTCAACATCCACTGGATTACTCCCGTTGCCGAATGATATTTTTTTTTACCATAAGCCTCAAACATCGCTCGCTGGTCGTCGTAGGACATGGTTTGGGCTTTCATTGCAAATTCTTCTGCACTATTTCCTTCACCATATCTTTTATTAAATGCGTTGATGAAAACATGAATATCTTTGAATTCGGTTTGCCCCGCATGAAAATTCCAAACCTCATCCATTGGCCAAAGGTGACTCGATGAAATAAAGGTTTTGATGGTTTCAATGGGCGGCACAGCGGGGCCGGGGCTGGTTTCTGTATTGAATCCCCACGCTCCGCCAAATCTATCTTTATCGACGTACCAGTAAGAGGGTGGAACGTAGTCGTAAGGGCCGGTCATTTTTACGCCAGTCCTATCTCCGAGTAAGAAATGCAGAGAATTGAAAGGGGTGGGAGTGGGGTGAGGTCCGACCGGGAAAATATTATTTCCTGAGGACGCCGCCGCGAGTACCGGATTTGGCCAGTGTTCATCCGCAAATGTTTTTAAATACATGGCTTCAGTTCTCTCGGGTGGGGCATTGTCGCTCCCATAAAGAAAAACAAAGACACTCGGGTGCGCGCGGAGTAATCGAATAGAATCATGCAGAGATGCATTCGCTATTTTATAAGTGGTTTCCGTCCATTGATCAGGTTTTTCCCATTGATTACAACAAACCCATCCCGGCATCACTAAAATACCGAGTTGGTCAGCCCGTTCATAAAAATATTCGGGCTGAAACTGTCCCTCAAGACGAACCGTATTCAAGTGGAGATCCTGAACGTAGGCAAATTCTTTTTCAAGTCGCTCTGGCGAAAACCTCAAGAAGAGATCGGAGGCCCATCCGCCTCCACGAATGAGAATAGGTTTACCATTTATTTTAAAGAGCCTTGCTCCCTCAGTGGTCAGGCTTGAGGTCACTTCCCTGATCCCAAATTTGAGTTCATTTTCGTCCGAAAGCGTCCCATCATTGGTTTTAAATTTAAGTTGAAGCGTGTTGAGTTCAGGCAATCCCATTTGAGCAGGCCACCAAAGTTTTGGATTTTTTATATTGAGGGTTTTATAGTCACTCGGTTTAAATTGAACTACGCGTACTTCGTGGGGACTCAGCTTTATTTTCTGTGCAAAAGCGGCGTTTCCGATTGTACCTTGAAGCTCGCCATCAGCTACGGTATCAGAAGCGTTCGTGAGCTCGGCTTCAACGGTCAAATGAGCGAGCGCAGCAGTTCCGGCATCTAAGTGAGTAATGACCTGTGGATCAGCAATTCCAACATTACCCCGTGTGGTGAAGAAAACCTCTCTCCATAGACCCATGTTTCTATCGAGCGGAGTCGGATTCCAATCCACCCAGCTTGGGGTAAGGTCATTCGCGGAAGGACGGCTGACCAGCACCGCGACGGTATTTAAACCACCTAAATGCACCAGCTTAGTTACATCAAATGTATAGGTTCGATAGGTACCCACTATTTCATTTTTGTCTGCGAGTTTCTTTCCATTGAACCAAATTTCGGCTGAATAATTAATCCCTTGAAAATGAAGTTCCACGACTTTTCCCTGCGTCCGTTTTGAAAGGCTAAAGGTCTTTCGGTACCACCAAGCGCGATCAAACTGATCTGAAAGCTTCGTCATGTTTTTCTCGTAGAAAGGGTCTTGCGACGGGGTTTCATCCACCAATGAGCCTTGTACGGTCGATGGAACTGAGGCTCGATGCCAGTTCAAGGGCAAAAAGTTCTCAGTGGAAACCATCTCCCCATTTTCCGATACCTTTAGAGAATCCTGGATTTGCCAACCCTCTTGAAGTGGGGTCTTGGCAAAGCTCGAGAGGGTCAAAAATGAGAGTAAAATTGAGAGGATTTGCACTGAGTACTCCTTAATAAATGAATGAAAGTGATTTATAACAATTTGTGAGTAAGCAAAACTAAAATCAACGCTTGCCAAGGCCCAATTCTTTGGTTATATTTGCGTTTCGTATTTTAGATATTTCTGTGGGGGTGTAGCTCAGTTGGTAGAG
>CAIMWN010000165.1 GCA_903845155.1 Oligoflexia bacterium
AAACGGAGAACCAAGACGATGGAGATAGTCGCTGGCGAAAAATCTTGCTACAGCCTTCTAGCCGTTGTATCTATCCGGATGGAAGCGTATTGGAAAAAGCACCCAATCACTTTCCAGAAGCGGCTCGCTTGGTTCAAAGCTCCTGCCGAATCTACACAATAAATTTTACGCTACCCTTTTATAAAAATCTTCTTCAATCTTGTTGAAATTACCCTTTGCTTTGGCAATTCCCTCGTTCACATGATCGATTTCCTTCTGCGAGTTGCCTGGTACTGAAAGTTTAATTACATTCCGGACAAAATTTTGACTTTCGTAGCGCATTAGGCCGAGTTTTTGAATATTGGGTAGGTTCGCTGTTACTACTGTATTGTATTCTTTCACGATATCGTGAGTGGATCGCAAGGTCATGGTTCCCACCCCTATGCAAATCAGCACTAAAAAGCAGATTAAACTGAGCAGTCGTACATTCAGACTTAATTTTTTTAACATCATCGTCCTCATCGTTGTGGATGGTTTCACGTTGCCCAAGGCAACTCTGTCAAAGGCTGATCGGTAAATGTTTAAAGAAAGTTGAGACATTTTGTACCTTGAGTGTGTGAGGCGGTTTGTCCCTATTGATGATGATTTTCACTAAAGGAAAATGGGGATAACTCTATAAAGCTTCGGCACTTAACGTCCGATCAGTGACGTTGAGAACAGAGGAGCAAAATATGAGTTTTGGCATCGGGAAGAAAATTGGCATCTTAGTGGCATTACCCTTAATCGCTTTTATAGGTCTCGCGGTGACTTCAGCCACCGTAAATTGGCAACGCTTCGTGGCGGCAAAGGCGATCAAAGCTGACACTGAACTTTTTCAGGCCCTATCCATCTTCATCCATGATCTTCAAAAGGAGCGGGGCCTATCAGCAATGTTCTTGGGTGGGAAGTTAAGTGCCGATGATCTGAAGGCGCAAAGGCGCATGGGGGATCAGGAGGAAGTTGACCTTCAGAACGCCCTAAAATTAGTGGCCTTAGATCCGGCATCCACCGCAAAATTAAAAAGTTCTTTCATCGCTTTAAGTGATGTTCGTGAGAAAACCGATGCGAAACAAGCGGCATCCGACATGTCGGCGGCCTACAGTGATTTGCTCCAGCATCTGATAGAAGTGGAAGTCGGCGTGACTCGCGTGGATCGCTTAGATGGAATTGAGACCAAACTTCTCAGTTTAACTATGCTCGAAAGTGCCAAAGAGAATGCCGGAAGACTGCGCGCAAATATTACAAATATTCTCAATGCAGATGTTGGAATTAACAATCTTAAAGTTTCGATGGTCTCTGGTTTGCGTTCAGGCGTAATTGCCAATATGGATTCGCCCGCCCTTCTGGTTTCAACAGAAGGGCGGCAGAGTTTAGAGAAGTTCAAAACCTCGAGTGACTGGATCAAGGCATTGCAGGTAATCGAAACGGTATTACTTAAATCAGATCAAGGTAAATTTGGCGAGAAACCGGCAGAATACTTCACCGCAGTGACTGCATCCATAGATGCACTCGGGGCGGTGGTCAAATCGGAACTTGATTCTATACATAGTGAATGCATTCAAATGAATAAGAGCGCACTGCGGATGCTTGGTTTGATGATTGGGCTATCGTCACTGATTGCTTTCATTCTGCTGGTTGCGGCATGGAAAATGGTAAGTCAAATCATAGTTCAGCTTCATTCCCTGGCAGAATCACTCAGTACAGGGGCAAGTCATGTGGCAACGACGGCAGGAGAGGTGTCTTCATTGAGCGCGGAACTTTCCAGTGCGACCACGGAGCAAGCAGCCTCACTCCAAGAGACGGTTGCGTCCATTGAAGAAGTGAGTGCGATGGTCAGCAAAAATGCGGAAAATGCGAAAAATTCACAAGAGTCCGCGGTCGTGAGCCAGCAAGTGGCGAAACGTGGCAAGGCCACTCTCCAAGAGATGATGGTTTCCATGGAAGCCATCAATGAAAATAACAGCCAAATTAAACATCAGATGGATGAGAGCAATCAACAGATGTCTGAAATTGTCGCGGTAATCACCGAGATTGGTAAAAAGACTTTAGTCATCAACGACATTGTTTTTCAAACCAAACTTCTTTCGTTTAATGCCTCTGTGGAGGCTGCCCGCGCGGGCGAACACGGAAAGGGTTTTGCCGTGGTTGCAGAAGAAGTGGGAAATCTCGCGCAAATGAGCGGAAATGCCGCTAAAGAAATTTCCCAAATGCTGGTAGCGAGTATTGAAAAGGTAGAAGGGATTGTTCATTCCACACAAAAAAATGTGGAAAGTTTAGTCGTGGCAGGAAAAGGGAGAGTGCAAGAGGGAACAAAAATCGCAGAGCGCTGCGATGGGGTACTCAATGAAATCGTCAACAATGTGGAAAATTTGAGTTTGATGATTTCTGAAATCGCCACCGCCTGTGCCGAGCAATCACAGGGAGTACAGGAAATTAACAAGGCCATTATTCAGCTTGATCAAGTCACTCATAAAAATGCAAGTGTTTCCCAACACTCTGCCCACGCATCAGATTCACTGACTACCGAAGTAAAAGATTTGCGAAGCATGGCAGGTACACTTGCTTCATTGGTTTCCGGTAGTTCACAGGAGAAGGTGAAGATGACTGCAGCGAAGGTGGCAGTAGCGAAGGTTTGCCCAAGCTCAGTAAAAATTGCAGCTCAACATTCAAACGTAGTGCCCATTAAAACAGCGGAAGTAAAAAAGACGGTACCACCAGTGGTAAAATCCGAAATCCCATTGAAAAAAGCTGTGGGAACTCATGTGGGACTCTCGGAATCAGTGCCATCCCATGACGACAAAAGATTTGAGGAAGTTTAAATTATGGATGAATTTGAGATTGAACTGAAACGTGGTTTTTTGGATGAAGCGACCCAATTGGTGAGCGATGCCGAGCATTGTTTTTTGGACTTGGAATCGAACCCCAATGATGTTCCCACCTTGGAGAGAATTTTTAGAGTCGCCCACAATATTAAGGGCAGTTCGAAGGCAGTTGGTTTTGATCAATTGGGAAGTTTTACGCACGATTTTGAATCCCTCTTCCTTAAAGTGAAAAACCATCAGATTTCGATGACTCCTCAATTGATCGGTCTGTTACTCAGATGTACCGATCAAATTAAAACCATCGTTGATGGACTTAAGGTTGATCTACTGGCGACGTTTGATTTGGATGCGCTCCTGCTTGAAGTGAGGGCGGCAACCGCTGGCGAAAAACAGGTTGCGCCAGAGACGCCGATTCAAACAGCGGAAGTAGAAGCGCCAGTGGAAGTAGAAGCGACTGCTGAAGAATCAGCAGAAGTGCGGGTGGATGAGGTTTTTAGTGCAAGTGACCTTTCTCGTGACGATTTAGCTCTCTTAGAGAATTTCCATTCCGGTCTTGCTCCACCCGCTCCAGAACCTGCAATTCAAGGTGCGCCAACGATTGCGCCGGTAGTGCAGTTTGCTCCTGTCGCTCCGGTACCTGTGCAAAAAACGCAAGCCCCTGCGGGCTCTCCTTCCGGCACATCCGAGGAATCCATCCGAGTGAGTCTTTCGCGACTTGAAAAATTAATTAATTTTGTGGGTGAACTCTCCATATTGCAAACCGTGCTGCAAGAGCAGCTCGCTACGAGTTCTTCACCGAGTTTACGAAAAACGTCATCTCAGTTAGGTAAAGTGTGTAAAGAGGTACAAGACCTTTCGATGAGTTTAAGAATGATCCCGGTAAAGCAAACATTTCAGAAAATGCAAAGGATCGTCCGCGACACGAGTGCGACTCTGAATAAAAAAGTGCAACTCATTGTGGAAGGTGAGGAAACTGAGCTCGATAAAACTGTGCTCGAAGCCATTGGCGACCCTCTGGTGCATCTGGTGAGAAACTCAGTGGATCACGGAATTGAATCGGCCGAGCAAAGGGCAAAGGCAGGGAAACCAGAAATGGGCAAAGTCTGGCTTCGTGCTTTTCATCAATCGGGCAAGTTAGTCCTAGAAGTGACGGATGATGGCGGAGGTATTGATGGACAAAAGCTTCTTGCAAAAGCAATTGAAAAGGGTGTGATCAAACCCGGTACCGTGATGAGCGAAAGGGATGCGGTGAATTTAATTTTCCATCCTGGATTTTCATCCAAGTCAGTGGTGAGTGAGGTGTCTGGGCGGGGTGTAGGAATGGATGTCGTGAAAACAAATATTGCCCAACTGCAAGGCGAAGTAAGTGTGACGACTGAGGTCGGCAAGGGTACCACTCTTCGCGTCGAACTTCCACTTACGCTTGCGATCATCGATGGCATGGTGGTGGAAAATAAAATGGGTTTAAAAACAGAACGTTTTGTTGTGCCACTTTCGCATGTGTATGAATCGCTCAAACCAAAACCGGGCGAACTTCATGTGAAAACGGGTATGGGTGAGGTGCTTCAACTTCGCGGCGAAGTCCTGCCGATTTATCGCTTATCAAAGTTACTCAGTAAGCCAAATAAGAATGCCCCTACAGAGCAAATTGCACTGATTTTTAGAAATCATGAGCGACCGTATGCCGTCATGGTAGATGACATCTTAAGGCAACAACAAATTGTGGTGAAACAATTAGGTGCAGAATTGAAAAGTTCAAAAGGGTTTAGTGGGACTGCCATCTTAGGTGATGGAAAGCCAGCGCTGATATTGGAAATGTTAGAATTAGTGGGAATGGTAAAGAATCAGGAGAGAGGGATTGCATGAAACGAGCAAATGAAATTGGAAAAACAGCTGAGCGATTTTTAACGTTTACCCTGGGGGGTGAGAGTTTTGCGATACCATTATTGCAAGTAAAAGAAGTGATCGCGCTACCGGAAGTGACTTCGGTTCCGCAGACACCCGCTTACTTTTTAGGGATTATGAATTTGCGCGGACAAGTGATTACGGTACTAGACCTCAGAGTGAAGCTTTCGATTAAACCTGCCGAGAATCAGGAAACGGTCGTAATTATTTGCGATCTTTCACCTTTTAGTGTGGGTATTGTCGTGGATTCCGTAACGAGTGTCCTTGCGGTGACACCAGATCAAATAGCGCCAAAGCCGGAACTGACTGGAAGTAAAGTAGATTCGATTACCGGAGTTTATCAGAATGCGAATCATTTAATTTTGATGCTGGATATTTCGCGTACCTTGAATTTAGTGGATCATGCCGCGGTCAAAAAAATTCAAACTTCAATTGCCGTTGATTCCCAAGGTAAAGCTGCGTAGACGTTATTGGAGACTAAAGCCTAATGAGTAATGCACTGTTGAAGCCAGCACCTCAGATTGATGATCCAACGCTTGCGGTTCAAGAAATCGCTAAAATTGCACAGGAACTCACCGGGGTTCAATTAAATGATCGTCACTCATCGATGATCTTGTCTCGGTTGCAGAAGCGTTTAATGCAATTGAATCTTGCATCTTTGCAGGATTATATCGCATATCTGAAAAGGAATTGGGATGCGGAAAGTCAGGTTCTGATTGGAACCTTAACCACGCATCACACCTATTTCTTGCGTGAGTTTGCTCATTTTGAGTTTATCACATCAGACGTTCTGAAAACACTGGTGCCCCAAGTTCTAGCGCGCGCGGATAAAACACTGAGAATATGGAGTGCGGCGAGCAGCCGTGGTCAAGAGGCGTACAGCTTGGCGATGGTGATTCAATATGCCATCCAGAAGCAATTTCCAGAAGCGGTTAAACAGATCAAACTTGATATTTTAGGAACCGACATTGATGCCGAGTGTGTGGCAATGGCAAGGAACGGTGTTTATCCGTGGAATGAGGTGAAAGAGATTCCGCTCCATTTGTTGAGCTCGAACTGGATTCGAGGCTCGGGAGACATCTCGAATTTCGCAAAGGCAAAAAACCAACTTCGCACGGTGTGTCGGTTTGAACAGCAAAACTTGCTCTCGCTTAATTTAAAGAATGAAAAACCATTCGACATCATTTTTTGCAGAAATGTATATATTTACTTTGATCAAAAACAGATTCAATTGATCACTCAAGAACTTTTGAAGAATATGAATCCGGAAGGTTTTCTGTTCCTGGGGATTTCAGAGTCCTTGCATGGACTTCCACTTCCAGTGAAAAATATTGGCCCTTCTATTTACGTTAAAAATACTCATTCAAGGCTTGCTGGGAAGGTCGCGGCTGCGAAATTGCTTCGCATTTTGGTGGTGGACGATTCGCCCAGTATTCACACTTTAATGAAGCAGATTTTTACTGCTCAATACGGTTTTGAAATCGCAGGTTTTGCGATGAATGGTTTAGAAGCTGCTACATTTTTAAAAACGAACCGAGTGGATGCACTCACCCTAGATATTCATATGCCCGAGCAAGATGGAGTGGAGTACCTACGTCGGAATTTCAATTCTAGTCATCCGTCCGTGGTCATGGTGAGTTCTGTTTCTCGGGAAGACTCAAGCCTAGCTGCACAGGCCTTGGAAAATGGGGCTTCGGATTATGTGGAGAAGCCCGCACTAAATAACTTGAAGCAACGAGCGGATGAACTGAGAACCAAGATTCGCTGTTCAGTCAGGGTAAAGGAGAATGGATCGCGTGATTTGAGTTTAGATCGTGCATTCCAACAGGTTACAAAAGTTACCGACCCCGAAAATAAAGTGAGAATTCTGCTCATGCAAGGTGTAGATCGAAAGCGAATCACCGGAACTTTAAAAGCAATGGTCTCATTCCATCAGCCCCCCTGTATCCTTTTCTTGGATGCTGCTGCCAGTGGAGCAGCTTTCATGAAGGAACAATTTGAAAAAGAGTGGGGAATGCGTTTGAAGTCGGAGGAGGATTTGATCCATCACCCTGCTAAGCCAGGGGACGTGTATTTGTTATTTCATTCTGGGACCATCCAAGACACTTTAATGAAAGTCTATTCCGAAAAGATGGCCGTGAGCTTGGTTTGTGGTGATGTTTCCAATGAAGCTTCGATATTATTTCATCATGTGAAATCGCAAGCCTTAATGGCAGGCCAGGATTGGAATTTGGTTTTGGAGGAACTCGGTGAACGGAATCCTAAAAATGCTCTTTTTGACCTCGCCACGGAATTCTCACCGCTTTCGGGTTTTGCCTATCTTTCTGAAAAATACTTTAACCAGAAGAAAAAAGGGTAGTAGTGATGATGGCGATCACACTGAAAGATAAACAGATTTTAAAGGAGTCCGATGCGGCAAGCATTTCATTTTGCTTACCCCCTGGGCATCTTTTGCTTTGGGGTGCCTTTGAAAAGCAAAGCGTGGCGTGGGTTGTGGAAGCGAAGGAAGAGCGAATCAGGGATGTCATAAAACTCATTTCAAGTGAAGTGACTTCGAAACGCAATTCATTTCAGTTCGTAAAATATATTTTTGCCACGAGCGAAGCACATGCAAATCAAGGGTTGAGTCAGAGTATCGAGAAACTGCTGGATGCTGAGCTCAAGAATCATGATGTCAAAGTAGAAGGAAAACTGCTTCGCCGTGGGATACTCAAAGGCGAGCTTGATTTTAGTCGACGACGTCTTCGAATTGAGAAAAAGATGAGACTCATGATCGTCGATGATTCAAAGGCGATGCGGGACTTATTGGCGAATGTATTTTCAAAAGATACCGACATCGAGGTCGTCGCGACCGTTGAACACCCTCATTTGGCCCAAAAATTAATTCCTGAGCTGAAGCCAGATGTGATTACTCTTGATATTCACATGCCCGATATGGATGGAGTGACGCTTCTCAAAAGTTATATGTCCGCGAATCCGATTCCCACCATCATGATTAGTTCACTGACCATGGAAGAGGGTCCTTTGGTGCTGAATGCGCTTGAGGCCGGAGCGGTAGATTACATTCAAAAGCCAAGTTTCAATGAGTTATCGGCCCTAGGCCCTCTGATGATTGAAAAGGTGAAGGAAGCCAGTCGTTCGAAAGTGAAGATCAAGAGATCGTTCGATCATGGAAAGCATTCGCTCAACACTGGAACGATTGATGAGCGTGCATTAGTGGTGATTGGTTCGTCCACCGGCGGCACCGAAGCGTTAAAACAAGTGTTTTTATCGCTTCCTGCATCGATTCCTCCTATTTTAGTGGTTCAACATATTCCTGCTGTTTTTTCAAAAGCCTTTGCGGATCGCTTGAACCAGCTTTGTCCTTTTGATGTGAAAGAGGCCAAAGATGGTGATTTGATTTTACCCAACCAAGTCTTAATTGCGCCGGGCGGTTTTCAAATGGAAGCGGTTATGAAGGGTACTGACTGGCGGGTGAAGGTTACGGATGCGCCGCCGATGAATCGCCATAAGCCTTCAGTTGATTTTCTTTTTGATTCCTTGGTACAAAATTCTGCAAATTTGAATCTCACTGCCGTCATTCTGACGGGAATGGGAGCCGATGGAGCGCGGGGGATGAAAGCGTTGAAAGCGGTGGGCGCTCACACCGTAGCTCAAGATGAAGCAACGTGTGTGGTCTTTGGAATGCCTAAAGAAGCGATTCGCATGGGCGGTGTGGATGAGGTACTGCCGCTTGATGGAATCGCATCCAAAATCATGGCGCTCGTGAACGTGCCTGAAAAGAAACGCCGCTCAAGCTGAGGATGGCATTATGGAGCTTTGCCCGGTGATCGGCAGAATTTGCCGTCTTGTCGTTTTTTGATCTCCATTTGATAATCTGAGAGATGGAACACGAAACCGATAATATAATATATCTTCCGAATGGTGAATTGAATGCCCCGTATCTTCTCGCCAATGCGAACCTATTGCTAAAAGAGGGCGATCCGCAACTGGCCTCTTCGCTCTTTCTGCTCACCACAAAGACCAAGAATTATGCCCACTGTGGATTTTATGGATTGGGCCAATGCTATCGTCACCTGCAAAAGCCAGATCTTGCCTTAGATGCGTTGAGAAAGGCATTCGCGCTTTCTCGACGTGCGTATATTGCAATCGCATTGATTCAGGCCTTGCTTGAATGTGGGCAATTTCAAGAAGCCGAGCAGACTTCGCTTTCGTGTGCAGTTGAATTTTTGAATGACACCTATGCGAGTGAGCAAATTCGGGGTTTTTATCAAAAAGCGATCCAATCACAGGTCTCTACTTCAAAATAACGCAGCCCCACAGATTTAACAGTTTGAGTTGAGTCAGGTTATGGTGAGCATGTGTTTAATTATTGAAACTCTTCGCCACAAAATCTAAGATGACCCCCATAACAGATTTTTATTTTTGAGGAGCTTCAATGAAATTTTTATTCGCGATATTGGTATTGGGTTATTTACCACAAGCTTTAGCAACTGATCTCACCGGTGCCGGTTCAACCTTTGTGTATCCCATCATTGCTAAGTGGGCTGATACTTACAAAAAAGGAAATGGCACGAGCATCAACTACCAATCCATTGGTTCAGGCGGCGGTATTAAACAAATCGAAGCCAAAACCGTTGATTTTGGTGCTTCAGATATGCCGCTCAAACCTGAAGAATTGAAGAAAGAGGGCTTAGTCCAATTTCCTCTCGTGAACGGAGGCTTAGTGGCCATCGTGAATATTCCGGGCATTGAAGATCAAAAAATGAAACTGACCGGAGACATTCTTGCCGAGCTTTTCTTAGGAAAAATTACTCAATGGAATGATCCAAAAATTGTGGCCCTGAATCCCGACTTGAAACTTCCTAAATTAGAGATCTCGATTGTCCATCGTGCAGATGGTTCGGGCACGAGCTTTATTTGGACAAACTATCTTTCTAAGGTGAGCCCTGAGTGGAAGACAAAGGTGGGCGAAGGTACTGCTGTAAATTGGCCAGTGGGTGTAGGCGGAAAAGGAAACGAAGGGGTCGCTTCGTTTGTAAAGCAAACGAGTGGTTCTATTGGTTATGTTGAGTATGCTTATGCACTTCAAAATAAGCTCATTAGCACTCAAATGAAGAATAAAGCAGGGCAGATGGTAAAACCAAGCCTAGAGAGTTTTCAAGCGGCCTCCGCATCTGCTGAATGGGCGAAAGCGGATCAATTTTTTCTCGTCCTCACTGATGCGCCCGGCAAAACAAGTTGGCCTATCGCTGGAACCACTTTTGTCATTATGCAGCAAAATCAATTAAAGCCTGAACAAGGTAAAGAGGCAATTAAGTTTTTCACCTGGGCTTATCATCATGGCGAAGCCCAAGCGAAGGAACTTCAATACGTTCCATTGCCTGCAAATGTAGTGAAATTGGTCGAGAAAGCATGGACACAAATTAAATTCTGAATGGGTGAGAAGTGTGCAATCATCAGAAGTAGTGGCATCTGAGCAAGTAAGTACGTTTTCAAAAAGCATTACCGATGTGGCTTTGAAGCGTCAGGCGATTCTGAACTTTGGGTTTAGAACCATGACTTGGTTTGCAATGCTATCTGTGATCGGCATCTTGCTCGCCATCTTACTCGCACTCGGCATTGGTGCTTGGCCCGCCATCCATACCTTCGGAATCCGCTTTTTTAGTACTTCCGAATGGAACCCCGTCACTCAGGAGTTCGGTGCTGTCGTTCCGATTGTAGGAACACTCATCACCTCCGTGATTGCGATGGTCATAGCTGTGCCCGTCAGTTTTGGAATTGCCATTTTTTTAACCGAGCTTTCACCATCCATTTTAAAACGTCCTCTCGGCACGGCCATTGAGCTATTGGCCGCCATTCCTAGTATTATTTACGGAATGTGGGGCTTGTTTGTTTTTGCTCCATTCTTTGCAAAAAACATTCAACCGTGGATGAACGAAAATATGGGTCCGTTTTTTCATGGACCACCGATGGGGATTGGTGTTCTCACTGCGGGATTAATTTTAGCGATCATGATTATCCCTTTCATTGCGGCTGTGATGCGGGATGTGTTTGAAGTCGTACCGCCGATGTTAAAAGAATCTGCCTATGGCCTGGGGGCAACGACCTGGGAAGTGCTGTGGAATATTGTAATCCCTGAAACCAAAACCGGTGTAATTGGGGGAATCATGCTCGGGCTAGGGCGCGCCTTAGGAGAAACCATGGCCGTTACCTTTGTCATCGGAAACGCCCATCATCTTTCACGCTCACTGACCATGCCCGGAAATACTATTTCTTCGTCACTTGCAAATGAGTTTACCGAGGCCGTGGGCGAACTCTATACTTCATCGCTGATTGAGCTTGGGCTCATCCTCTTTTTGATTACCTTTGTAGTGCTGGCGATTTCGAGACTCCTTCTTTTGAGACTCCGTAAAAAGGAGGGGCTGCAATCATGAATGCCGGATTCAAGCATTATTACCGTAGGTCTACTAACGCGTTTGCCTTAACTCTTTCACTTTTTGCAATGGTGTTTGGATTATTTTGGTTAGGCTGGATTCTCTACACTCTCTTTATTCATGCGATCCCCGCACTGAAGAGCACCGTGTTTGTACAAAACACTCCGCCGCCGGGTGAAAAGGGCGGCTTGCTCAATGCCATCGTGGGGAGCTTGATGATGAGCGGGATTGCTACCTGCATCGGTACTCCGATTGGAGTATTAGCCGGTACTTATTTAGCAGAAATAGCCCCTAATCATTATCTTTCAAAAATCACGCGTTTTATTAATGGGATTCTGCTTTCTGCTCCCTCCGTGGTCATTGGTTTTTTTGTTTATGCTTTAGTGGTTGCAAAAAGTGGTCATTTTTCAGGTTGGGCAGGCGTCATCGCCCTCACTATTATTCTGATTCCGGTGGTAGTTAATAGTACTGAAAGCATGCTTCGTCTGGTGCCTCAAACGATTCGTGAGGCCGCTTTTGCGCTCGGTGCGCCCGAGTGGAAGGTGATCACGCTCGTTGCTTATCGCGCGGCTCGCTCGGGTATATTAACTGGGGTGCTGCTTGCGGTGGCGAGAATTAGCGGTGAAACGGCGCCCTTGTTATTTACCGCACTCAATAATCAATTTTTTAATTCAGATTTGGCAAAGCCGATGGCCAATTTACCGGTCGTTATTTTTCAATTTGCAATGAGCCCCTATGATGATTGGCAAGATTTAGCATGGGCTGGCGCTTTTTTGATTACACTCAGTGTGCTCGCTTTTAATGTAGTGGCTAGAATATTAATAAGGAATAAAAATGCTCGACACTAATCTTCCAGTTAAGATCCGGGTTAAAAACTTAAGTTTTTACTATGGCGCCTTTGAAGCGTTGAAGTCGATTAATCTCTCGATTCTCGATCGGAAAGTCACTGCTTTTATTGGCCCATCCGGCTGTGGAAAATCAACATTACTTCGCACCTTTAATCGCATGAATGAACTTTACCCGAAGCAGAAAACTACGGGCGAGATCTTAATGAATAATGAAAATATTCTGGATGCGAGACAAGACGTCAATCGTCTTCGTGCACGGGTGGGGATGGTTTTCCAAAAGCCGACGCCCTTTCCGATGTCGATCCATGACAATATCGCCTTTGGGGTGAAATTGTACGAGAACTTGAGCCGAATCGAGATGAATGAGCGAATCGAATGGGCTCTTCAAAAGGCCGCACTGTGGAAAGAAGTAAAAGATAAGCTCAAGCATAGCGGTACTAGTCTTTCTGGCGGACAGCAACAACGGCTCTGTATTGCACGCGCAATTGCGGTAAAGCCGGAGGTATTGTTGCTCGATGAGCCCACCTCGGCTTTGGATCCTATTTCGACAGCCCAAATCGAAGAATTGATGCATGAATTAAGAAAAGATTATACTATTGTGATTGTGACCCACAATATGCAGCAAGCGGGTCGCGTATCGGATTATACTACTTTTATGTATCTTGGCGAAGTGATTGAGTTTAATAAAACTCACAAAATATTCACGAACCCCGATCAAAAATTAACCGAGCAATACATTACCGGTCACTTTGGATGAATCAAGCTTCATGGAGGAGCAAGGATGGAACGTCACTTCGATCAGGAATTTAGTAAGTTAAAGGATAAAATACTAGAAATGGGCAATCATGTCCAAGCTGCGGTTGATCTCGCGATTAGGGGCCTGACTGAACGAAATACCGACCATTTTGCCCAAGTTCATGAAATTGAGAAAAATATTAATTTAGCGCATCTGGATGTGGACAAGTTCTGCATTCGGCTTTTTGCACGCCAATCGCCACTGGGAGCCGATTTAAGACTCGTTTTTTCGGTAGTGAAGATTAATGCCGATCTTGAGCGCATGGGAGATCAAGCAGTGAATATTGCTTACAATGGTAAAGATTACCTCACCCGTCCTCCCATCAAAGAACTCGTAGATTTACCTAAAATGGGTGAAGAAGTAAAAACAATGGTGAGAGATGCTTTGGCGGCTTTCTTCACACTCGATGTGGAACAGGCTAAAAAAGTGCTGATGAATGACGACGTCGTGGATGAACTCAAAAATAAGATTTTTAATGAGCTCTCTAGCATGATGAAGGCAAATCCAGCGGTGGTAGATGGGGCACTTGATTTAATCTTAATTGCGCGGAATCTTGAGCGCTTAGGTGATCATGCGACCAATATTGCTGAAGCGGCGATTTTTGATGCAAATGGCGAAGATGTTCGTCACGGAAAAGATAAAACTTAATTTACGATGCTAGGCGTAGGTGCTTTTTTCTCTATTTTATTTCTAGCGGCAACCTGCTGTGCCGAAAGTACTTTATTTGAGAAGGAAATCCGGAACCCATCCCTCCATCCCGAGTATTGGCTTGCCCTCGTGCCCGGAAACTCTGAGGAATGGGGGCACCATCGAGCACCTCCTCAGTCAGAGGATCCAGACGGAAAAGCCATTTCTGCTGTTTTTAAATACCGTTTGGACTTAGGCTACCAACTTCTCGAAGCAGGGGCGGTTCGGTTTTTATTGATTTCAGGTGGGGCGATTGATTCCGACAGGCCTGATTACGTTGAGGCGATACGGGGTAAGCAGTATTTGATCGATCATTACCTTTCAAGGTTTAAAATGGGGAAGCTCAATGATCGTTTGCTACTCGATGAGGTTGCGACCACGTCGGTTGCAAATATTCACAATGCAGACCAGCTCTGCGTAGAACATGGTATTCATCAGTATGTGGTGGCAACAGAGCTCGATCCATTGGTCCATCCTAAAACCCATCAGCTCATCCCACCACAAGGGCAGTTTTTCCTAAGCTCCACTTCTTTCCCGACGAATCTTCGCACGCTGTTCATGCTCGGATATGGGCTAGGGCCATTCAAAGAAGTCAGCATTAAGTTGAGTGGGAAACAAAACGAGAAAGTCCTGCTTCACACCATTATTAATGATGAAAAATTGAAAAAAGGCGGAATGGTTCGGTAACGTGTGACTGGTTATCGTTTTAAAATCGCTTCAAGGTCTTTGCGATTTGAAATGATTTTTGAGATCAGGCCCAGTTCGATTGCCTCGCCGGGCTCCACCCAACGATCGCGTTCCATGATTTCAATAAATTTACTTTCGGCAACACCAGTGCGCTCAGCATAAAGGCGATGCATTTTTTTCTTGAGTGCGATGATGTCTTTCGCATGAATCTCGAGATCGGAAGCTTGACCTCGAAGCACGCCACCCAAAAGAGGCTGATGAATGAGGAGTTTTGAATTGGGAAATGCTAAGCGGTTTTCTTTGTCGGCTGCAAGTGCGATGACCGATCCCATGCTGGCTGCCAGGCCCGCAACAATGGTAATCACGCGGGGCTGAATAAACTGGATGGTGTCATAGATAGAAAAGCCCGAATAAACTTCGCCGCCTGGGCTATCGATCCAAAGTACAATGGGTGCGGATGGATTAGAGCGTTCCAGGGCCAAGAGTTGGCGATTTACTTTCACTGCCATTTCTGAATTCACTTCACCGCTCACGAAGATCGTGCGGGACTCAAAAATCAGCTGATCGATAGGGGTAAACGCTTGGGGTGCTGCGGCTGGGGTAGTTTCTGGTTTTGTTTCACTCATAAATTATTTTTGTCCTTCTGGGGTTGTTGCTGCTGCTGCGGGGGTAGATAAACGATTGAGTTCGTCGAAGCCGGGAAGGGATGATAAATCAGGGACGACAGCGATCGCAATTCTTCTGTTTTCAGCGCGTCCTTCTGCGCTCGCATTGGGTGCAACAGGATCGGTGCTTCCATAGCTTGCAGTACTAATGTTGTCGGCTGGGAATTCAGCGGCTAACATGGTGTTCAGGACGGCCATGGCGCGGGCTTCTGCGAGTTCCCAGTTAGAAGGAAACATCTTAGTGTGAATCGGCATATTGTCGGTGTGGCCTTCGATTTGAAATTTACGGTTCTTTAAATCTTTCAAGAGTGCTGCCACTTCGCGAATTGAAGTTTTACCTGTCTCCGAGAGTTGAGCAGATCCTGGCGAAAAGAGAATATCGCTTGAGAGCGCAATCAGCATTCGGCCATTTTGAAACTTGATACTGAGTTTACCAGCATCTACAAGATTTTTAAATTTCTCGGTGAGCTCTCTAAATTGAGCCATCCGTTTTTCAGTTTCTACTTTTCTTGCTTCTGCATCTTCGAGCGCCTTTTTCATATTGGCAACTGAACCTTGCAGTTCAGTTTTTTCGGTAGCAGTGATCCCTAGTTTCTTTTGAAGTTCAGCCCTATCTTTTTCGCAGGCGGCGAGTTGTTGGGACGTTTGATCGAGTTGTTGAGTGGTTTTGCCGTGGTCGTCCTCGAGTTGCTTGTATTTGCCTGCAGAAACGCAGCTCGCTGACATCAGAATGGGAATCAAAAATAGGTAAGTAGAATGGTTTTTCATATATTTTCATGATTACCAATTATCAGAACACTGTCAATCAACGGTATTTTGGCAGTGGGTCTACTCATAGATGAAACGGTCAAAAGATTTCCAGTAATTGATCATCAATTCTTTGATCTTCACGTCCATGAGTTTGCCTTGATCATCAAACGCATGAGATGCATTTAAATAAAACTCGGGTTGTCCCATGACCTTCATATCGAGATAGGCAAGGACTTGCCTCAAGTGGTGTTGTGCACCGAACGTCCCAATGTTGCCCACTGAAGCGCCCATGACGCCTGCTCGTTTTCCTACCCACGCACTTTGCCCATAAGGACGGGACGCCCAGTCGATTGCATTTTTAAAGACTCCCGGAAAGGAGCGATTGTATTCCGGAGTGATAAAAAGAATTGCATGAGCTTCTTTGATTTTCTCCTTGAGTTGATTGACTAATCCGGGAGGATCAACCTCTAGATCCTGACTAAAGAAGGGAATCTGGCTTAAGTCGAATTGCTCCAATTGGTAATCATGCGGTGCGATCTCTTGCATTGCTTTAAAGAGTTTTTGATTGATAGAGCCCTTGCTGATTCCGCCTACGAGCGCCAATATTTTTTTGTTTTGATTCATATATGCCTGCCCTTCAAAGATTAAACTGCATCGAATATGCCAAAACCGAGCAGAAACCTCAAAGTGGGCTAAATTATGTAGATTTGTTAACATCCAGATTTATAATACGGAGTGCTTTTATCAGGAATAGCCTTGCCTGGGCCTTGTTTTCATGCGAATATGGCTGCCAGATCAAGTATTCAGTTCGCTTCGAGAGTGCCCCGAGATTTCCGTTTCGATACTCCTGATAAGCAAGATTGAGTCCCGGGTTATAACCGAAACATATCGGCAACGTCTGCATGGTGCAGACAGCGATAGTGTTTCAAACCTCTTAGGAGTAACTAAATGGGTAAGCGTATTTTCGTTGGAAACCTTCCGTTTTCAGCAACCGACCAAGTATTAATGGATACATTCGCACAATATGGTGCAGTGGAATCAGCAAAAGTGATCACAGATCGCGCAACTGGTCGTTCAAAAGGTTTCGGATTCGTAGAAATGGCGACCGACGCAGAAGCAGTAGCAGCAATTGAAAAGTTAAATGGTGCTGAGTACGAAGGACGTACCATCACAGTAAATGAAGCTCGTGAAATGCAACCCCGTGAAGGCGGCGGTGGCGGTCGTCCAGGCGGCGGATATCGTCCAGGCGGCGGTGGCGGCGGTGACCGTGGACGTCGTCCAGGCGGCGGTGGCGGCGGTGGATACCGTGGCGGTGGAGGCGGTGGCCGTGGTGACGGCGGCGGTCGTTCAGGCGGCGGCGGCTACAGAGGCTAATCTTTAGCTTCGATTTAGAAAATTTAGAACCCTCGGATGAAATTCATCCGGGGGTTTTTGCTTTAAAATGACTCACTATTGTTATATTAAAGTCCCGCATCACCACAAATAAAAGGGGAATCTTCAGATGAAAAATTTCGTATGTGCGCTAGTTTTAGGATTAAGTTTGAGTGTATCTGCATTTGCTGACAGAGAGAATTGTTTAGTAGTGGTGGATCAACAAGACGGTATCAATGAGTATGAAATTGGAAATGCAATCACTTCATCGATGCTTGCCAGTCGCGATCTATCGTTATCAAAGATCACCGATCCAACATCACTCGGCTATGATTATGCACTCTTCACCAAAGAAAAAACAGATTCAAAGGGCCGCATTTTTATGACTCTCAATGTGAAGTCACAAAAAATTGGTCAAATGGTAAATGAAGACAATAAAGTGATCAGTTGTACTCACGGTGCCACTATTTTTAGTACCACTGCTCTCTTGCAAGACACGTATCAAGCCACTGCAGAACATTTAATGAATGGTTTGTTGAGTTGTGAACTCTTGAAAAAAATGGAAAACGAAATACTTCAATCTATTAAGTGCAGTAAATAGTCTGAATATGAGGCAGGGCCTCCTATGATTGATGTTTTTACTCCCGCCTTCAGGGTGTGATTTTCTCGATGTATAAAAGTGATATCAGTGTGATATCACTTTTATACAAACAAAAATATTCACTTACCGCTGGACGAATTTCCATTACTTTATCAGTCGTAAAAATGGCTGAGTTTGGAATTCAATGTCGCCATTTCGAGTAGAAACATTATTTCTTTTTGAAAGTAATCGAACTACCTACTGGTGCTCTTCCAGCCTTACCGATAAACCCGCGTGCCGCAGAGGCCTTAGCATCTACCGCGTCGTTACGTTCACCTGTTCTACGTACTTTTGCGTGTCTGGCATCATCGCGTCTTGCGCCATCCCGTTTTAAAGAATCTCGGCTCATGACTTTGTGTTGAGCAGCTTTTTCATGAACTGTTTTTTCGATTACCTTTTTAGCAAGCTCTGGCTGGGCAAGCAAGGCCTCAACAGTAGATGCTTGAAGGCGCTTAAACATGCCTGGTTTAAGGTTGTCGGCAGAGATGTGCCCGATACCCACACGGGCCACTTTTTCTGGGAAAAACCCCTTGTTTTCGAAAAACTTACGCACATCGATTGCGCCCATTCCCTCAAAGGAAATTTCAATGAGCGAGTTCCGTGAGTAAGCAGCAGCAACGCGCACGTGGAAAGGATTCATAGAGCGCCCTTCGATACGGCCTCCGCGCGCAAGTTTTGCAATATCTTCTTGAGTAGGATGACGATCCACTTTTACATGGTAACGACGGATGATATCGGTTGATTTCAGGATTCTTTGGGTCATCTCTCCATCATTCGTAAGGAGAATTGCGCCTTCACCGGTGAAATCCATGCGGCCCACGGTGAAGACTCGTTCTTTAATTTTTTTGTTAATAGCATCTTTGATGGTGGGGCGACCTTCTTCGTCTTCATTCACCATGGCGATCACATTCTTCGGCTTATAAAAAAGGTAATATACCTTATGAGTCGCTGATTGGATAAGCTTGCCCTTCACTTTAATTGCGTCTTTACCGAGCTCGGCTTTATCGCCTAACTTCGCGATTTTTCCGTTGATGGTGACGAGTCCTTCAGTAATCAGTTTTTCAGCTTCACGGCGAGAAGCGATTCCGGCAAGCGCGATGATTTTTTGTACGCGGTCGCCTGTAGAGGGAAGTTGGCCCTCGAAGCCAGTAGATTTGGGTTTGCTTGCAGATTTAGATGGTGTCTTTGACGTCGATTTAGACGCAATTGATTCGGTCATGATTTCCTTTCGCCCTACCGTCCCGGCAGTGCTGAACCCATGGCAATGGGTTTTGTGTTTAATGAAACGTTACTTTTGCACAAAATAGCCTTAAATGACAGAGAAAAACCTAGGTGTACACCGAGGCGGGGCCCCCATGCCATCTAAACCCAAGTAGAATACTTACAACGAAATACATTTAGTTGAGCAAGTGCAGATATTTGGAAGTGGTTTTAGTAAATAGCCATTGTTGAATATGCTGTGTAATCATGATATAAACAAGCATGTTTGGTCGTGGCCTTTTTACTTATTTAATCGTCATTCTTTCTTCGTTTTCCGTCACTACTCAAGTTCGCGCCGACCAATGCAATGCGATTATCTCAGTCGGAAAAAACAAAATATTGTCTAAGGCCACACTCGTTGATGCGCGCTTTACGCTCGACAGCAAGAAGACCGTTGCGATTGTAGCTCCTGCAACAGCCGCAACACACGCCTCTCTTCTAATTACAGAAGTGGGAGCTCAAGCAGGGAAGACAATAGATCCCTTTGCGCGCGCTTCGTATCCGGGTGTGACAGTGCAGTTATCGACAGATGCGGCGTTCGCTCTTTTTACGCCACCCGCGAAATATCAATCGACTCCTGTTCTCTATGACGTACAAAACAAAAAATTTATTCATCTCAAACTCTTTGCTCATGCAAAAGCCGCCAAAATTCTAAGGGACTCTAATACTATTATTGCAAAACTATCGGATAATTCGCTCGGGGTGTATTTCATCGACAGTGGTGAGAGTAATACGCTTCAGGTTTACCAAAGTTCATGGACATTTGCTGAAACCAAGAAATCAAACGTGATCCTCATTCGCTCGAAAAACGGTTACTCAAGGGAAATCGATCTCAAAGTGGCGAGCGCGACCAAAACGCAGGCTCCCAGAAATTCGTATCATACTACGCAAAATGCCGCCCAAAACGTTGCTCCGGCCAACAAGACGGTTTCACCAGATGGGAGCAAGGTATTGACCTTTTATGCGGATACTTCGCGCTTGAGTGGCGGGACTTATGTACTTCAGGATTTGACTGAAATCTCTGTTGATTTGAAAGCTGCGCACATTTCAAACACAAATGTGGAGCAATATTATTCCGTCCTGGCCAAGCCAGGTGCTTTGAGCCTTCATAAGAATGCTGGGGAAGTATTTTCGTTTTTTGAGTCTGGTCAGTTTCGACTGCACCAAGATTTGGCTCAGAAGTTACTACTCAATGTGCTCAGTGAATCTATTGGAATGTACGAGGCGCTCATAGCCCGTTACCCCGAGTTTGCCAGTGATCACTATTACTTCAAAGAAGAGATGAACTTGAAAATTGCACCTCGATGGAAAAAAGCGATCGTGGATTATCTAGATTATTTCGTGCTAATGCACGGTAATGCGAAAGACATCGTCGACGCTCTAAAATTTATTCGTCCACTTCATAACTACTTTAGACCACTTAGTGTTGCACAATTGGACACCTATTCGGGCGATCTGACTGAGTCGCTTGCGGATGCGGCCGATCTTGAGTTTACAGGAATTTTTAAATCCATGATTTATAAATTCTGTGAAGAATACATTAACCCGATGTTTTGGATTCCACTTCATCCGGTAACGGACATTACCACTATCAAAACGCCCTTTCAGATTGAACCCGTTATTCTTGGTACCGCGCCGATTAGTGGGGATAGGAGTACTAAAACTTCTTTCGGTTTTTACGCCAAACGTCTCCCCGTGATCGACATTCCGAAGGATGCAAAAGCGGGGGATGTGATTGTAAAAAATAGCATCATTCCCTGGACTCAAGATGAACATCAATTAGAAGCACGCATGGATCTACAGGTCATCGACAAATCCATTGACCCCGTCATTCCGCCTATTAAGAAATTTAATTACAAGCGTCTTTGGAAAGACAAAAAGCTTACGGGAATGGTGGTGGTGGGATCTAATTTAGTGGCTGAAGATAAATCCACCATCGAAGGCTACGAGGAATATTTCAAGCAGATGGGGTTTAAGTTTGAAGTGCAAAATACTTACACTAAAGATTTGAAATCTTATTTCTCTGATAAAATCGCGAGCGGGGAAGTGGACTACTTTATTAAAGAAGCGCATTCGGATGGGGACGAGCGAAATTTATTTAGGATTAATACACGGGCAAAAATTGTCAAGGCTTGGGCCATGAGGGAAAATGGGTATCAGGAAGTGGTCTACTTGGTGATTCCGACTAAATCTTACGTAGACCAATATGATGATCCTGCAAACACGGTAGAGATCACGAATGATGAGTTTGGTAAGATGATTGAAGCCCGCGAAAAAGCAAAACAACCACCCCTGGTTTATTTGAATGCGAGCTGCTGGTCAGTAAGCAAAATGATCAATGAAATTGAAAGTGCTTATTCGAAAGACCTCATTGAGATTCCGTCAACCATGCCGGTCGATATGTTTGAGAATAAGCCGAGTAATGCAGAGTATGGATTCTTGACTGGTTTTAGGGCGGGTGAAACGATGAGTAGGATTCGGATGCGAATGCGGATGAACCCTGACTATGTGCATGCCACCGGGAATACTTTTTTACTCCCCGATGATCCTGAAATTAAAACACTGGTGAATGATGTGCTGAAGCCACCTGTAAAAATTAACGTGATTCTTACCAAAGATGGTAAGGCTTATTCAATTGATGAATAGGGTAAGTAGGGGGCACTGAAGATTACTTATCTGTATTCAGAAAACTGTTACCAGTGCCCTGAATCTTTAGTCTTCAGTTCTCAATTTTCGCTGAGTGTAGAAATCTGCTTCAACTCTTCTTCAGTAAATTGCACTTCATTACTCAAATGGGCATCGTCTGCAAGTACTGCAATTTCTTCTTCTGAATCCAACTCTTCAGTTACGATGACTTCGCCACCGCTTGTTGCTTGCTTAAAATTGAACTCACGGGTGAGGATTTCGTCTGCATCCGCTCCGCTGATTCCTTCCGCAGCTAATTGTTTTTGTCGCTCAAGGTAAGGCGTTGAGATATCGATTGCCTTTACGCGGTCTCTGATGTCTTGAAGGATGAGTTCATCTTCTTTAGAACTGTATTCGAGGTGATTCGATTCTGTGCTCATTTGATGAACCATTTTGCGCATTTGAATCACGCGTGGATCTTCTTCGCCTTCTTCGAGGGCAGCCATTTGTGGAACCATCGCTTCAATTTCATGAAGTGGAGGAAGGGCTTTGAGGTCCATCAGGCCGAACACTTCGAGGAAAATATCGGTGGTGGTGTAAATCATCGGGCGACCTGCGGCTTCAGAGCGGCCGTTCACTTCAATGAGTTTGCGGTCAAGAAGGGTGCGGATAAAATGAGAAGAATCTACGCCGCGAACTTGGTCGATGTCATCCTTGGTGCAAGGTTGTTTATAAGAAACGATGGTGAGCGTTTCCATCGCGCCACGAGAGAGACGTTGAACTTGAACTTTTGCAAGCTTCCGAAGAAGGGGGGCTTTTGAGGGCTTCGTTCTTAACTGATATCCGCCAGCAATTTCGGCAACTTCAAAACCATGAAGAGGAGCTGCAAATTGGAGTTTGAGACCTTCAATGGCTTCCAAAAATGGTGCGTCTTCGGCTTCGGTCATTTCAAGCATATCTTTTAACTTTTTAAGACTGACGGGACGATCCGAGTAAAAAAGTAGCGCTTCGATACATGATTGTAAGTCTTCGAGATTGTAATTACCCTCTTCGTCCATTTGGGGAAGTGCTGCTTTTAATTCGAGCGCTTCTTCACTCATCTCTTCAACTTCAATGCTTTCTTCTTCCGCTTCGGCGGCAACGATCGTTTCAAGAAGTGTGTCTTCTGCAACCATTGACTCATTCATCTCGAGCATTTCAGAGGAAATATCCTTCGCTACTTTCTTCGCGAGCTTTTGGTATTCCTTCAATTGTGCTTTTTCCTCTTTATCCATTGAAGAGGCAATTTTCTCTAAATCATCATTACTGTCTTGCTCAGTGAAATCAGAAAGGACGTCCTTTTTCAATTCTGGATCATTATCCATTTCCTCACGAATGAGATCAGCTTCGTCATTTAACTCTTCATTTTGAGCTCTTTTAAGAGCGCCAATATCAATCACGCTAGAACCGGGCACGAAGGCGACCATTTCGTCTGCCGAATTGTCTGCTGAGTGATTTTTGTTCTTTTTCATTTTACGAGTTCTCCTGTGCGCACATATTCAAAACCGGAAGCCTGACGAGCGTCGAAATCAAGTAAGAGTTCGACGAGTTCAATATAAATAGGATCAAATGTTTTTTCTTGATGAATCTTTACTTTTTTGAGGCGTGAAAGCTCTAAAGAAGCAAGGAATGCCACGACCCATTCGCCACGGGTTTCGGTATCGGCCACCAAGTCTTTCAGGCAGGTGAGTTTGTCAGGAGTAAGTTTTGCTGCAAACTCGCGAATCTTTTCAGCAAGAGAAACCGTCTCTTTTTTCATCACGATGCGCGCGCGACGTTGCTCACGAATGAGTAAGTCTTGATAAGTGGTCGCGAGTTGGGTGACGTTCATTTCTTTCCAAATTTTTTCTACGGGCGGGCGCTTGTTAGGACGATTAAAAACGTCATCGCCCAAATAATCGCGGGCAGCTAAATGGCCGGCCATTTCTAAATAACGTTGGCGATTGAGGAGTTGTTGAACGAGCTCTTCTTGAGTGAGGGGAAGGGCCAGTTCATCGGCAGTTTTAAGCTCATCATCGTCCTTGGGCATCAGTGCCTTACTCTTCCAAAGAATCAAGGTGGCTGCCATCAAAAGGAACTCAGACGCGACATCAAAATTCATCTCGCCCATGAGTTTTAGGGTATTTAAGTATTGATCGGTAATCCGAGAAATCGAGACGGTTGAAATATCGAGCTCTTGGCTTTGAATCAAATAGAGGAGTAAATCGAGTGGTCCTTCAAACTGCTCAAGACGGATCGTAAAGTTCGAGCGCGAAGGTGTAATTGCGGTGCTGTCTACAGGTGTCATGCTCATGACGCTATTGTCGAACAAAACCCACGCGTTTGTAAACCTCGTTTAGAAGAATTTGCGCGCGTCTCTTTGCCTCCTCACGGCCTGCTTTCAGGATTTGGTCTAAATAGTCTCGATCTTTTAGGATTTCAGCTGTTTTTTCGCGAATTGGACGGATAGCGTTGATCGCTACGTTCGCCGTGTCAATTTTGAGATAACCGTACTGTTTTCCGATATATCGATTAAGCACTGTGTCATAGTCTTCATTCAGGAATGACGCCTGAATCTGAATCAGATTCTTGATCCCATTGGATTGGTTTTCAGCGCTCACTTCGGTCCCTGAGTCTGTTACCGCGCGCTTAAACTTCTTTTCAATCTCTTTGTCTGAATCATTTAAAAAGACGGTGGCTCCCGCAAGTGGGTCTGATTTCGACATCTTATTTTCTGGATCTTGAAGGCTCATGACGCGGGCGCCTGTTTTTTGAATCATCGGATCGGGCACAGTGAATAGAGGTCCGTATGCATTGTTCATGCGCTCCGCAAGGTCGCGCGCGAGTTCTAGATGTTGTTTCTGATCCTCTCCGACCGGCACATATTGCGTGCCATATAGTAGAATATCAGCGGCCATCAATACAGGATAAATAAAGAGGCCAGTAGGAATGTGCGCTCCATGTTTTTGACTTTTGTCTTTGTATTGAGTCATGCGGGACAACTCGCCCATGCTGCTATTGCAAGTCAGTATCCATGCGAGCTCCAAATGCTCAGGCACCTGTGACTGAATAAACAGAATCGCTTTCTTTGGGTCAATACCACACGCGATGTAATTCGCTATGGCTTGATAAGTATTCTCCCGAAGCTCAGCAGGATCCTGTTTTACGGTGATGGAGTGAAGGTCGACTGCAAAGAAAATGCACTGATATTGATCGAGGAGCGGCACCCAGTTTTTGATGGCACCTAAATAATTTCCGATGTGAGGGCTGTTCGTGGGTTGAACTGCTGAGAGCACAATTTTTTTTGTCGATGAAGTCATTTCTTATCCTCTATTATCATTTCATTGCACCGAAATTGCATGATCGCCTTTAAAGCGGGACACCGACGAGCCATGCTGCAAAAACGAGTGTGGCATTTCCTAGAAACATAATGGGCCCGCTTAAGTAGGAGATCGCTCCGGTAAACATTAGCCCCAGTAAAATATAAACACTGAATTGCGAAAGGCGCTCGTATTTTTGCATTGCTGAATACGAGAGAAAACTTTCAATGATTTTACTGCCATCTAAAGGGGGAATGGGAAGGAGGTTAAAGAATCCAAGGCCATAATTAATAAAAATACCGTACTGAAGCATGGTGGTGAATTCTTTAAAAAAGATAAACTCGGGCGTAGAGTACCGAACCATCAAGCACAAGGTGATCGAGCACATCATTGCCATGATTGCATTGGCTAGGGGGCCGGCAAATGAAACCCAAAAAAGTCCGGGCCTGAATTTCTTAAAACGGCGTGGATCAATCGGTACGGGGCGCGCCCAGCCGAAAAATAAGTTAGTACCGGTGGCCATGCTGAGCAGCGGGAATACTACTGTTCCAATAGGGTCAAGATGTGGCATTGGGTTTAAGGTCAAGCGACCGGAATCTTTCGCAGTGCTATCGCCCCAAAGGTTGGCCATAAAACCATGACCAAACTCATGGCCAACCACCGCCATTAAAAATGGAACAAACTGATATCCAACTCGTTGTATGCCTTCTTGTAATCCGTGACTCATTCCATCCATGTTAAGAAAATAGCACAAATTGGTAGAAATTGAACTTCCAGATTCATTATTTCGAGCCGCGTGGATGGTACTTTTTGATGACTTCCTTCAGTTGCTCCGGCGCGACATGAGTGTAAATTTGAGTGGTTTGAAGATCTGCGTGGCCGAGCAGCATTTGCAGGGAACGGAGATTCATTCCGGCCTTTAATAGATCAGTCGCGAAGGTGTGGCGGAGCATGTGAGGGTGCAGGTTCTGCGGAATTCCAGCTTTGATCGCTAGTTTTTTTAAAGTGCCCCAGAATGCTTGTCGAGTGAGTGGTTCCCCGCGTTGACCAATGAATAGCACGTCAGTGTTGGGTAAGAGTTTGGGTCTTGCGTGTTCAATGTATTCAAAAAGATGGGTACCTGCAATTTGCGCAAAGGGAATCATCCGCTCTTTGCTTCGTTTGCCCATCACCGTGATATGTCCGCTTTCAATATCCGTTTGCGAAGTTGTGAGCGAAAGGAGCTCACTGACCCTGACGCCCGTTGCATACAAAAGGTAAATCATGGCGCGATCCCGAATCCTTAGCGCTTCTGCAAATTTTCCTTCATATAATAATCCCTCATCTGCCGCGCCCAAAAGTGCAAGCACTGCAGATTCATCAAGCGCCTTGGGAAGTTTTTTATTTTGAATAGGAGCATCGATGAAGAGAGTGGGGTTATCAATGATTAAATTCTCAGTGATCAGGAATTTATAAAACTGTTTTAAGGTGGATACCTTACGTGCAATCGACGTGCTCTTTTGTTCGCGTTTTTTCAAATCTTTCAGAAATTTCTCAATGTCATTTTCCGTCACTTGGGTCAGTTGATCCTTTGGGGTGATGGCTGAGGGCTTGAGTGATTTTAAAAATTGCTGTAGATCGCGGTCATATGCAGAACAAGTATGAGGGGAGGAACCTTTGTCAATTTTGAGGTGATCGATGAACAGTTGAATCAGATTCATCGTGTGCGTTTCCTTTATACCCCAAGCAGGTATTCAAAATCCTTTTGAGTCAAGTGGAGCGCACCGCTGTCACCACCGATTTCCTGATCAGATTCCACATCAGAGAAAAGTGAATTAAATTGGGCTGATTTTCTTGATTTTAGAATCTCGATTTTCTCTTCCACCGACTCACTCATGATGTAGCGATATACCTGAACGGGTTTGGTCTGGCCAATGCGATGGGTTCGATCGGTCGCTTGATTCTCCACAGCAGGATTCCACCAAGGTTCAAGATGGAATACATAACTTGCTTTGGTTAAGTTGAGACCGACGCCCCCAGTTTTAAGAGTCATGAGCATCACTCCGCCACCTTTGTGTTCATGAAACGCCTGAAGCTGCACTTCTCGATCTTTACGGCTTACTTTTCCATGAAGCGAGAAGAAAGGAATTCCTGCTTTTTTGAATTCACGTGCCAAAATTTCAAAAGTACCGAGGAACTGGGTGAACACGAGTGCACTCTCGCCAGTTTCCATAATGCTTTTTAAATTATCAACGAGCAAAGTTACTTTAGGTGGCACTTCAGTGTAATTGACATTCGGAATTGCACTTGGTGCAGAACACACTTGCCTCAAGCGAAGGAGAGCGGTCAACATAATGAGTTGGCTTTTCGATTCTCCACCATCGGTAATGGCCTGACGAACGCGCGAGTTCCAAGAGAGCGCAATATCGCGATAAATAGCTAATTGTGCCTCGGTAAATGGAATTTTAACCGTACTCTCGGTTTTCGCAGGAAGTTCTTTAAGGATTGAAGATTTGGTACGGCGTAGCACCAGCGGGCGTGTTTTCAGTTTCAAATACTGAATTCGCTCAGGCTCCGGTGCGTACGATTGCATATAGCTTTTTCTAAATTGATCGAAGGGCCCAAGGCTTCCCGGGACCACGAGATCCATCAGGGAGTAAAATTCACCCATGTGATTTTCAAGTGGAGTACCAGTCAAACACAGTTTAAAACGCGCAGGAATTTTTCTTGATACAGTAGTTCGTTTTGCCGTAATCGTTTTTAAGTTTTGGGCTTCATCGTAAATATGGATGTTCCAGCGGATGGTCGAGAACAGTGCCTCATGCTCAGCGAGTAAGCCATAAGTGGAAATCAACACTGCGTTGGGATTCGCTTCTAAGAAGGCTTTTGCCTCTTTGAGTTCCTTTGACTGAAAAATTAAAATAGGAAGGTCCGGAACAAAACGCTGAGCCTCACTAAACCAGTTATAGGTAAGTGAAGTGGGAACGACAATCAAGGTGTGGCCCAAATCATTTTGGTTCCGGAGCATTTCCAAGAACACTAATGTTTGAACCGTTTTTCCGAGACCCATATCATCGGCCAAAATCCCGCCTAAGCCCAAACGATAGAGATCATTCACCCATTGAACACCGCGATGCTGATATGCCTTTAATTCGCCCTTAAATGCCGCTGGTAATTCAATTGGAGGACGTTCTTCGTTTAGTGAATCGTAAAATTTACAAATCTGATCCCAAATGGCGCCACCTTTAATGCGAACGCCGGTAGAACGTAGAGCCAGAAGCTCAAGAGTGTAGTGTTTGGGTAAGCGATAAATACGATCAATTTTTTTATTCCCGCGTTTCGGAGATTGCGATTTTGAAAGTTGCTCCCAAAAATGCGTGAGTTTCTCAAGCGAGGGGATGGATGATTGGTTCAGGCGATAGATTTTCCCTTGAAAGGTAATCATCCCGGTTTCAGATAGCTTTTTGGCCTGTTCTTCGCTGATCTCGGTCCCTTTGAAAAAGAATTTAGGATGGAGTTCAAACCAATCAATTCGACCTTGTTGATCGGGAGTTTCATCTAAGATGAATTCGGAAATAAAATCTTCGTCATTCAACTCTTCAATAGATTGGTCATCGAGGGAAAGGATCGTTCCTTCGTTTTGAAGGGGCAAAAACGCGCGAATCAATATTTCAGGACCGGCGTCTTTTTTTGAAAATATCCATTTGAGCGATTGAGGACTGCTTTCAGCGGAAAATTGTAAATCTTTAAGAGTGGATGGATCTTCAAACGAAGGATTTTGAATCACGCCATCTTTGGTTTTCAAGAGCACTGCGCCTTGGGTTTGCGCTTGGCTTAACGTGATCCATGCATACACTAGTTTTAAGTAAAAAGCGTAAACGCCACTCACTAAGCAATTTCTCTCGGTAAGAACCAGAGGGAAAAGTTTTTCATCGTAGAGGTTTTTTAAGTCGTGGATATAAGCTTCAAGATATTCAATTGCTGATTTTGAACAAAACACTTCGAGGGTGAGATTCTGAGAGTGCGGTGCACCCTCGAGCTTATTCATGAGTTGAGCAAGTTTCGCCTTCAAAAGATCAAAAAAGGTGTGAAAAGGTTTATCCTTTTTCATGAAATGTCGGACGGATTCTTGAAATACGACCGCTGCAATACCAATGTGTCTGAGCAAGCGGAGGTCATTGGCGCGTTTTGCTTGTTTTTTCTGCGCGAACATTTGTTCGCTTAAATTTTCATCCCACGCACGAATGCCGAGGCTCAAGATTTGAAGTTGCTTTAGAATAGGCAAAGGGATTCCATCGAGAACTCCAAAATCAAAACCGAGTTCTGCAGAAAAAGTCCCGTTTGAAAAAACGCGAATATGCGGGGTAAAAGACTCACTCTTTAGAAATTGAAAGGGTGGATAGGCGTGGATTTCGTTTAAGTTTGCATGAAACTCGTCTTGCATGCGGTTAAAGGTAGTTTCAAAAATACCGTGAGATTCAATTTCAATTTTTGGCGGATAGTGCTCAAGCCAGTGATTGAAGGGATGGAAAAACAATTGTGCTTGGCCAGGGTGAATGGCGAGAGTGGAGAGCCAAATCCATTCAGGTTTGAGATCTAGACTAATTTCGGTTTTAAGGTCATTGCCGAGTGAGCGAATTTGGTAGCCAGATTGAAGTCCTGCAGGTGGATGAAGCTCGACGGAATTGAGCTCGATCGCGACGTCCTGGGAATCCAGAATTTCGGAATGTGAAAAATACACTTTTAGGCGATCGCGTTTTAAAAGCTTTGCTGCTTCCTGGGTGACCGAGAGAAGGATTGCGTCTAAACGATCGTCCGCTTTTTGATCCCAGACCGTAATATCTTTTGATTTCGGAAAGAAGCGAAGTCGTTTCTTTTCTAAAAAGCTTTCATTCAAATTAGAAGCGACAGGAAGAAGTTCGGCAGGAACCAATCGGCTATGTTGATGATAAAGGAGCTCAGAAACGGGGATTCTGGTGTGATCGGAGAATAAATAATAAATGCTTTTTCGTCTCAATTGTTCATGAGGATTTTGAAAAAGGTTATTGGTCGTTCCTCGAAACGATACCGGCGAACGCCAAAGCGGATGGGGTAGATCAGATTCGCGATGGTACGGAGTTGCGAGGTCGGGAAGGAGGGCGTCTTGGTGAGTGCGTGCTTTAGTAAAGGTGTGATTAAAGACCAGGGCGCTTAAGCCCTCTTGGATGGCCTGATTCGGAAAGCAAAAAACGATCCCTTCAAAGCGGGCATTACTGCTGACGTTGCTTGAATTGGCCGATAAATCATGGTGACCTGAAGCGCTCTCCTCTGGACTGAATGAACTTTGGGCGGGTGGGACACTTTTTATTTTTGCAAATAACTCTTCAAACGTTTTAATGTGGTTAATGACTGGTTCGCCCACGCGGGTGAGTTCATATTGGCCAGAGCAAAGACAGCTCAAAACCCAAGCGGCGAGCGCTTGATGCTTACAGAAAATCCCATAAGAGGACATGGAGCAGTTGCATTCGGAGAAGAAAGGTTGCGATGCAGCGCTGTATTCTACTTTGGTCTCAGCACTCTCATCCAATTTAAATTCAATAAGATAGCCCTTGGCTCCTAGCGTTGCAACATCGATACCTTGGAAACCTCCGTCACGGAGGTATTGTAATCCACGCTCAAGCGCAGAGGGGTCTAGGCCTTTTTTTAACGCGGATTGACCAATGCGTTTAAGCTCCTGAAGTGAAGGAAGTTTCATTCGCCATATTGTCACCGACAATGAAAGTCAATTCAAGCTCTAAATGGGGGGCACCTAGTTATAAATAACGTTGCATTCGTAATCAAATGCGTGAAAATAGGAGCACTAGGAGAATAGAATATGGAAAATCACAACTCACGTCGTACATTCTTGACCACAGTCACGCTCGGGGTCGCCACTTTGTTTGCTGCACCTTTTATCAAAATGCAGGGAGCATTAGCTGCATTAGTCAGCATGAACGATCCGCTGGTAAAGGCTTTAGGCTATTTCAACGTTGCCGAAGCTGAAGTGGCTGCCAAAGGAAAAGGCGCCGGGGCCGATCAGGCCAAAGCCTCTCTTAAGGCCAGAACTGACAAAAAGGCATTTTGTTCTACCTGCAACTTCTATCAAGGAGATGCAAAATCAAAAACCGCTAAATGCACACTGATTACTTCAGGTGACGTGGCATCAACCGGATGGTGCCGTTCATGGTCAGCAAAACAAGTTCAGAAGAAAGCCTAACTACCGCTTCGATTGAGGAGTGGGCGGATTCTCCCACTCCCGATCATGCGCGTGCACTCATTCGTCTCTATAAGGAGAGCGAGTGGAGATCTACGCGCTTGGAGGTGCTCCGAAGTCTGGGGCGCTTTCAGGATTCGCGGTCACTTCAGTTTTTAATCGAAATTGCCGAAAAAAATGAAGATTTAAGCGAGCAACAACTCGCCATTTTGGCCATCAGTCAGAGAAAAACAAAAACAGCCCAAGTGTTTTTAAAGAATTTTTATTTGAATGCCCCCGACACTTTGAAGCCTCATCTTGCGTACGCCCTCGGACAGGCGCAGGATTTTACCGCGATTCCGTACTTACTGAAAGATTGGGACCACGCTTACTCTCGGCAAGACTGGCTGTGGTTTAGAAACATTATTCTTTCGCTCGGTGACCTTAAGGCACACGAAGCGCTTCCAAAAATTAGAAGTTTATTTACTCGGCACATCGCGCTTGAATCTGAGATTACACTGGCGCTCCTTTTTGCAATGGCAAGACTGGAACGGGATCCTGTAATTTTGCAGCCGCTTGAACGGAATTTTTCTGAAGACTCTCTGCTGTTCCAGGTGTTTCAAAGTACACTTTCCCAAGTGCAAATTCGAAGTCAGTTTAAGCTTGAAGATTATTTAGGAAAAATCTTTACCCTCGCTCATCCTCATCCCATTCTACCTTTGGAACTTAAATCGTTTGAAGTGAGTGAAGTGGAGCTCGGGCTCAGTATTTTTAGTATAGAGCAAGATTGGAAGCGTTACCTGCTGGCGCTCTCTGGTGTTCCGGCTGCGAAACGAGTTCCATATCTCGAAAAAATAATACAAATACTTACCCAAAGAGACGATCAAGTTGAATATTTGGATCTGGCTTCAAAGTTGCTCGAAGATTCAAATCAAGCTTTGATTTTAAAAGTACTGGAACCATTTTCAAAGAGCAAGGATTTGGAGCTTAAGTTAAAATGGTTAGAGTGCGTGGCTCAGTATGTTGATTTGGCGACTTTTGCAAAAGAATTTTTAACGGGGAGCGATCAAAGTTTAGCTATTCAATATCTGAATTTATGGAGCGAATGGAATTTAATTAAACACGCAGCTAAAAAAGCTGATGCATCTCCAGTATTGTTAGTTCATGAATGGCGAAAGAATTACAAAATGAGCCCTCAAGTGTATGCGCGACTGATGAGGGCCTGTGCGGAACTTGGAATTGAAGCGAAGGAAATTGCAGCTACTTTTACCGCAGACTTTAAGGATACTTTGCTTCGCAGTTCGTTGCTCATGTTTATTGAACGGTTTCCAAAACTATTTGATTTTAAGATGGTGGTGAAAGAAGTCCTTTTGTTGAGTGCGATTGAACAAGAAAATCTGGGGCCCCGTATTCTTGCCGTTTTCGAGGCGTTTTCTCATGCAAAAGCCGAAATGAAACTTGATCCTAAATTAAACGAGCTTTTGAAGACCTATGGTAATCATTTTAATATTGAGCTTCGGGTCGGAGTGCTGAAGTTTTTGAGAAATCAACCTTATCCAGAATGGGAAGGGTATGTGCTTGATCAAGTGACCAATCAAAACCCACTGGTGCAATTAAACTCTGTGATTAGCTTAAAAAGCTATGCAGAATCCAAACTCGCAAGCGAAGTATTGGGCGAGCAATTAAAATCTACCTCAAAAATTGTGCAGGGTCGGGCACTCGATGCTTTATGTGCCCACTCATCATTAACCGCCAAGCGTGCCGTCATTGCTTACGTGGAAACAAATTTGGAAGACGAAGTAGTGGTGGATAAAGTTTACCGCTCATTTGATCCGATGAAAAAGGGCGGCCAAGAATTTGTAAAAGCAGTGGATACTTTACTGAATAAAAATCCTGATCATCCGAGCTGGGAAAAACTCGTCAGTTTACGCGATCGCTTGTCGCTTTCGAGTGCAGAACATGGTTTCTCCGTTGATTTAACGAAAGAAGCAGTGAATCCGGCCCTGAAGGAAATGGACCAGGCTCTGATTCAAGTGATCCCGCACTTTCATAAACTTGATTCCATGACCCAATCTGCCTTACGTGCGGCTGAGACTCCGTTCTTGCTTGCGCTCGATCAGCAGAACTTACCCGTGGATAAGGCCCCAACCGTGCTTGAATACTGCAAAGCTCTGGATTTGATTTTAGAACGAAATTTAGGGCAAAAACACCTCTTTTCAAAACTCGATACTCAACTTCACGATTTTCAAACGTTGTGGCACCGGGTGGGGTTTCAGGAAGATTATCCTTCGAGCGATAAAGTGATGACACTTCTTGGGCTCAAGGGTAAAATTACGCCCGAGCATTTTCCCCTTCATAAAGCCAAAATGATGTGCGGTACTTTTTTTAATGGAAAGATTCTTCAAGACCGCTTTAAGGTGTTCGATGGCTTGCGTGCCTGGGCTGTCATTTTTCTAGTGTTTACGCGTAAGATTCCGCTCACCACGGGGTCGGTCGGGCCCTTGCTTAAACTTCCGAATGTGACCGATGAAAAGTGTATCTCGGTTGCGAAGCGCTTGATGTTACTTCAGGATTTACGAAATCCCGCAGCCCACAGGCAAACCTATACTGATTTAGCTTCGGTGCAGAATGTGCGCAATGAAGCGATTCTTTTGCTCAATACCATTTTGGAGATGGTGCTTTAGCGATGGGGTAGGGGGTAAAAAAACGCCCCGGAAGTAAAGCTTCCGAGGCGGTAATGATCAATTTTGATTGATGGATTTTTTAGTTACAAGCTTTTGAATCTAAGATCGCCGCTTCAGTTGGAATTCCGTTGAATTCAGCCACTTCATTCGCGATTGAATCGCCA
>CAIMWN010000166.1 GCA_903845155.1 Oligoflexia bacterium
TGATATCACTTTTATACAAGACTTTTACTTTGGGGTAACCATTCCTCTTTTTCCTCAACTTGAAGATGACATCCATTCATAGAAACAAGGGTTTTACCGA
Organism: Oligoflexia bacterium; assembly: GCA_903845155.1. Taxonomy (GTDB): domain Bacteria; phylum Bdellovibrionota; class UBA1018; order UBA1018; family CAIMNF01; genus CAIMNF01. The sequence goes on from CAIMWN010000166.1 coordinate 101, forward strand.
CCGCTAGCCATTAATTCGACTTCTAAAAGCGCTTCTTCCAAAGACAGGGCTGTTCTTCTCTCCATTAAGTCAGCTTTTCGCTGCTTTAATGCTTCAATTTTAAGTGTGAGCTCATTTATTTGTTGATTCTTCGTTGCTAATGCGGCTTGATTTTTAGAATCGAGGTCAGCAGGAAAGGCATCGTTGATTAAATCTTCAATGGGTCCACTCACATCCCGACCCAAATTCGCACTCATTACAGCCACCCGATCCATAACTAGTTTTCTGATACGGCTCCGGCTTTCACTTCCGAGGTTCAAATTTTGACTGGCCCGATTTAATAGAGTTTGTGTTAACTGATAGACACTATTAAAGTGAACAAGCACATATGACTCTTGAATCAACATGCTTGCTAATGTATTGAAATCCCGCTCTTCCGCGTAAATAGTTTTCTCGTTCATGACTTGTTCGAGTGCTTGCACTGCTGAAATTTCAGCTCCATTAATACATGCTCCTAACTTTGCATCAAAGATATATACATTCATTTTGTAGTTGCCGACGATTTGAAACCCTAGGTTGACTAAATCTACACTGCTCAGTTTATCTGAGACTTTTTTAATATCTCCACCAATACTACTAGCGAAGTTCACGGCAGCATAGGTATTGTAAGCTGATAATTTAAAGTCACTATTAACGCTAGGGAGTTTGAGTATTTTATGAACTACTTGCAAGTTTTCTTCACCGCTCTTTAGTTCCTTTTCAATACTCGTTATTTCATTATTCACGGCATAAACTTCATTTCTCATATTGGAATAGTTTGCGTACCAATCTAAGTAAAACTTAGCCTTTTCTGCGTAAATCTTGGGGAAATGATCAAAAAACTTGTCGACCGTAATCAAAGTCTTACGGACTTCAAACGGTATTTCAGATTCATGCTCCAAAAAGAAATGAATCGCCTGACTCCGTGGAATTTAGGCAAAATAAGGCCTAATGAAATTAATGTCATACTGATCCCCGTGAGAGTAAAGCACACGCCTCGGATACTGCTCATTGAAAAACCTATTCCCGTCAAAGTGAACACTTGCATTCACCGAAGCCTTCATTGCCACAGGATTGGGATTCTTGAGTAAATCCAGAATCACAAATCTTAACGCTTCATAGTCATTCTGCTCATAGCCTTCAACTTTGCGAACCAGATTGCCGAGCTCAGCGTCGTTCAAACTCAATCTTTTAGCGATCTTGCTAAAACTAGAAAGTTGATTGTCGTTCGTTATGCTATTGAGCATGAACAATAAATGATCTAAGATACCGTTGATGATATTCTGCTTGTCTTCAGCTCTAAAATGATTAAAAGTAGCAAAAAACTTTTTCAGCTCATCTTTGCTCTTATACCCACGAATTCCGGCTTCAGCAGCAATGGACTCAGCAAAAACCTCTTGTTTGAATTCATTTCTGAAATGAAAGGCTTCCACAAAGATTGCCTTTTGCCACTCGGTGCTCAACTTCAATTCTGTCATTGCAGTTTCTAAATAGCCTTCATTGGGCAATAAGCTCGGAGAACCATAACTTTCTGCTTGAGTAATCACTTGATGAAATGAATGTCCGGGATTAATGATACCCACGCAGTCTGCCCCTGCCTCTGCGAGTAGCGGCATCAAAACCAAACTGAGGACCAAAATACGAGCAGGTCTCATCAGGGGATTCACTTAAGGATGCTCCCTTAACGCATTCATCGCTAAATTGAGATTTTTTTGGGTATCCTCAACTTTATTTTTCAAATTTTCAATCTGCGTTTCCAGTACCAAATAAGACGGAATCGGTTTTTTAGTCAGGGCTCCGGCTGCGAGCGCCATAATATCACCCGCATAATTACTTCCGGCAAAATGCTGTGAAAGGGCAATAATTCCGTCTTTAATTCTCACCTCAGAGTCTAATGCAAGTTGCTGTCTTTCTTTCACGCGGCTCACAATGGCATTCGCAACCCCATAGGCATCTGAGCCCGAACTACTATTTTTTACTTTTTGAAGTGCTCCCAGAATTAACTCCGCAAAATCGACTTCACTCATGTAGATCACACTGGATGGTATCGCTTGACGTATGATGTCGCCGAAATAGTTGCTTTCCTTCGCAGTTTCCGCCACGTTAAATATTGCCTGCCCCGCACGCAACAAACCTGGGCTATCCAACCTATCTTTATTCGCAGTCATCACTTTATTAAGTGCAGAATATTTATCACTTCCACCACTAAACAATTGCAGTGGGTTGATCAATTTTTCGATATCGTCGGGCTGCATTTGAGGATCTGATTTAAGACTCGAACTTTTAAATGCCGTCGCCTGTTTTTCTGCTTGAACGAGTTCGTTTTGAGCCTTCAGCAGTTCAATTCGCAAAGCAATGACGGGTTTCAGATAGTCGGGAATACTAGGAAGGAAATACGTTTCAATGTACAGCAATTGCACTAAATCGAATTTGATCCAATTCTCCATAATAAAAGGAAATGCCATCTTGGTAGTAGCTTTTTTCAAATATTCGGTTACAGAATTCATATCGAAGGCACCATCGGCAGTAAATAAAACCTGAGGGCGCAGCGTATAACGTGCATCCATAAAAAAGCGCTTAAAGTTGCTAATATATTGGGTAATTCGCTTGGTCGTTACCGCGTTGTTTTGAAGGAGTAGGTCAAGAATTACAATTCGAATTTCATCGCCCTCTGAAGTGGCCAAGACTTGATAAGTTTTGAGAAAACAAGCCATCTCATCCTCAGTGACCTGAAAACGACGGGCTTTTTCGGCTATCGAATTGACATTAGAGAGATCAATTCGTTCACCTAACGCAAACTGAAGACTCTCCACCACTCCGTTGATGAACGTTTTTTTCTGATCAACAGGTAGCACACCAAAATTCCTCAGTAGCCCCATCATTTTATCTTTATCTTTATAACCTAGAACCATGGCTTCTGCTGCTATCGCTTCGTACAATACCCCGGCATCTAAGACGGGCTTCACCGTGAGCGCACGACTAAAAACAGCACGATCCTTCGCCTCTTTGATTCCCAATTTATCCATTGCAGTTTCGAGATACGAATCATTAGGAAGTAAGATGTTACTTAAACTTAATTCAGAAGCATCTAGCACTCTGTTGAAAGTTTGATGGGGGTTAATAATATCTAAGCAGGGAGCATCCGCAAAACTCTGTACAGAACTGAAGATTGCAAAAATAAACAAAAGAATTAACTTCATTGGGTCGTCTCCTGCACTGGAACTAACTTTTGCTTAAGCACGGTTGCACGAGCTTCTAATTTTGTAATATTGCTTTCAAGCTCTGCCTTAGAAAACAACAGTGGTTGCTTGATCAAGGGCTTAGAAACCAATCGTAGTGTTTGGTTAGTCCAACTGTCGTCGCGAAAACACTCTCTGACATATCTAATCACTTCATTCCGCAGTGCCTTTTCCTGAGATTCAGATAGTGTTTTATTCTGTTCAATGACGTATACGATATGAGAAAAGCCTTGATGAAGGAGATTATGACTGATGGACTTTTCCATTTTCTTAAGGGCCGCCATGGCTAAAGTGTAAAAATCTGACTGATTCATCAGAGCTGCATTGCTAGGGAAAGCCAGTGCTTGAAATTTCACACTCCAAGAAGGATCGATATACCTATCAGAAATATTCAGAATAGCTAATCCCACTTTCAAGTAGCCAGCGCTGTCCAATTGATTACTGTTTGCATCTAAAACAGTATTCACCGCCTGATAGATACCTTCATTAGTTGAACAATTCTTCGTTGCTGAAAGCAATTCAATCACCTGATTCGGATCCATAATCACTTTTGGATTGAGAGAACTTTTTAAGGCCTCATTGAGCTGGGCATTTGCCTCCGCAAGTTTTTCCTCAAGCTGTATCAGCTCCACTTTTGCATCGATTTGAACCCGAGTCGGTCCAGGCAGGACACTCCAGTATTTATCCTTCACTGATTGTAACTGCTCTAGATTCAGTGCATTTAAATTCTCACGAGTGAATGTAATGACATTTTTAACACTTGCCTGATTGACGAAAACAGAGACCTTACCATCATCAAATAAACCATCCGAATTGGGCACAATCCGCGGACTTAAAGCGTGCGCCTTTCTAAATAACCCTGAAGTGAAATTAGAACGAAATGCAAGAACTTCACTCACGAGTGTGGGGCCTGGCTTCTTCAGTAGCCCTAGAATAATAATTCTTACTTCTTCGTGATTCGATTTTGCCGTAGACAGGAATGCTTTTAACAAAGCAGACAACTCATTTTCACTCATTCGAAAACGCTTTGCTTTTTTCGGGATCGCCTCAAGACTCGCAAGGCCCGACTGATCACCCAGCGCAAAAAGCATATTTTCAAGAATCCCATCTACTAATTTTGCCTTTTCTGCAGCCGTGAGAAGGACAAAGTTATTCATCACTGTGGTAATCTTTTTATCGTCTTTATAACCCTGCAAAATCATCTCAGCTGCTATGGATTCATACATCACCCCCGACTCTATGCTGGGGCGAAGCGTAAGCGCGTTTAAATAAATTCTCCGATCATTCGCATCACTCAAATTCAATTGTCTCAAAGTCTCATCCAAATATGCATCATTCGGTAATAGCATTTCCACAGAATTTTCCTCTGAGGCATCCAAAACCCGATTGAACGTACCAGGCGGAGAAATAATATGCAGGCAGTCCATAGGGGTCTGCGCGAATGAAACAGGCACGCAAAGCAAAAGTGCAAGTGAGATGTTGAGAATAATAGTGCAAAGGTAAAATCGTAACATGCTTAGACGGAACAGTAGCATGGTTGATTAGTTTAGTCTAGCTTTTGGATCGATGAGTTTGTGTTTTTTGTGTGTGTTTTTTGGCCTGTTTTTGGCTAAAATAATGCAGTTTAAGCGATCAACACATTATGTTTACTATTTACTGATACCTTGAATTTCAAGAATTGACTCAAGAGCAAGTAACCTCTGATACAACACTTTAAATAAATCGGTAACTGCCGGATGGGCTTGATAAGCGGTCAAGTCAACTTCCATTTCCCTAAAAATCTCACTGGCGGTTGCAAAATCCTCAAGCCACCGATCAGCAGATCTCGACATAGCACCTAGCTGCCCGTGTAACTGCTCTAGGCTGTCATTTACTGCAGTTTTATCCTTCAAGATGAGCGCTCGGACAGCCGAATTAGAACTGGGAAACGGCTCCGCAAGCGACGTCTTCATCAACGAATTCAATTGAGTGGAAACATGTTCGGCGATCGCCATGGTTAATTTATGTTTTTTCAATATCTCTGTTTTTGTCACCACATAGTTTTGAATGGAATGGATGGCATTTGCAAAATTGATTTTGTCTCGATCTGTTCTATTCCGATTTTCAACCCACGCCTTGGTCTCACGGGAAAAGCTCAACCAAATTTCATTGTTTTTGTAAGCTTCAAACTCTACGATGGCTTTAACAGTAAGTTGGTGCATGCCGGTGGCGAACTTTTTATCGAAATTCAATATCTCATCGTGTGTTTTAGGAGAATGGTCCAGACTGATCGATTCAAAATAGGCATCCAGATTAGTGTAATCGATGATTTCTCTAGAGGCATAACTGGCTATTTCGGTCAAATCAGCCGACTTGATATCGAGCGGCTCCGCCGTACCTTTTAATTCACTCACCGCACGCTTCTTTTTAGATTCCTGAGAAAATCGGCTAATATTGTACCAGGTGTCGGTTTCAAGAAGAACGTCCTTCAAAAGCCCAATAGTCACTCGCTTCAACCGTTCGCTATTTTGAAAAACTTGAATAATATTTTCAATGCTCTGAAAATGCTCTTGGGGAATGGAGGGGTAATAGGAATAACAATTCTTACGATAATCAATCACAAAATCAGAGAAAAATTGCTTCCAGATCCCTTGAGCAGCGAGGTCGGCTTTTTCTTTGAAATACTCCTTGGATTTTGCAATCTGCTCTACTTTCGAAAGACTCGGCCCTGCACGAAGTGCTTCGACTTCTCTTTTTGCAATATCATTAAAACGAGGAGAATAAATGATCGGATAATCTACGGCGAGCGTTTGTAAAATGGTTGAACGTAACTGAAGATCATCCACTCCATTTAAACCGGCCGCAATCATGTAGTTCCGACAAGCTGCACCGGCATCGGAAAGTGGCACTTCGACATTGACTGCGTTTGCGTGTTCACACGGTAAAACGAAAAACAAAAGCATCAAGCTACTGAGTACTTTTCTAACTCGCTCACAATATGTTTGTCTTTTCATTGGAGATGAAAATACAACAGGTGAGCGATTGGCGCAACTATTATGTAAATAAGTGTTATGTAATTTCATACGGAAGACTTAACCCTATTCAATTGAACTACTTTACAGGCAGCTTTTTGTTAAACAGACTCATAATGTTCTCACAGACACCCCAAATATTTTTAACTTCATTACTCAAAAGTGCGCGCACTTTTGCATCAAGTAAGATGTCCGCAGTTACTGCACTCGTCCAATATCGTTTTGCTAAAGTCTTATAAACATCAGACGACTTAAAAAGATCTTGCTCAAGTTTTTTGTTCACGCCTTTAATTGCACCGAGGATCATGGCTTGTGATCTAGCAAAATCTACAAGCTCGGAAGGAACCATCACATCCAATTCTGCGATCCCCTTCAAGGCTTCCTTGAGGCGTTTCTCGGGCGCTACGTTTTCATTTCCAATGGTTTGCTCCAATACAATTCTGAATTCCGTCTTTTTCGATTCCGGCACCACGATCAGCTTGTTCAATGCTTTTTCAGCAAGATCAGGTGAAAGTGCGGCCACACTCACCGAAAGGCTGATAATGGCCTTCTGCATTTCAGGCATAATTCGGGTGCTATCACCAAAATCAAGGATCGTCATCTTGACCGCTTCATTCGAAAGCAGCTTGGCCAAAATATTCCCAGCGTGCAAATCACTGTGAATAAATCCGGTTTTGTAAATTGCCTTTTCAAGCCAAAATTCGTAAAGGGCAAGTAGTTTTTTACCGATGTCTTTCAATTGGGACTCGCTCAGGTCACTTTGAAGTACCTCATAGAGGGGCACTCCATCTTCCTCACTTAAAAACAGCACTCGCACCTTCGGATCAAACCCAGGCAGACGCGAACTCACTGTAATACCCTCAGGCAAATCCATAAACTCTACTTGTGCGAGATCGGTTTCCTTTGCTTCTCGGATGAAATTTGCCTGCTTCAAAAAGCTAGCCTCAATACTATCCAGCAGCTTTACGAATGGAGTTCCCTGTACTGCTTTTCTGAGTATCGTAAATTCTAATTGAATTTGCTCATGTATCCCGGGTCTCAGTACCTTAACCACACCTTTCGCTCCGCCAATGAGACGAACGCGATGGATCTGCCCAATCGTGCCGGCTTTCATAGGGGTCATTTCAAAATGTTCAAACACTTCAGAAATCGGGCGGCCTAATTCTTCTTCAACAATGGTTCGAGCAATTTCTCCTGGGAATGGATCCACTTCAGAAAGTATGGCGCCCACTTCCTCTTTGAGTAACCCAGGCTCAAGATCCGAATAAAGGAGTTGCAGAATCTTCTGAGGCACCACTCCTGAATTTTGAATAAGGCCAGAAATCGGGGTCGCTGTCCCCAAAAAGGCAAGTAGCTGATTTTTCCGCATGTTCAGTGGTAATTCTCTGAGGTAGATTGGCAGCGCTTTCTCGATGAGTTGAAAGAGAGGAGAACCTCCTTTTGGCTTTTTTAAGAGGCCCATGAATTGCTTGAATGCCGGTAGTTCCGTGGGATCAAGCTCAGCTATCCACACATCGATGCGATCAAAAAACGTGCGCACTTCGATGTCGCTCATCCTCTGCACGCGATCCACTACAAAACCATAGCCAAATAATTTGATTCTAATGGCGACAAACTTTTTGACCAACCAATTCGAAGCCCCGCCTTTTGAACTGATGGCCGTATCCAAATTCATAAGCGAGGTACCGACTCCCAGCTCAGATAGATTCGACGTTTTCAATTCTGTTTCGAACTTACCGCTCACTACCTTTTCTACAATGGCCCGATTTTGCGAAATTAAAGTTCGAAATGCCGTTCCTTGGGCATCTTTTTGTAGCGTTGAAATTTGAATTAAGTCATGGACAAAAGGCTTAAGATCCGTGAGCTGGGTATCAGTGGTCTGGGCAAGAGCACTCCAGGAGAAAAGCACTGCCAGGGCGATAAAATAGTGAGTTACCGGCTTTAAAAAATGCATTGTGCGAATGATACAATAGTTGACCAATAAAGTCCAGTGTAAAATTCGAAGTGCCCCCTTACCGGGTTGCGTGGGGACACAAAACAAGTCACAGACATTTAAACCACTTGACCGTTAATCCGAAGGTTCCACGTTCTCCTCATCGGCACTGGAATGCCCTGACTGACGACGAATTACACGTAAAAGGTTGCTTTAAACAATAGCGCGTTTTTTATTTTTTTCGCCCTCAACGAACTTAATTTAGATCGGCGTGCATTATTGATTACATGAGCGACCTAAGGTTTTCAAATTATCAGGTTTATTCGTTCCACCTAAGGCGAAGGAAATAATATGTTCAATGGTGAGCGCATACGTTGAATTGCAGTGAGTGCAGCGAAGCCCATCACGTGCGAAAATTTTCTGTCTTTCTATTTTTGGAATATAGCGGGAATCATAACTGGACTTAGTCAGTTTGGCTGACCCAGAATAGTCGCGTCATGATACTGAACAAAACGGCTCCCATAAAAAAATGATCGCTGCCAATGCAATTGAATGAGCCTTAAACACTTCTTGGCAACACCTGCAGAAAAAACGGCAAACTTCGGCTGTATGGCCCCAAAACAAAACCGCCCCGGAAGTAAAGCTTCCGAGGCGGTAATGATCAATTTTGATTGATGGATTTTTTAGTTACAAGCTTTTGAATCTAAGATCGCCGCTTCAGTTGGAATTCCGTTGAATTCAGCCACTTCATTCGCGATTGAATCGCCA
>CAIMWN010000167.1 GCA_903845155.1 Oligoflexia bacterium
AGTTTGTAATCGTACGAAAAATGGTGGTATTTACTGGGTTCAAAATGTCATTACTCCCATCTTAGATTTAGAAGGGAAGCCGCAAGGCTTTATTTCAATTCGATTTGATATTACTGATAAGAAAAAAGAAGAGAAAAATTTAATTCTCTCTTCAAAGCTAGCAACCTTAGGTGAAGTTTCTGCCGGCATCGCACATGAGATCAATCAGCCCATCACTATTTTATCGGGTAGACTGAAGTTGTTGGAATTTAAACTCATCAACAATACCTTTGATCAAAATGAATTGCCTAAAACTGTTAGCCTTCTCATCTCGATGACTGAACGGATCGCCAGTATTGCTCGTGGATTGAAGTCATTTTCTAGGAACAGCGAAAACGACGAAAAAAGAATTCAAAGCATCAACACCATCATTGAAGATACCTTGATGCTCTTTAATTCTCGAATTAAGAAAGACGATATTCGTTTCAGTGTGGATATTGAATCCGATACCTCAATCTATTGTCATCCAACCGAAATATCACAGGTCATTTTGAATTTACTCAATAATGCCGCCGATGCCATTCAGGAATTCAAAGAGAGATGGATTAAACTAGACGGTATATCAATCGGCGAAGGGCGGTTTCAATTAAGCATCACTGATTGTGGATCAGGAATACCAGAAGCCGTCTTAAAGAACATGATGACCTCTTTTTTCACTACCAAAGATGTGGGTAAGGGGACAGGGCTCGGTCTCAGTATTTCAAAAAAAATCATTGAAAATCACCACGGAAAACTTTATGTGGATCAAGCGTGCCCTCATACAAAATTCGTGCTGGAGTTGCTCATCGGGCAGTCGCCTCATATTGATCCTAGCTGATATAGATGAAACAGGGGGTTTTCGGCGTGTTGTTAAGTTTATTTAATATGGTGTAAATTGCGAGTTTGGTGCAGAAACTAAGCAGCGTTTGGGGTATATTGCCGGTAGATGAAAGCTAAGTATGAGATCGATTTCCATCAGATTTTAGATGCGATGACTGACTTGGTCCTGGTTAAAGGTGAGAAATCAAAAATAGTCTGGGCCAATCAGGCATTTTGTAATTATTACGGAATGACCAATGAGCAATTGAAGGGAATCATTGATGCCCCCTTCAATGAGCCCGACTATACTCAGCAATACATTAAAGACGACGCCTATGTTTTTGAAACCGGGAAAGTACTTGTGATTTCAGAAGAAGTCGTTACTCGTCATGATGGTTATGCAGGAATTTTTCAAACGGTAAAATCGCCGATTGTAGATCAACAGGGTAAAACGATCATGACGGTGGGGATCAGTAGGGAGATTACCTTATTCGTTGAAGCAAATAGAAAACGTGAAACTGCAGAAGCCGAAGTGCTGAAACAAACTGAGGAAATTAAACAAGCCAATCTCAAACTCACAACCGCGAATGAACAGCTTAAAGCAGTGGACCTGGCAAAAACGAAGTTTTTTGCCAACATCAGCCATGAATTTCGCACTCCTCTCACCTTAATGCTAGGGCCCCTTGAGGATTCGCTTTCAGATCAGGTCCTTCCGCTTTTGCCTGAGCAACGGAGCAGACAAGAGCTCGCGTATCATAATGCGCTCAGATTACTGAAGCTCGTGAACTCACTTCTTGATTTCTCTCGTATTGAAGAGGGTAGGATGCAAGCAGTGTTCGAGCCTACGGATCTTGGCAAGGTGACTCGGGAGCTTGCAAGTCATTTTGAGTCGACGATGAAAAGGGCGGGGTTGCGTTTTAGTGTGACCACTGAACCCATTCACGAACAGGTCTTTGTCGATAGGGAGATGTGGGAAAAGATTGTACTTAATCTACTTTCGAACGCATTTAAATTCACACTCAAGGGTGAGGTGCAATTGAATATCAAACAAGAAGGTCACTTTGCGGTGCTGGCAGTGAAAGATACCGGAGTGGGCATTCCTGAGCATGAGCAGAAAAATATATTTCAACGTTTTTATCGTATTGAGAATTCACGAGGCAGAACCTTTGAAGGAACCGGAATTGGTTTGGCCTTAATTCAAGAATTAGTGAAAATGCATGGCGGTACTATTTCTGTTTCGAGTAAAATCGACGAGGGAAGCACCTTCGTCATTAAAATCCCCCTAGGAAGTGCCCATCTTCCAATAAAGCAAGTGGGTGGGGTACGGGAAGTTTCATTGAGCGAGAGTCGTACCGATCTTTTTGTGGAAGAGGCGCTCCGGTATTTACCTGCAGAAATCGGGGTACAGAAGTTACCTGTGAGTGGTCAAGTTCTTCCGGAAGTTCCTGCAGGCAGGATATTGCTCGCTGATGATAATGCCGATATGCGCGCCTACGTGGAGGCCCTCCTTAAGCCCTATTGGCAAGTGACTTCGGTGAGTGATGGCCAAGAAGCATATGAAGAAGCCCTGCAAAATAAATATGATCTTATTTTGAGCGACGTGATGATGCCACGCCTCGATGGGTTTGCTCTATTGAGAAAGCTTCGTGAAAATCCAACAACTAAAACCATCGCCGTTATTCTCATCTCTGCGCGTGCAGGGGCAGAGGCATCGGTAGTCGGGGTGTTGAGTGGTGCGGACGACTATTTGATTAAACCTTTTTCAGGTAAAGAACTAGTGGCACGGGTAAAAACTCACCTTGAACTTCAGCACCTACGGGAAGAGCGATTTAAGTTAGGTGAAGAGCAGCTCAAATTGGCTCTGGAATCTGCCCAGTTGGGCGCTTGGGATTGGGACCTCATCACGAATCAAGTGCACCGGGACGCTGTTACTCAAAAACTGTATGGATACCTTCCAGGCGGGTTTCCAGAAATCTTAGAGGCGTTTGAACAATTACTTCATCCTGACGACCAAAAACGCACTCTCAATTTAATTTCAGATTCTTTTAAAAATCACACTGCTTATAATACAGAGTTTCGGGTGGTTTGGCCGGATAAAAGTGTGCACTGGATCCAAAGCATGGGTAGAGCGCTCTATGATAATAATGGCAAACCTTATCGAGCATTAGGAATTGTGTTAGACATTACTCAACGCAAAAAAGATGAGGAAATCCTCAAGAACGCGATTAAGGCCAGAGATGAGTTCATCACGATTGCGTCTCACGAATTAAAAACTCCCATTACCTCACTCAAGATGCACCTCCAACTTGCGCGACGGGGAATTAAACCTGAATTGGGAGTCGCGCCTCCACCAGAACAGTTGGCGCGGACTATTGATATTTCAACAACCCAGGTGGACCGCCTGACTAAATTAATTGAAGATATGTTGGATGTTTCGCGGATGGAGAACGGAAAGCTTAGTTTAAATTTGGGTAAAGTGGATCTTGCTCTCGTGGTCCGCGAAGTATTGAATGAGCTGGCAAGTGAATTAGCGACTGCAAAGTGTTTAGTTGAAGTGGACGCACCCGAGGGCGTGATCGGGAACTGGGATCGAGACCGGATCAAACAAGTCGTGATCAATCTGGTTACGAATGCGATGAAATATGCAGCCGGATCAAAAATTAATATTAATCTTACTCAAAGCGAATCAAGCGTTTCACTGAAAGTTCAAGACCTGGGTCCGGGTATCCCCAAAGAGAAGCAGAGACTTATTTTCCAGCGTTTTGAACGGGCAACACCCTATTATAATATTTCTGGTCTCGGTTTGGGGCTTTATATTTGCAAGCAAATTGTGGAAGCTCATGGCGGCACCATTCAAGTGATGAGTGAAGTGGGTCACGGCGCGGCATTTGTGATTGTATTGCCACTGAATTTTTCTTCGAACTCGAAGCACGGAGGTATATCTTGAAAAAATTAATTTTAATCATTGAAGACGACACTGCCATTCTTGATGTCACCAAACAATTGCTAGAAATCGAAGGATATGAAGTGTGGGGGGCCAAAAATGGCCAGGAAGCTTTGGATTTGTTAAAGTCGGTAGAGAGACTTCCCAATCTGATTGTTCTTGATCTCATGATGCCTGTCATGGACGGTTTTAAGTTTAGGGCTGAGCAATTGAATCATCCTCGGCTTTCCTTCATTCCCGTGGTGGTGGTCACTGCTGAAGGAAATCGTAGTGAAAGAAAAGATCAATTGAAAGCGAACGCCGTTGCCACGAAACCGATCGATCTTGAAGAGTTTCTTCAGGTGATACGTCAGCAGTGTTCCTAATTTGCTTGGCCATGGGTGACGGCGCTGAGTATTTTGTTTAGGCCTTCATTTCTAGCGGGCGCCATGTGTTTAAATGCTTGAATGAAATTTTGAAACACTTCTTGGGGAAAGGTACGAAAAAACTCCAAGCGATTGGCTTTTCCTGCGGAGACGCGTGAACCAATTTCGATCAGAACTCTAAACAGGTCTAGTCCACAGGACGCATAAATATAGGTAGCAGCAGGCGAGTTTTGAATGTCATGCCCCACGAGTGAGGTGCGTCCGAATGCGAGCAGTTTTTCGAGATCACTGAGTGGTTCCTTAAACTGTGTCTGAGGCAAATAATCTTCAATTCTTTTTGCCTCTTTGTTTGTATCGGCTAAATCTCCTGCAAAATAGGCCATGGGTCCATCGCCGCCTGTTTCAAGCGCAATGTTTTCAAATAACATTGCGGTGACTGTTTTAATGGTGAGGTAATTGATTCCAACCGACAAATTTTGCTTCACTCTAGAGATACGAGCATCTACCGAGTGCTGGGTGATTGTTTCGTTATAGTAATGGAAAATATTCTCAGGTTTGAGAGTAAAGAAAAATTCTAAAGTTTTGTTCAAAGCTATTCTATATTCCGCAGTAGTGTAGGTGCTGGCGTTGCGAAGTGAAAAATTGGACTCGGCTAATAGTTGCCAGGTGCCATGCATAAACAACCCCGTATCCGTAGATGCAAAGCTTGCGACATCGCGATTTGCCATCAGCACCGCTTGAGTAATCGTATGCTTCACCTCTGCGTGGGTAAAGTTTAGGCCTAACGCACTTGCGGCAAGTGGAAGACGCTTTTCCACTTGAAGGACCCAATCGTTGTCCCGACTCTGAGCCCGAAAGGGTATAGTTGCTTCAATCATGGTGGCGATCTGTAGGCATTCCTTTGGACTGAGGAATGCCCCGAGCGCGTCGATCGCAACGAGGGCGCTCGTGATTTCATTGAGTCCGTCAAAGGGGGTAAAAGTTTGTTCAGGTGTCTTCCCAAAAATTTTAAAACAGGCAAGTGCAAGTCGATCTCCCGCTTCCGGAGTAATTTTCATCCCTTTGTCGGTTTTGATCACTGTTGCTTTTAATACTTTCGCCACTTCAGGCACGAGCGTGCCATCCACCTGTAGGTAAACAATGTCATGGAAGAGACCAGCAAAAAACGCGAGCGGATCCTCGGAGTCTGCTACCGAAAAAATGTGATTCAAATCATGAAAAAAACGGGAAGACCCTTCGTAAGCATTGAATGCTAAAAAAGAGAGTTGCTCCATTTGGAGGTCCGGAACCTTACGGTCTAATTTCTTGAAGTTATCTTTAATTTTGTCGTATAATTCTTTTGTCAAACTCATGGGTAAAGATTGGCTCATCATTATGGAAATGGCAAGCGGAGGTGCAGGTAGAGCATTTGTCTGATAGCATACTTTGATGAAACTATTTCTAATCCCGATCGCCCTATCTCTTTGCCCCATCTGGTCTGCGCTGGCTTCTTCATCAGACGTCGCCAACGTGTCTAAAGTTAATTCCTTTTCATCCCAGATGCTGGCGCACAGTTTTAGATTGAAGCCTGGCCAAGATTTCCTGCTCGAGATCACCGCGTGGGCAAAGAAAAACAAAATTAAGGCTGCGAGTATGGTGACGGTGGTAGGGAGTTTTAAGAAAGTGAATTTGCGATATGCGAATGAGCCCAAAACAACCGCGCAGGACGGTTTTTTTGAAATTGTTTCTATCGTCGGGACCTTGAACGAAGATTCAGCCCATCTTCACGCCAGTGTCTCTAACTCAAAAGGTGAGACCTTTGGGGGGCATTTAATGCCAGGGAATATTGTATATACCACCGCCGAGGTCGTCGTGGCTGAACTACCGGATATTCGCTTTAGTCGCGAGCACGACCCCGATAGCGGCTGGGAAGAGCTCGTCGTGAAGAAAAAATAATGGATGCGGGCCCATATTCAATAAAATCCTTTTCCAAAATCGGGGGCTTTGGGTTAGAAATTCTTTATGAAACTAAAACCAGGACTCGTGTTTGGAACTGCGCTTCAAGAACTTTACGCATACGCTAAGGAATCTCATTTTGCGATTCCGGCCGTAAATGTGACCGGGACGAACACAATTAATGCAGTGTTAGAAACTGCAAAGCTGGTCAATTCACCAGTGATTATTCAATTTTCAAATGGTGGCGGGCAGTTTTGCGCAGGGAAGAGTCTGAAGCTTCCGAATGAGCAGGGCGCCGTCCTCGGGGCGGTGAGTGGAGCACGTCATATTCAACTCCTAGCAGAACACTATGGGGTTCCTGTGGTGATTCATACTGATCACGCAGCAAAGAAGCTTCTTCCTTGGATCGATGGCATGCTCACCTTAGGTGAGGCCCATTACCAAGCTTTTAAAAGACCACTCTTTTCTTCTCACATGTTGGACCTTTCTGAAGAACCACTTGAAGAAAATATTGAAATTTCTGCCCGCTATTTTAAACGCATGAAAGCGATGGAAACCGGGATTGAGATTGAGCTCGGTGTCACCGGTGGTGAAGAAGATGGCGTTGATA
>CAIMWN010000168.1 GCA_903845155.1 Oligoflexia bacterium
AATTCTTTTTTCCAGAAGCATTTGAAGATTATGATATGACGTTTCTATTCTTTTCTTTGCCCCAGCACCCACTTCAACAGAATCATATTTTTTTCGGGAAAAAATAAAATCTTTCACATCGTTGATCGGAAGTGGTTTTTCGGTAATTTGCAAAATTGAACTCATGTTTGAGTTGTCCTTTCAATAGTCCAGGATTTACCCAGACGTAAATTTTTTTCTAGATGGCCGGGGCCCGAGAGCCAGTTCCACATATTTACATCCGTGAGCGGTATCGAATTCTCTGATTTCGTTTCAGCTACATTTTCAATCAGCTTAAATCGACTCTCTATGCGCTTGGATATAAACACATCACTCGTAATCACAAACCCTTGTGCAGAAAAAGTCTCCTTCGATCCACTTACGCTCAACACCCAAATGCTGGGATAGGTATCATTCAGCATAAAGGCGGCTTCTTGAATGGCGGCCACTTGAGTGCAGGGATCTTTTTGAAAACAAAGCACGGGACCTGTCCACTTCATCACCTGACAAAGGGGGGAACACCGCACACTAGGCAGAGTGTGAACAAACTTTCCGGGGCTCTCCGCACCGGTGCTTGCAAATGCCCAATCCGTTTCATTCGAAGCAGCCGGACTGGCGAGCAAAATCATATTTGGTTTTTCAGCCCCACTGAGTTCAGATTGAGAATAGAAATGAGCAAGTCCAAATGCGAACGGATCAAGCTGATACCAACGATCCACTTCAGTCTTCCAAACGGGCTCATCTTTTACCGGAAATTTAAAATCATATTGTAAATAAGTTAGCTTAAGGGATTTCATCGGGCAATTTCCGTCATGGCGTGAATTCCGCCAAAGCCAAGCGATGACACCAGGACTCGATTGATTGTATTGATGGATGAATCTGATTTTTTAGAAGCGTCCAGATAATGGGCATGAAAAGCAGGATCAATCTCTATGGTGGAGGCCAGTGAAAAAAGTTGTCTCGTTTTAATCGCCTGACAAGCGGCGATGACATCCATCGCTCCACTTGCCGCAAGAGTGTGCCCGATGCACCACTTGGTTCCACTTACGGGAATGGATTGATTAGAAAATAATTCTGTGAATATTTTATCTTCAGTTGAATCATTGAGTTTCGTGGCAGTTCCATGGGCAATAATAAAATCAGGAAAATCGCTGTCTGACTTTATTTCATTTTTCAATTGTTGAAAGGCGCGTTTCAGGCTTTCGCCCGAAGGTGATGGACGAGTGACTGCATAGCCTTCTGTATTCAAACCCACACCTCGGAGCTCGTAAGATTCTAAGTCAGGGTGAGATGGTGTGCCCAATAAAATAGCTGCCGCTGCTTCGCCTAATTTCAAACCATCTCGAGCAGCGGCGAAGGGTTTGGGAATGTTCTCAGTGAGTGCATGAAGAGACTGAAATCCCTTCAAAACAAAATCTCCCACTCGGTCACAAGCCAAAACCAGAACCTGCTTTACCCGGCCCTGTCTGATCCACTCAGCTCCCAGAAAAAGTGCGGCATGCGAGGAGGCACACGCGTTGCTCACGCAAATACTTTCTGCAGGTGAAAGCTCTGCTGCTTTCAGAAATGATTCTAAAACTGGAGTAATTGAATCTAAGGCTAGTGTCTTTTCTGGGCGCTCTTGATTCCATATAAAATCGTCAATGCAACCTTTGGTGCTTGCTAGAATTACGCCAAAAGCTTGATCAGGATTAAAGGCACGTTTAGCTTGATCCCATGCAAGACAAAGTTGTTGAGTTAAAACTTCTTGAGAGGATTTTTTTTCGTCTCCGTCGTTGAGGTGAAAGCTCCACCTGGGATCAGTATTTATTTTTCCCTGTATGAGGTGATCCCAAAAATGTGATGTGGTTGGCCCAGCAGATGAGGTGCAACCATAGCTTAAAATACGGGCCATGTACTTCCTCTAAATATCTAGTTTAATGTGTGCACCAGGCTCAGCGGCTAAATTCTCAACGAGAGTATAAATGTCCTGAAGTGTTCTCACCTTCATAATTTGTTCGCCATCCACCTTCACGCCAATATTCTCCTCGAGGTGAACAAGCATGTCGACTGCATCCAAACTATCTAATCCGAGGTCTTCAAAAAGAGTGGCGCTCGGAATGAGCTTATCTGCTGGAATTTCAAATCCGCGACGCATAACATCATTTACTTTTGCTACTACTTTTTCGTTATTCATGTATTGAAGACAGTAGCAGACTTGAGTTTATCCCGCCAAATGCAAAATTGTTGCTGAGTACAGTCTTTATGCTCATTTTCTTATTTTCTCGTAGGTGAAGTATTCCGGCGCATTCAGGGTCAACTTCGTCAAGATTTCGCGTAGAAATGAGTGTGTTTTCATGCATCATTTTAATGCTCGCGATCGCCTCTATTGCTCCACATGCAGCGAGTGAGTGGCCAAAATGACCCTTCAGACTACTTACCGGAACATTATTTCCCACTAGTTCAGCAATTGCTTTGGCTTCTTCTTGATCTCCCTGAATGGTGGCGGTGGCATGCGCATTCACATAATCTACATCAGCAGCTGTTAGTTCGGCACGGCTGAGCGCTTCTTTCATCGTCTGCACCATGCTTAATTTCTGTGGCTGACTCATGTGTGTTCCATCACACATGTACATTCCACCGCGAAACTCGGCTAATTTTTTTGCCTCACGATTGAGCACACTTTTTTCAGACTCTAAGATGAGTACGGCTGCGCCTTCAGAAATTACGAGCCCATCGCGGGCTTGATCGAAGGGTCTGGATGCTTTATTTGGTCGATCGTTATATCCACGCGACGCTGCCTGAACAATATCGAAAACCGCCGCACCGGTGTAGTGAAGCTCGTCCGCACCACCCGCAATTACAATATCATAGAGCCCTGTTTGAAGAAGTTCCCAACCGAGAATCATCGCTTGCGACGAGGTTGCACACGCGGAGGAAATTCCAAGCGCTGGGCCGTAAAAGCCGAGTGCAGAGGCCACATTTGAGGCAATCGTGTGATTCATGACTTTAAAAAAAGTAGTGCCCAGCTGGCCCTCAGGACCACCGCGATCAAACATTTTCTTAAAATGAGCTTCCATCATTTCAGGACTTCCCGTCGTCGAGCCCATGCAAATGGCGATGCGAGGAGTATATTGATGATCACCAATTTTTAACTTTGCTTGGTGAAGTGCCTCTAAGGTTGCAAGCACCGCCATTTCGGACATCCTCGACATGGTACGGCGGGCGGCTCTCGGAATTTGAGTAATGTCATATTCCGGAACCGGAGCCGCTAAATGGGTATGAAGTCCATTGTATTTTTGCCAATCAGGAAAATGCTTGATCCCGCTCTTATTTTCAAGGAGGGATTGAAACATCGAGTGCACGCCGTTTCCGAGCGAACTCATGACTCCCATTCCAGTAACATAAACTTTCATCGACTTAACACCCATTTGCTAATTTGATTTCCTTCAGTTCTTTTAAGATCGGCTTGATCCCCACAATATGTCCAGCCGTTCTTAATCCTGCCACGGCCGCACCTAAAATTCCTGGAAAAAGCGTGCTTTGCCCGGTAATCAACAAATTTGGAACATGGGTTCTTGGCCCGAGTGCGCGGGCGCCGGTATTCTGAATGGAATGATAAATGCCGTAAGATGAGCCCTCTTCAGAGCCATTGTAATGAAGATTAGTCACGGGGCTTGAAGTGACATACTTAGAAAGACTCTCTCTAAAATGAGGATGATATTCCCCGACAAATTTAAATACTTGTTCTGCAAAGACTTCCTTTTGCTGTCGATAGTCATCGGGTCTTTTTCCAAAACTGGAATCACGCCAATCAGAAAACCAACCCATAGGACTTGCTGCATGCAAGCTAAAGGGGAATTTTTCGGCGCCAGCCGAAAGCGTCCGAGAAGCGGGACAAAGGAAGGCCGCACTCGGCTTGCTATTGGGACTTCCAAAGTTAAAAGCGTTCTCAATCCCTTGGTTTGAAAAGTAATAATAATTTTTAAGTGGATTAAAGGAATGCGTTTGGGAACTGAGGCCGTAAATTCCAAAGATCCCTACGGTTTCCTTGATATTTTTCATCCGCTCTCTAAATGCCGGCGAAAACACTTCCTGGCGATCGACTAACTGAAAGGTGTGTTTAGGATGGCAACCGCTGAGGACCCACTTTCCCTCATATCTTCCACCGTCAGCGGCATGAACTGCCTTGGCATTTCCGTTTTCGATTTCGATTCTATTTACTCGTTTACGGAGGTGGACTTCACCCCCGTTTTTTTGAATCGCTCTCACTAAGGTTTCGGTGAAAGCATCTCCACCTTTTGCAAATCCATATGGTCCCCGTATGATCGAATCCATCATAATGGCGTGCAATCCGAAAGGTGCATCGGAAGGAATCACACCATGGAGTGTGCAATAACTATAAAGAACCGCCTGTAAGTCAGCGTTTTTTGTAAGTCGCTGAACTACCACAGAGAGTGGCGTCTCAATAGCCCTCATCACACTAATTTGATCAATGGTCTCATCGCTAAATTCATAAGTGGGAAAACATTGTACTGCAGTTTGAATTTCAGAAAAAAATGACTGAATAGCCAAAGCTTCGGTTGGAAATCGCTCAGTCAGCACATTAATGACTTGGGCATAGCCCTTTGGAAATTGTATTTCAAATTCTGGAAATCTAAATACATCAAAGCCCGTTGGGTCGAGAGGAACAAAGACGGAAGGATCATAAGCGTTAAGATAAGTGAGAAGAGTGTGAAATGGTTGACCCCGATCAAGCGCACCTACATAGTGTGCTCCTGTATCGAATCGTTCACCAAAACGACTAAAGCAATGCATGTATCCGCCGGGCTTAGTGTGTTGTTCCAGCACACAAACGGAATAACCCTTCTTTGAAAGAATGGCCGCCGAGGTCAGGGACGAAACTCCTGAACCGATTATCACGACATCATATTTTTTCATGACGGAAACAAGCCGCCATTTACGCTCAGCGTGTGACCTGTAATATAACTTGCATCTTTTGAACAAAGAAACGAAACGACGCCCGCAACTTCATCGGCCGTTCCCATCCGCTTCAGTGGAATCCGATTAATCATTTGCTCAAGATAGGGAGCGGGAATATCGGAGACCATTTCAGTTTCGATTAGTCCCGGAGCAACTGCATTGACCCGAATTCCGCGAGATCCCACTTCATGGGAAAGCGTTTTCGTCATGGCAATCAGCGCCGCCTTACTTGCAGAATAGTTCATTTGACCCGGGTTGCCCGTTTGGCCTGCGAGCGAAGAAATATTTACAATGCTGCCCTTTTTTTGTCTCAGCATTTGTCGGACACAATGCCGCATCAGAAAAAATGGACCATAGGCGTTCGTCCGCATTACCTGATCAAAGGCGTCGTCAGACATGAGTCCAGCCAAACCATCAATGTGCAAACCGGCATTATTCACCAAAACTGAAATACTTTTGTACGGAGTGAGTGCCGCCTCAATAGAGGCCGATTCCTTTGCATTGAATTGAACGATTTCTCCTGTACCTCCAGAGCCTTCCACCTGAGAAAGTGTGTCGTCTGCACCCTTTTTATTCTGATGGAAATGAACTAAGACGTGAAATCCATCCCGAGAAAGGCGAAGTGCGATGGCTCTTCCGATTCCCGAAGAACTCCCGGTCACTAATGCGGTCGATTTTTCTGTTGGCCCCTGTGTATTTGTACTCATGAATAGAACATAATGAAAGCCTATGTTACAATGTACGTCAATGAGAAACACTCGAGAAAACACAATAATGGGCCGTATTTGGCTCCTTTATTTCATTTTTTCAATCCTGTGGATTGGATTTATTCTCGCTTACGGATTGGCCGTGCCACTCTTCCTTTTAGGCTTGATCTTTCGTCCTGCTGCACGTGCTGCAGACTGGGTGGTTCAAAAAGGCATACACTTCCTCATGTGGACTCAACCTTGGTACCATGCCGACCTCGATCTCCAATTGCCAGAGCAGGGATGCGCGCTCTTGATCGCTAATCATCGCTCCCATTTAGACGCTTTCATTATGCTTTCTTCCATCCAAGGCATCAGAATGCTTGCCAGGCGCAGTCTTATTTTTATTCCATTTTTAAACGTCATGATGATTTTAACTCGGCAGATTTTTTCTAAACGAGGTGACGTCGATTCACTTCTTCTGGCTATGGAAAATGTAAAAAACAGACTTAGCAAAGGAGAGAGGGTACTGATTTTCGCCGAGATGACCCGTTGTGAAGCTGGCCTCCGTGGCGCGCAAGCTTTCTCGCTTGTGCCATTTCAAATGGCAATGCAGGCCCGAGTACCGGTCATCCCTCTCGTATTTAAAAATACTGATCGAGTATGGCCGAAGGGCTCTTCTTCCCTAATACCTCATCAACGAGTAAAAATTAAAACACTTGAACCCGTGCACCCCGAGGCATTTTCTTCGGTTTCAGAATTGAGGGACCATGTGAAAAATACAATTGAGCAAGAACTCTCATCATGATCATTCGTACCTGCCTCTGCATTCCGACTTATAACAATCACGAGACCATCCAAAAAGTGGTTCGCGATTGTTTAACCCAAACCCATTTCCCTGTAATGGTGGTGGACGATGGGAGTTTTCCTGCACTTCAATTTGCAGAATTTAAAAATGAACTAAATTCGGGACGACTCTCCCTCATGAGGCACGAACAAAATTTGGGAAAGGGAGTGGCCGTTCAAACCGCAATTCGCGGCGCCGTTCAAAAGGGTTTTACTCATCTTCTCACTTTGGATGGCGATGGCCAACACTTAGTCAGTGAAATTCCCAAATTCATCGAAGCCATTAAAAACAACCCCTGGGATTTGATTTTAGGAAATCGCAAATTTGCGGCCCCCAATGTCCCACAGGTGAGTAAGTTTGGACGTAATTTTTCAAACTTTTGGGTAAAGTTTGAAACCGACGTAAAAGTTTCTGATTCACAAAGTGGCTTTAGAGCCTATCCCCTTTTTCACGTGCAAAATCTAAAGTTTTTTACCAAAAAATTTGATTTTGAAATCGAAGTATTGATTCGACTTCTTTGGAAGAAAGTCAAAATCCACGAAGTCGAAATTGATGTTTATTACCCGCCACCAGCGGAAAGAGTCAGTCATTTTGATAAACTTTGGGATAATGTTCGTATCTCTATTTTGAACACAATCTTTGTGGTGATGTCGCTCTTTAAATCACACCATTCGACGCGAGAAATCTCGATTGCGCTCGGTTTAGGTGTATGGATTGGTTGTACGCCCCTCTATGGTTTACATACTGTCGTCGCCGGGTTTCTGAGTTTTATTTTTAGACTCAATTTTATTTATGCCTGGATTGGCACTAATATTTCTATTCCTCCCCTTGTCCCTCTTTTACTTTTAGGAGCGCTTGCTATCGGCAAACATTTTCATACGAATTGGGTGTTTGGGTCTATTCTGTTTGGTGCGGCGCTCGGACTCAGCATCGGAGTGATTACATTCCTCACCTTAACCTTCGTGAAGAAGAAAAAAAACCTAAGTTCAAAAAGTGGCTGGAGCGGAAAAATGCGCGGCGGACGGTTTGGAAATTGGTTTTTAAAAATGGTCGCCCAATATGCAGGATTGAAGACTTGTTACTTTTGTCTCAACTTCATTTTTCCTTACTTCTATATTTTTGCCCCCCAAGCAAGAAAAGCGTCTAACGAATATTGGTCAGTGGTGCGGCCAGACGCGGGCTGGGCAAAACGCCAACTACTCATTTTGAAACATTTTCACCAGTTTGGTCTCGTCCTTCTCGATCGACTTTATTCTACTGTTCATCCTCATTTTTATTTCAAGACCATCTCGCATGGTCATGCAAATATCATTAAGCCCATTTTGGACAAGAAGGGAGTGATCCTACTCAGTGCACACACCGGTGGCTGGGATCTGGCTGCAAATACCTTACAACTTCAGGATCATGTAAATGAATTTACTACCGTACAGTACGAGGCTAAAGAACTTCGAACCAAGCTACTTTCACTTAAACCTTCAGGCAAGCAAGGTGAACAACCCATTTTGGAAATACGAGAATCACTTTTACAGGGAATCCCAATTGGACTCATGGGTGATCGACCTATGGGTGGTAATTTTGAATTGGTGCTTTTTTTTGGCAAATTAGCTGCAATGGATACCACTCCTTTTAGAATTGCTACCAGTTGCAACGCTTCACTCCTTTTTACTTTTGGCTTTAGAGGCAAAAATAGCAATTACGATTTCTTCGCCTATCCTGCCAAAGACTACCAAATGGTGAATGGATCGAAAAAGTGGTTACAGAATTATCAAGATGTTCAAGAATTCGCATATCGACTGGAAGAAATGGTCAAAAAATACCCAGCGCAATGGTTCAACTTTTATCCCTTTTGGTCCGCCCTACCCAAACCCCCGCCGGGAATAGAAGCCGGTAAATCACATAACCATTTAATAGAAGAATTGCATACACCAAACCAGGGCTAATTTGCGTGGGGAACTGTCGCCAGAGCAACCTTCTCACTATGATTTCGATACTCAGGTAAGACAACAGTAACGAATAAAAAATTTTAAATTTCATAACCCACTACCTTGATCTTCACATTAAAATGTTCACCCTCAATGGTGATTTCCTCGGGAATTTTATTTTTGTCATACTTCGAGAATTTAAATACGGCTTCAATTTGGTCATGGGCAAGTTCCACCCGTATCGGTAAACCCTCTGGCGAAGTCTCTTTCCAAACTAGCTCCGTGCTCACCTCTTCATGCCCTCTTAACACCAAAAGTTCTCTTAATACGGAGTAGTATTCGAGGAGTTTTGGTTCAAACTTCCTCATCTGCATCATATAAATCTCATCACTAATTTTATGGGTGATTCGATCTTCAGCAATTTTGAATAGTGTAGTACCAAACGGGGACAGAGCAACCACGACAATCGCATCTGAAGAGATTTTCACCACACCATTAAAATGAAAATCCTTTTCAGCAAGTTCAGCCTGACTGGGAATCGTGAGTTGAATATCGTGTTGATAGACTCCATTCGGAAAGAGCGTCTTCCTCTCAAGATCAGGGTGAGTTACTTTCTTGTACCCAGTACTGGAACAGGCCGCTAAAAGAAATAAAAATGAAAGGAGTAATGGTCTCCTCATTAGTGACGAACACATTGCAAAGTATTGCATTGTATTTTCCTTTCTAGCGCAGCGGTTTCTTTCTGATATGCAGGAGAAAGTGAAATGGCTTTTTTCCAAAAAGTTTTCGCCTCCCCCAAATTATTTTTACACCTCTCTAAATCCCCCAAAGCCGAATAATAAGTGTAACTCTCCTGGAACTTACTTTTCGCTTGGCTCAATAATGTTTCCGCATCAGAGCAATTACCCTTGCGAATGAGGTCACTCGCTTGCGATTCTTGTTTAATTGCAAGTTTTACGTCGTCATAGAGTTCATCGGTTACGTCCGGATCACGAGGAAGCGAGCCCTTCACTACCGGCGTCCGAAGCTGGAAAGAGCGCGTCAGGTCAAAACCAATAAACTGACCCGACAAGCTTGGACCCTGACTTACATAGAGCAAATTTTCATTTTCATTGTAAATGACTGAATGAGTGGCAATTAAGGAATCAATGGCCCGTCGATTACCCGGCTGAAGTGACTGACCGTGCGCCTCGCCCTTGTCTCTTAGAATACTTAACACCGCACGTTCAGTTTGCTTCGCATCCATTTTTGCCGGAAGTTCCTTCAAAAGTGCTTCGCCTCGCTCTAACCTTATTCCTGAAGTGAGTTCGGTTTTACGGAATAAATTAATTCGATCGCTTTCCCAACCCTTACTAATGAGATGATTGGATACTATCGATTTACTGCTCAGCTCAATGACTTCCGTTTTTTTAGGAGATTTTTCTATTCGAAATAATTTCCCAGTCATTCGATCCGATACCACAAATATATCAGTAATAAACATCGCTTCATTACGAATCAGCTGAACCGCCTCTTCCGCCGTTTTTGAGTACTGAAGTGCTTTTAAGAGTACCAAGGTAGAGGGCGTTCCGTAACGACTGAAGTCAGTACTGCCGGCTGCATTGATAGAAATATAAAGACCATACTCATTCACTCCAGTTACGGCGCCAACCATCCCCGCCCATATCACGGAAAGATATGCATATCCTTGATCGGGAAAAACCCATTTCATGATTTTGTCGGCATCGAAAATACGTCCGCCCTCAAAGTCAAAATTTCTGCCAATCATCCACGAATGCTTCTCCGATGGAATCGCAACTACAGTGCAACCCATATCGTCACCGGTTTGATCCACCATCATTTGCCCTACTTCGTGTAATCCATGATATGCGATTTGCCGAGTCATGGGATCCGCAAAAGTATTGAATTCGGGAGATGCACTTTCAGAAACACCATAAATTTCTTGAAGCATCCATGGTTCAAAATATTTCTCGATTCCCCAAAACCAGCGAATGAGCGCAAGTTCGAATAAATCGAAAAGAATAGGTAAAGGGAAGAATCGATGCAACTGCGTAGTCAGTTCTTTTTCCTCCCGATACATCAGCTCGTGCGCCGCTTTCCCCTCGAAAACACCACGTTCATAGGGGTTTCCATAAACCACCAACTGGTGGATTCCAAGCTTTGATCGATCTATCCATTGATTAATCTGTTTCGCCTGGTCCGCGTGTGTCACCAGGGCACTCACGTCTGGCTTCGGAAAAACTCCCGTATGGAAAATCACAATTGCCCAGGTCACGAAGAGCAAAATGAGCAGAAAAACTTTTATGAGTAATGATTTCATCCTATGCCCTCACCTTCAGTTGCTTCATAAAAGACGGAATTCCCCAAACAGAACCGAGATAGGTGCCCACTCCTCCAAAAAACAACACTTGCCCTAATTGCTTCAACACTGGATGAACACAAAACATGAGCGGAAGAAATCCTGCTAAAGTTGCGATGGTGGAAAAGAGGATGCCCGTCCAAACTCCATTCACAGTAGCAAGATCCCGATCAGCATGGAGTGAGTCGCGACAGGCATCAGTCGCAAAGATTCCGTAATCAAGACTAAATCCAAAAACCATCACAAGCCCGACCACTGTGATAAAACTGATCTCGAGATTAAAAAGATATTTTGCAAACACCAAGGTTCCGACTCCAGTAAAAAAGGGAATGAGCGCGATCACTGCCAAGGTCGCTTTACGATAGTAAATCAGATGTATTAAAAGAGCTAAAAAAACAGAAAGAGGAACCATCCAGTTTAATTCGGCCGCCAGCATCACCGGAAATTGGGAAACCACTTCTTTCAGAGAAGTTACTCCCGGAAATGTCGCTTTAATTCTTTGCTCTTGCTCTTCCGTTTTGGGCATCCACAGTGTGATCCAATCATGATTGGAATAAAGATGATTCAAGTAGCGCCGAGGTAACTCTGGCAGCACGGGCAAAGGGCGGTTGAAATAGGGTTCGAAAAACTTATTTTGTGTCGTCGTAAATGAATGAGTGATCACTGCCCAATCTTTACTCCATGTCATTAGATTCGCTTTTTGCGTTTCATGATTGGGTAAATAATTAGCGTAATTTTCAATACTAATCCCTTGGGTAGCAGCCCAGCTTTTTTCTTGCTCGGTCACGTTCAAATCTTTTTCGTCGTGCACTTTGAATAGGGGTGCCTTCAGGCCTGAGGTTTTAAAGAGCCACTCTTGGATGGGTTTATTGCGTTGTTCTTGAAAATCAAATTGTTGTAAGGACAGATTGGGCTTGAGGGCAAGCAGACCAAAGAATGAGAGCAAAATCATTGAAATACTGGTCCAAAGTTTCCAATTTCTCAGTTTAGGTGCGCAATCGAGGGCGCTTGATTCGAAATAGGTTTTAAATTTGGTCATCAGCAAATAGAAGACTACAAATGAAGAGCAAAGGCCGACGACCGCAAAAAACATCATTTGTCTCAGCAAGGGAACTTCACTTGCCATGATGACGAACAGGCCCGCGAGCGTGGTACAGAGACCACAAAAATTCGTTTTCCACACGGAGGGCATCTTGGAATTGAGTGAAGCCTGAAAGCCATAGTCCAGTGCGAGCCCCACAATCCCCGTGCCAAATGAAAGAGTGAGCCCATGAATGCTTCCAAAAACCAGGATCGTCAGCACGGCACTGATTAACATTCCCAAGAACACCACCGGAAATAAAAGCAAAAGCCGCGATTTTTTTAAAACAATAAGAAGAAGGACAAACAAGAAAAGGATAAAAAAACCCACCCGACTCACGATGCTGACGTCCTTCATAATTTGAGATTCATTTTGAAGGGTGGATGAATGCGGTCCCACGAAATACCAGTCAGGAGCAATTTTTGACTTAAATTCGGCGGTTTTTAAAGTGAGAGTGGGAGGGAAGTTAAATTGAATGGGGATTACGATATAATCTTTGAGATTCTTAAAATCGAGCGGTATCCGATTTTCAACCAGAGTTTTTAATTCTTTCCACGCCTGAAAAGGATCATTTCTCATCAATGATATCATCTCGCCGTTTGCCGCCGGAAGAGACGCTTCAGCAAGGACCTGATTTAAAGCATTTTGAAGCGAGGCCTGGGCAGGGCGCGGGTACCTGAGGACATAATCCTGTGACCACTCCTCGAGTAGGGGCCGGAGTTCGGCCAAGTTCTGATTACATTCCGCACGAAGAAGAGTGCTTTCAGGGAGAGCCTTTAGATCTACACAAAGTTGGTCACTTTTAGTTTTATTTTCTTTGGTTTTTTCCAACACTAAAAAATTCCACCAAAAAAGTGGGTACGCTTGATTTACTGTAATGAGCTTATTCATGGACGAGGGGAAAAATATGGTCGATGAACGATTTACAAATTTTGCGTCGGCGTGGGATACCTCAGGCATCATGAGAGAAAATAACAAAAACAGAAATTTCATCGAATGAGGGGCTTCCCAAATTCAATCGTGATGCTGTCTTTCGAACGCTCTAATAGAAATAATTTTTGGACATGGCCGCTCTTGTCCAATTGCATTTCAAGCTTTTGAAAAGGGCTTTTCGCTGGCTCTCGCGGTGTAAAACTGAACTTTTGCTCGCCAATTTTCAGAATGGTGTATTGGCCAAAAAGGGCGTTCGCATCTAATCTTAACCACGCAATTAATGCAGCAAGATTTTGCGCTCCTTGTTCACCCGCATCGCTCATTTTTAAGATTTGAATTTGTTTTTCTTTGCCTTGCCCCGACTCAATTCTCATTTCCCCCTCAGACAAGGTCACCAGCAATGGGCTCGGCTTTTCAATTTCCCAGATCAATTTTTTTTGCGCCTGAATCAAAGTAAACTTACCCGTCGACTCTAACTTCGTTCCTATACTACTCAAGTCTTTGATTTGCTTAAAATTGACTTTAAGGGTCGAAAGGTGCTGATAAATACTGAGTTGCTTCCCTATTTCCTCACGAGTGAGAGGTTGCCCGGACAGCTCCTTTGCGGATGCGCCCATTTGTCCCATGAGGATCAATAAAGGAAATAGCAGGTAGCAAATATTGGTAAAAAATCTTCGATTCATCACACAAAATAATATACAGTAATGGCCCGTTTTGGGTATATTTTCTTCATGAATATTTCTCAGTCCCGCGAACAGTTGATTGCCGAACTCATTCCACTCATTACGAATGCGGTGAATCTTCAACACTTGGATCAGACCAAGATCAACGCCGAAACCGGGCTCACTCTGCATTCACCTACTTCCGATAATTTAGGGCTCGATTCAGTCGATATCCTCGAAGTAGTCGTGACGCTTGAACATCATTATAAGATAAAAATTGAAAACACCGAGGCTGGCAAGAAGATTTTTACAAATTTTGGAACGGTTGCTGATTATATTTTGATGGCCGTTGCGAACGCGAAATGAGTTTTCCCGTTGCCATCTCAGGCATGGGTTCAGTTACTTGTAATGGAATTGGGCCCGAGATTCTTTGGAATAGTGTAATAGAAGAAAAGTCTGGTGTAACCGCAGGCTTGGGTCGCGTTTCTGAATCTTCTGTGCGAGGACTCAAGGACCTCCACCCCGAAGCAGCGTCCCACTCTCCGGCTGTGCTTTTTGCTTATGCGGCTTCAAAGCAAGCAATGAAGCAAGCTCACTGGGGTTCGCTCAATGATACAGACGGCCTCATTCTCGCCACCACTACAGGGCAAATTTCGAGTTGGGAAGATAGCCTCATCGCATTTCTAAAAAACAGTGACCATGCCGAACCCTTTCAACATTCTTTCCGTCATCAAGCCCTTGGCCTTACCCTTAATAATCTTGGGGAACTTCTCAATTTCAAGGGTCATTCCCTACTCCTGACCTCAGCATGCAGTGCCGCAACTCAGGCAATCGCCCTTGCAACACTTTGGATTCAATCCGGAAAAGTGAAGCGCTGTTTAGTGGGGGGCTCAGAAGTGTTGAGCACACTCACGGTAGAAGGTTTTAAAAGTTTGCAATTGCTTTCGGAAACCCCTTCGACCCCCTTTGATCTTCATCGATCCGGAATTAATTTATCGGAAGGATCTGCCTTTCTTTGTTTTGAAAAACAATCGGATCAACCTCTCGCCTACCTTTCAGGATATGGCTTTAGTACCGATGCGTATCATCTCGCCTCACCCCATCCCGAGGGAAAGGGTTCATTCCGAGCAATGAGCGCAGCTCTTAAAACAGCAAAATTAGATCCCTCTCAAGTCTCTTGGGTTCATGCCCATGGCACTGGTTCAAAAGCGAATGATCAGGCGGAAGGAATTGCCATTCAACAATTATTCAATCCCGATAAAACCTTGAACACAGAAACCCCTTGGGTTAGCTCAACTAAAAATATTCATGGTCATGCTCTGGGGGCTTCGGGGGCCATTGAAGCAGTCCTTTGCGTTCAAAGCTTACAGAATTGCCTCATCCCAAATACGACTGGTTTACTGACCCCAGATCCAAACATACAAGTAAAGCACCCCCCTTCAATGATCAAAGGCGCCTATCGCCACCTCATCAAGAATACTCTCGGATTTGGCGGAAATAACGCATCTTTCGTAATGAGTAACGCCCAAGAATGGGGGCGCGCATGAGAATTGCTATTCTTGGAACGGGCACTTCAAACCACCACAAGCTTGATCCATTTACTGAGATTAAATTAAAGCCAAGCTTTAGAAAAGCAAGCCTGAACATGAAGATGGGTTATCAATCAATCCGCGAGGCCTGTCGGAACTTTTCACACTTAGATGAATGCGGATTTGTACTAGGAACAAGTTATGGGGAAATTGAGAACACCAAAGAATTTCTAAAAAACTTCGCCACGACCGGTGTAGCAAGACCTATTTTATTTCAAAGCAGCTTGCACAATGGAACGCTTGGATTTTTGGCTCTCGAACTTTCAATCTTTGGACCTACCTTCACCGTCAGCCAACATCACTTTACGGGTGAACATGCACTCAGCCTTGGAATCGATCTCATCCGAGGAGGGCTCGTGCCCGCCTGTTTGGTCACTACCGTTGACATCATGAGCCCCGCACTGCTTTCAATCTTAGAACGCATGTATCCTCCTCATTTAAAATGGAAAGATGGTGCAGCATCCTTTATTATTTCTACTGAAACTAAGGCGAAGGAGTGGGGAATTAAGCCACTCGCATTTTTGGATTCAGTAGAATGCATGCCTGATGCCAAAATCCCCCCCGAAGTTAATATCGGAGAATTTAACGATTCCAATGCTCTTGAGCTTCTCAGTCGGGTGATTCAAGAAAAACTAGGTGAACTCATATTGCAAAAACCAGATCGAAGCTTTTCCCGGATTACATGGAGCCATGTCACCACATGAAGGCTGTTCGAAAGATAGCTTCAGCATTGAATCAAACACCTGCATTGTATCTGACCTTCGATGATGGACCCGATCCTATTTCAACCGAACCAGTACTGAGGGCGCTCGAACATCTTAAAATCCCTGCCACTTTCTTTGTAGTTGCTGATCGGGCAAAGAAGAACCCCGGCCTCCTTCACGAACTTATTTCTTGCGGACACGCCATTGGCAATCATTCACTCGATCATCGTTACGGCGTCTTTTTTAAAAGTAGAGCGACCATGCTCCAGTGGGTGCTTGACTCAGAGAATTTGCTTGCTGATCTCATCGGCAAACCTAGTGTTGGATTCCGACCCCCCGCTGGAGTTCGTACCCCCAAGCTTCACAGCGCCTTAAAAGAACTCAAAATACCCCTTGTTTTATGGCAAAAAAGGTACTTTGATAAAGCCTTCGACTGGAAGCCTGCACGCGCCATTGCTTCGTTATCGAGTACAGACGCTGGCTCTATCATTCTTCTGCATGATCAATTGAAGAGAGAGAAAGTTCCACTTTTCATTGAAACACTTTCTGCTTATGCTGAAGTGGCGAAGCGCCTCGGCTTTGATTTTAGGAATTTAAGCCGAGAGCTTTGTGAGCTGCAATTAAAATAACCCTACTTTTCGGAGGACCTTATGAATAAATTTAAAATCGCCGCACTCGTCGCTTTGATCATCGGCACCTCGTGCTCTCACCGTACCGTTGCAGTTTCAACAGAAACGACTAAAATGGTAAAGCCTGGCCTCCTGGCGATTTCTGTTCCTATGTTAAAAGATAAGGGTAAGAAATTTGATTTTACCCTAGCCATCAGAAATGAATCACCAGGGTTTATTATTATTTATTTAAATGACATTTCTTGCTTCCGCGGCGAAAGCGCAGGTACGGTAAAACACACTTTCTTTAACACCGGTGAGCGAACTATTGATTTCGCCAAAGGCGAAAGTAAATCTTTCAATATGAAATGCAATTCCTCAGCAAGTGAGGGCGATTTTAAAATTGTCATTAATCGCGTTTTTGATAATCCCAGCAAGGACAGAAAAACCCCAGGTACGGTCATCGGCGAAAGTATTGTTTGGAGCACCCAAAGTAAGTGACGCTCGAAGCATTATCACCGGGCGCACTTTTAGAGTTTTGGAAGGATTTTATCCGAGGGCCAGCCCATCTTTCAATGGTAATCGGTGCGCCAAGTCGCCCGTTGAATTTAACCATGAGCGATGATACTGAGATTGATCTAAAGTCGAAAATTCTTCACTTTTCGTCGTGCTCCTTTCCAGTTGAACTCATTCGTCGTTTTCTCACTCTTCCTGAGTTTAAAAACCTCAAACGAAAAGGCAACTGGCTCCAAAGCAGAATTTGCGTGAGCGAAGTGCTGGAACAAGCGCGTTCCCTAGGAATTCCACCCGAAAGAACAGCCCTGAGCATCAGCCATACCGAAGGCGCAAGTGTGGCCGTGATGTGCGAGTTAGGATTGGTCCGTGCAATCGGAGTGGATTTGGAATCTACGGACCGAGTAATTAGCCAAGGGGTTACCCGCAAAATCATGAATGAAGTTGAAAAAAAACTATTTCTTTTGCCCATTCAGGCATGGGTAATTAAAGAAGCCTCTTTCAAAGCAAACCCAAAGAACACACACACGCAGATTAGTCAGTACCAAATCACTTCTGCTAAAATGCATCCCCATTTTATTGAGGGAAAGGTCGACTGTCTTGATCACAGTTTTGAATATCGATTGGTAATCATTAAAGGAAACGACGACGCCCGGTACTTTTTGGCTGTTGCTCAATTTTGCGCCTAGCTCGCTCGACTCTCGCCCATCCAATTCAATCTAGGTTTTTTTTCGAGTATGATTATCTTTTCGCTCAACCAGAGCAAAAGTCACATCATCGGGTCGATTCTCATTTTTATCACCAAAAAATTGAAGCGTGTATTGCATGATCTCTTGCACCAAGGATTGGCCTTCCCTCCTTTCAAGCATCAGCTTTCCAAAATACTCAAATAGATGTTTTTTATTTAATTGCTTCAGGTCATCAACTCGGTGATCGAGGGCACCATCCGTATAAAATAACAGACTAGTGCCTTCGTCAAAACTCGCCGTTTCCGTAACTACTTTTTCCAATTCTTTTACTCCAATATACATGCCTGGTTCGGAACGAACTGATAACCATTTGCTTTTCTGCCGGTCCCAGAAAAGGGGCGAAGGATGAGAATGATTTACAAAATGAAGCAAGTTCGTCTTCAGATTAAAAATCCCTATAAAACAAGGGAATCCAGACTCACCGCCACCGCCCGAATAAACCACAGTATTGAGAATTTGACTAAAAATCGGAAGAATTTGAGATTCTTCCATTGAATTGAACTCTCCCTCTTTTGCTCTTTCAATCAGAGAAATAAAAGTGGCATAAACAGA
>CAIMWN010000169.1 GCA_903845155.1 Oligoflexia bacterium
AGCCGCTATGAAAAATGGGGCTATTACGGTAATCAATACCGCTGATCGCTACTACAATAGCTTTCTTGGAGTATACGGAAAAATGTGCATGATCGTAACGGGAAACTAAGTGCTCGATTGAATACTTTCGAGTAAAATTCGACCTAAGCTACTTTTTTCTCTTCCGCTTCTTCCGACGTCACTTGAATTTCATTTGCAACGATGTTTTGCTTGGGTTTAAGTTCAATCACTTCAGCTAAAGTGGGTTGAACAACTGAGGATTCAAAGGATTCTCGCTGTATTGCTGGAAGCTTGATGATAGTCGCCATTGGCCGCTCAGCGTGCGTATTTGCCATCACAAAAATTCTTGAGGAAAGTTCATTTGCCAGAGAAGGCATCAATGTAGTGGAAGGATGAAACTCTGATTCATCCCGGTGTTCCATACTAAATGTATGGGACGACTCAAACATGGGCACTACATCAGTCATGGCGATTATATCGTGAAAGGCATGTCCTTCACGATTGAAAAACATTACCGCATACCCTATTCCACCTACCGCCATTGAAACAATACTTAGAATCCAACGCTTCATCATTGTGTTCCATGTGAGCGGCTTTCGAGTCGAGATCAATTCTAATTTAAAAACTTTTTTACCAATAGATGAACGAGAAAGTCCTTGGATTAATACCCGATTCAAAAATGAAATAGCGAGCGTCCAAAAAACAAAACCAAAGCCAAAACCATTCCAAATAGAGATTTGCATTTGATCAGACGATTCATTTCGCATTGCCATCACGAGTGCTGCAACCATTGCACCAAAGTACGACCCGAGGAGGCCACCGGTAACCTCAATGGTCAAATCGATTGCTGCCGATCCTAATCTCCGAAATAATATGCCTAGGTGAACCAGATTCATGTATGACCTATCGGCAAGAAAATGGCGGAAGTTAAGCTGTATTTAAGGTCAGACGTTTGTTTATATTTTGTTCAATAATTACAAATAATTATAGCTTTTGTCCACTTGAGACCACCTCATGACGACAACCTGTTCATCCACACTCTATCGAGGTGAAAACAGGTGGCATCACAGACTTATTAGCGTCCCTCGTCTTCAAGTGCCGCCTTTATTCTCATGTAACTGTCATAGCGGGGAAGTCCCTGAAAAGGCTCTCTCTTCAGCTGTAGCTCATGGATCTCGGGGAAGAATTCAATTAATTCTTTTGGATCAATTTTGAATAACCCAAACTCTTTAATTCCAGGAGTATCGATAAATCGAGTTCGATTTTTGGCCTGTAAAAGAGTAGATACCGTAGTGGTGTGTTTGCCTTTGCGGGTCACTTTATTTACATCTCCGATTTTCCCGAAGACTTCGCCAAACAAGGTGCGAAGCAATGAAGTTTTCCCTACACCAGAATGCCCGCAAAAAACTGCCGTCTTCCCGCTCAACACGGCTTCGAGTCGACCGATGCCTTCATTTTTATGTGTGGAAATCGGAAAACACTGAAATCCTAAGTCCTCGTACAATTTCCACGGGCGGTCTTCCGCAGTTTTTTTTAAATCCGTTTTATTAATCACAATCAATGGAATGATTTGGGCCTTTTGCGCGGCAATCAAAAAACGGTCGACCAACCCAGGTGAAAAATCGGGATCATGGAGTGAAGTCACGACCACCACAAAATCAATGTTAGTGGCAATCGTATGCAATACCTTTCCTTCTTTGCCCGGAGCTTTTCTTTGAATTGCATTCCTGCGTGGAAGGAGTTCTTCAATTACCCCGTCTTTGCTTCCAAGGACTTGCACTTGAACTATATCTCCCGGGGCCACTGGAGAGCGCTCTAGCCATTCAGGATCTCTCACTAATATTTGGGCGCGTCGATAAGTACAAAGTAACTTTTTTGGATCGGACTTGTCCGACTCGGTATCTAGAATTACATTACAAAACCGGGGGAAAACCTCACTCACTACACCTTTTTGATTCATGGTTTTTTGGCCAAAATGGTTGCCACTCTAATTCCATGATCTACGAATTCCTGGTAAGGCTTAATGATTTGATATTCTTTGACCGCCTCTTTTAGTTCACCCGCTTTTACGGCAAAATCACTCGGCGAATTATCCCGAACTCCCTTGAGCTCGACTTTTGCATAAAACATAATATAGGCACCTTTTTTTAAAGCTTTTTTAAGATGAGGAAGAAGTTCTTTGTCGTAGAATAACGACATTAAAATAAAGTCATAATAATTTTCTGGATATGAATATAACTTTAGGTCAACGATGTTCGCCTTAATCGTTACGTGCTGAAGTTTGGCCTCAGCGAGCGCTTTGTCCACGGCCACATCTGAAATATCATTACCATCGACATTAAAGCCTTTCTTTGCAAGATAGATGGCATTTCTACCTTCCCCCATCGCAGGCACGAATGCTCGACCTTTCGGTATCAGATCAATATTTTCTTGGAGGTAAGCAATCGCCTCTTTTCCATAGATGTGACTTTTGTTCTTATAAAAGCTGTCCCAAACAGTGCGGTCCTCATCAGCACTTTCACCAGTCACCGCTTCATACGATGCCCGATCGCCATTAATGTTTTTGGAAGGACTGGCATGAGGAGAGGGTCTGAAAAAAGAAAGCGAGATCACGCTTCCTAATATCAAATACAACATGATCTGAGTTTTCACTTTTATATTGTCGCGAGATAGTAGTGAACTGTCAATTACTTAGCCTCAATGACCTGAGTCACAACGTCAAAAAACCGACTCTCGAAAGAATAGAGAATATCGCGCAAAATAGAGAGATGAGAGGCAACCCTTGAAAAGTAACCAATGTTCCCGCTATTTATGGTTTTTAACCATTATCATGGTTTGCTTTCCCTTACCTTATTTGGTTTTTGCTTCGTTTATTTTTGATCTCGACTCAAGGGGTATTTTATCATTAGTATTGTCTCCCTTATTCTATCTCACTTCGTTTGCATGGATCGTGACCGGGATAGGATTACGTCGTATGCAAAAATGGTCTTGGTATAGTCTTTCGGCTGCCCAAGTCTTTAATACTTACCTCAATGCTTTAAATTTGTTGAACTATAGCAAATCAGATCAAAAGGGAATTGCCTTTGGTTTAACTTTTCTGATTCAAATCTACGTTTACTTGGCTGTGCGAAAAGAATTACAAGTTCCCTATTTGTTTCCGAAAATTCGTTGGTGGGAAAGTGGAATCGCGGGAATGAATCATATACAAACCGACATCATGCATCTCAATTCGCCTTCTGGAGTTTCTACTGGTGCCATACTCGACATCAATTTAAAGGGCTGCTTCATTAAGACCCATCTTGATTTTGAGCCCTTTGAGAAAATTACAATCAGAATTGAATCTCATGGTCACAAACTCGATATCGCAGGCCTAGTGGTGTGGAATGCCGCAAGTACCGTCACCCACCCTAAAGGGATCGGTATGAAATTTCTAAAGATGGACCGGACTCGAAGAAGAAAATTAAAGGTAATTTCAAGTCGTTTTGTGAAAAAGAAAGTGGTCACGCATGAGTTCAAAAAAATTCCTGCTTGAAGCACTGAAACACGCAACGGACGCGCTCACTCGAGATGAAGTTCCAGTGGGGGCTATCATTGTAAAAGATGGCATCGTGATCGCTTACGGTTCAAATACACGCGAAGAAATGCAAGATCCAACCGGTCATGCAGAAATGACTGCCATCCGTGAAGCGGCGAAAGCACTTTCATCATGGCGCCTGATTAACTGTGAACTCTATGTGACACTCGAGCCCTGCCCGATGTGTTTAAGCGCTTGCCAGCAAGCTAGGTTGAAGCGGGTCGTGTACGGTGCAAAGGACGAAAAGGGAGGTGCCATCTGTCTTGGATATCATGTGCACCAAGATGTAAAACTTAACCATCAATTTGAAGCCATTTATGAACCTGAGACAGATTGCTCCCAGATCTTGAAGGATTTTTTTTCTAAGCAACGAAATCTAAAGAAAACTGAAAAGAGCGCCAAATGAGAATTTGGCTCGTGCATTTTTTACTCGGGATCTCCTCAGGGCTACCCTACCTGCTCACCGGATCCACTTTACAAGCATGGATGACGGATCAGCATGTTGATTTGAAAGTAATTGGACTATTTGCACTGGTTCGAACCCCCTACAATTTTAAATTTATTTGGGCTCCACTGATGGACAGATTTTCATTTCCATTTCTCACTCATCGCAGAGGATGGATGGTGGTGATTCAGATCTTGCTTGCCGCCGCATTAGTGGCGCTTGGATTCTCAGATCCGAGTGCAAACCCCTTCAAAATAGCCTTATTTTCGGTACTTGTCTCCTTTATGAGCTCGAGTCAGGATATTGTGATTGATGGGTATAGGACTGAAAGTTTGAGTGGAAAAATTCAAGGAATGGCCACTTCTAGCTATATTACCGGATATCGAATTGGCATGTTGATGGCGGGCGCCTTGGCACTCTACATCGTGGATCAATTTCATTGGGCTTGGTCGAGCGTCTACGCTTTAATGGCAACATTCATCTCAATCGGAGTCCTTGCCTCACTCATTGCGCCCGAAGCAAAGTCGACTCTTGCTCCTAAGACACTCAAGGAAGCGGTGATCGACCCGTTCTTAGATTTCTTCAAACGAGCTCAAGCAATTTGGCTTTTACTATTTATCGTCTTTTACAAGTTCGGCGACAATCTCGCGGGTGCCATGAGCACCCCCTTTATTCTGTCCATTGGTTACACCAAAACGGAATACGCGCTGGTCGCCAAAGGTGTTGGTTTTTTTGCAGTACTTGCGGGTGGTTTTTTGGGTGGCCCACTTATGTTAAAACTAGGAGTGAAAAAATCACTTTGGTTTTTTGGCGTGGGACAGGCAATTGCGGTAATGAGTTTTGCATGGCTTGCAAATATCCCACATGATGTGAAGAGTCTTTCCATTGTGATCTTGTCGGAAAATTTCTTTATCGGCTGCGGTGCTGCCGCATTCAGTGCATTTTTATCCAACATCACGAACAAAAAATTCAGTGCCACTCAATATGCGCTATTGACTAGCCTCATGGCTCTCTCTAGCACCGTTCTCTCCAGCCCTTCAGGATACCTGGTTGAGAAATTGGGGTGGTCCTCGTACTTTATTTTCTGTGCATTGATTACAATTCCTGGATTTCTGTTGCTCGCCAAGATCCAGAAAAGCATTCAAGAATAAAAGGTCGGGCCCACCTTTTGGTTTAGCGGCACGTCATTTGCTTAATATTATTTCATGCCAAGAAAAAGATTAATTCGATCAACACAGTTTCCATACCATGTGACAGCAAGAGCAAATAACAAAGAACTTTTCAGTCTTCCCACCTATGAAGTGTGGAAAATTATGACCAGCGAATTACTGCTTCTTTCCGTTCTGTACGAAATTAGGATTCACGCCTTTGTTTTAATGCCGAATCACTTCCATTTGCTTATTACGACTCCCAAGGAAGATCTCGGGAAAATCATGAATGCCTTCATGAGCAATGTAACCAAAGCGATTAATCTTCATTCCAATAGATCCGGCCATGTGTTTGGAGGCCCTTACTTTTGGTCTATTATTACATCCACGAGGTATTACGGTCATGTCCTAAAATACATTTATCGGAATCCAGTCAGAGGCATGATCTGCGATCGAGTCGACGAGTACGAATTTAGCACCATCACGGGCATCTCGGGTAAAGCTCATCTACCATTTCCTATTTATTTTACAGATGCTGGCCTCGAGATCAATATTCCGGATCCACACTTCTTTAGTCCTTGGCTTGAATGGCTAAATCAACCCTTTCCATCCGAAGCAGAAAAACTAATAAAGAAATGCTTAAGGATGAAGGAAATAAATGTTCTACTGGATAGAAGCTCCCGAACAAAAAATGAGCTTTTGGAACAACTGATGTAACGCGTGGCTAAACCAAAAGGTGGGCCACCTTTTAGCGGTCGAAAAGTTCTTTTGCGATGATTAAACGTTGAATCTGAGAAGTGCCTTCATAAATTTGATAAATCTTTGCATCCCGCATGAGCTTTTCAACTGGGTATTCTTTTGAATAACCATAGCCACCGAAAACCTGAACAGCGTTGGTGGTCACTTGCATGGCCATGTCTGCTGCGAATGCTTTGGCAAAAGCTGCATATTTAGTGTTTCTACGACCTTGGTCGATTTCCCAACCTGCACGCCACACTAAATTTCTTGCGGCTTCAATGTTCATCGCCATATCGGCTATCATGAAACTAATAGATTGATAAGAAGCAATCGGTTTACCAAAAGTTTTGCGGGTGTTTGCATAAGCAATAGACTCGTCCATCGCACGTCTGGCAAGCCCCACCGCACCGGCAGCAACTACAGGTCGCGTGTGATCGAATGCACTCATTGCAATCTTGAAACCATCGCCTTCATTGCCTAGTCTGTATTTCGCGGGTACTTTCACGTCTTCAAAAGTAATTCCACGCGTGTCACTGGCACGTTGGCCTAAGTTATCTTCTTTTCTGCCGACCGTGATGCCCGGAGTTTCACGTGGCACCAGAAACCCCGACATGCCTTTGTGCTTCTGGGTTTGATCAGTGTAAGCCAATACAAAATACCAGCTCGCCACGCTTGCGTTCGTGATCCACATTTTGGCGCCGTTGATAATGTAATCGTCACCGACTTTTTTAGCCGTGGTAGTGATACCCGCCACGTCAGAACCTGCGCCTGGTTCAGTTACACAATATGCAGCATATTTTGGCTCACTAGTAAGCATTCCTAAAAACTTTTTCTTTTGCTCATCATTCCCGGCAACCATCACTGGTGCTGAAGCGAGAGCATTGCCTTCCATTGCAGTGGCAATACCGGTACAGCCATAAGCCAACTCTTCAGTAATAATAATTCCATCGAGAACACCTAGGCCTAGACCACCATGCTCAACAGAAATATGGGTATTCATGAGACCTAATTCCCACGCTTTTTTCGTCACCTCAAAAGGGAACTCACCAGTATGATCATGGTGCTCAGCCTTTGGAATCATTTCTTCCTTGGCAAACTTGCGAGCGAGTTCTTGGAGTTGTTTTTGGTCATCAGAAAGTTCGAAACTAATCATGGTATCCCCTTTGGAATAATTCTATGCAATACAGCGGCAAAACTCAATGAATATCAAATAAGTAAGCCGGTCACTTGAATGCCATAGATTACGTCAAAGCAATGGCTTTTTTTCGTGATTTCACTTCTATCTTAACGCCATGTAATATTGCATTAGGCATGAATCAACCACCAGTCTCGAATGAAAAAAAATATTCTATCAAAGAAATAGCTCCAATCCTACTCATGTTGCTTCTCTTAGGAGTAGTGACTGACTTCCTTACAAACGGAGTTTTGAAAATTCTATGGATAAGCATCTACGCTACCGCTTATATTGGAATCGCCGCATCCATTTATAACCATGCCCTGAGCAATCAATATAGGCCACTAGCCAAGAAAATTGCTCTCGCTTTTCTATTTGGCACCCTTGTTGGACATCTTACATTTACAGGCTGGCAAGAAGCAAGACTGTATTCAATGAATGTTGTCAGCGTCTCTCCGCTCGCCCTTGAGTCGCCCGAGTTTTCAGATCGACTTTATGTGACGAGTGAACTCTTACAAAAAAAACTCATTGATCAGCCCACATTGAAAACCGTGCCCGTTACGATGCAAATGATTCGGAATTATGGATGCATTTCGTCGTTCAAAATTTCCACCATCGCGGACGTGGACGTGATGTCTGATTCAAAATCTTATTGGGTTTGGAAACACGTTTCTGGAATGCCTGAAAGCGATTCTCACTTCGCAGGGATGAAAGAAGAAAACGATCGAGTTTTTTGGTGCCGCATTCAGTGGTATTAGCAAATTCACCATAAGAAAGAACTAAGCTAGTTTATTTTTTTGTTACTCTATTGGATTTCCAACAGATTGCGCAAACAAAACTCGCTGATTGGATTTTAGGTTGAGGGTTTCGTGAAGAGATTGATGGCAATTATGAAACCAAGCACCGAGTCCAACCGAGGCTGCGTAAAGATACACATTTCCGGCAATCAATCCTGTATCCACAAAGTAGTAAGACTTTTGTCCTTCTGATTGATGAAGGCGGGGTTCATCGAAACCTTTTGTGTGTTGAAGTTTATCGATATCCGCAACAAAAATCAAATGAAGTGGCGCTAAGGGAACATCCAACTTCTG
The DNA here is from genome assembly GCA_903845155.1 of Oligoflexia bacterium. GTDB lineage: Bacteria > Bdellovibrionota > UBA1018 > UBA1018 > CAIMNF01 > CAIMNF01. The sequence continues at coordinate 8,171 of CAIMWN010000169.1, forward strand.
ACCTTGGGTCAACGCTAAACTCCGATGATCGCCTTCAGACACAAGGTGAAGAGCATGTTCCGTGGGCTCATAAAAATAACACCCCGAAGATAGAGCAACGAAAACATCAACCTCCTGGGAATTACTTGCAGAAGCGGCTGTCATTCCTGGCATACCAAATGCGCCTTGATCTCTATTCACGCCTTTGGCAGCCCAAAGTATATTCGAAATTTGTTGGGGCTCCAATTCCTTCGTGCTGAGTGTGCGTATCGTTTTGCGAGTTTGCAGTGCCTGATACACAGTCTTTCCACCAGGATCAAGTGGCGCGGGTAGCTTAATATTTTTTTTTAATAGTTCCATAAAAATCTCGCTTCTAGTAGCATCATTAAACTCATTTTGCCGAGGTCAAGTTGTCGTGGGAAGAGACCCACGATCCAGTTCGGTACTACTGATTGATAAGCATTTAACGTGCCAGTTATCAGATTTAAATTTTTAGTCTAACTCTTTGATCAAAATATAAAGAAAAAGCGGGCACCTGATTTTACTCAAGTGCCCCGCTTTTTTATTTCAAATTTTAGGCTGATTTTAACGAAACTAGATCAGCAGCAGTTTTTCTATCCACTAACTCACCATTAGAATAACGATGGAGCAAACTACCAATCAGCGTCTGATAGGGGATGCCTAAGCGCTCCGCCTCAGTTTTGAGGGTAGACAATACGCCGCCATCTAAACGGATGCTAATAGGCACCTTGGCAGCATCCACGTCTGATTTAACTTTTCCGGGTCTACGCTTTAACTTCTTTAAATCATATTCCTTCTTCATATTGCCTTCTCTCCTTTTCAGTTGCCTTGCGGGCACTGATGATTCGAATGGTTCCGCCGGAATCCCGTTCGCAAAAAACCACGAGCAACAACCTTGAATTTGAGGAATGACCAATTCTTAAGAATCGGTCTTCTTGATCGCTGTTTTCAGGATCAAAAAATTCCACCGCCTGAGTATCGGCCCACGTGGTCTGCGCCTCCTCAAACCAAATGGAGTGCTTCTTGTGGTTAATTACGTTTTTGTCTGAATTCCATTCAAACTTCATCTATCTCAATCGTATGCTATTGTATATACTTTGTCAAGAAGCATCCGAAGAAGCAAAAGGAAGCAAACTAGGGGCATTTCATGAAATGCCTTGAAATATTCGAGAGAGGACTGCTTGGCACTTTTCAATGATTGGGTTCTTAATTTTGCTCGTCTTCCTGACTCGCAACAGGCTAAAAAGCCTGACATTTCGAACCCCTTCTGAACTCCTGTTCAGAAGTAATTAATGTTTTTTGGATTTTTTTATTTTTTGCGATTCGACGCTGATTTATCAGTTTTTAAATGGCGGAGACTGCACAATTGCAGTTTTCTGCTGAAACTTTCAACAGTTAACCAAGTATGTGCCAGTAAAACGTCAAAATCAAGTGACATCCTGTGATGTCTCCTTGGGTTCGACACACTTTTCTAGCTCATAAAAAAGGGGCTGGCCTGAGCCAACCCCTCGCGCGTTTCTAACTTTTCGAGTCCGTCGGGAAAGAGCTTTATGCTTTCCGTAACTCCTTGTACTTCTATCCCAGCAAGCCTGATATAGATTTGCATGGTCTTTAATTCCTTCCATCCACAGACCTTCATTACCTTTGCAGCTTCGACACCGCAGCGTAGCATTTGGGTCGCAAAACACGCTCTCAGGGTATGAAATTTGATGGAGGGCAGACCATGCAGAAAACAGAACCTTCTCAGAACTCGGGCTTGTAAAC
>CAIMWN010000170.1 GCA_903845155.1 Oligoflexia bacterium
CAACGCCACTTCTTGCATTCCACCGACTTAGCTTGCAGTTATTGTTTAAAACTTGAAACAATCCAAACTTTAATGGTGCTGACGATAATTGATTAATAAGCCCGCACAATAAAAGTTGTCGTGGATTAAAAAGGTGGTGCCAGTAAGTCCAGCCTCGTGTCCTAATTGGTTCATCAGTTTTCATTCCCACTTCAATTTTCATCTCAGGTATGAAACCCTGTTTCTGCCAATCCAAAAAATGTTTACTCAAGAATTCGACAACCTTCTTTTCACGAGCCAAGTCGTCATCGGAAACAGACCTAAACTCATGCTCTAAAGATCCAGATTCAGTTTTTTTAACCCACAAAATTGAATACAGTCGCTCACGAAAAATATCGTCGGGCCTCGGTGAAAAATCCGATGATTCCCAAAGTCGTAATCCATTCGCACTCGTTCCGTCTGGGCGATCATGATCGCCTCTAAGCGTAGATATTTTAGTTTTATATGTAACGCCATTTACTGAATGAACGAGATAAGAATCTCTACCTTCTGACCTTACAGTTCCGTTATCTGATGCAGAAAGCTCTCCCTCACTTGCATTATATTTTATCTCAACTTTATAGGTTTTCTTTGATGGTACAGGTACCAACGTCGCCACTACTCCATGGCCTTTGCTAATCAAAAGCGAAGGTAACAATGGTACATTCCATCCAGATTGCGGACAAGTCGTTTCAGCGCAATACAAATAAGCCTTACCACGCCATCCTTTGTTATCCGTTTCTACGCCAAGTTGATCAATTCGCTTAACAACCTCCTCGAATAATGCCTCTTGCTCGGCAGCCAAGCTTTTTTGGGATGCTTTTGGTGCACCCACAATATTGAATGCACCCCATGTGAGCATACAGGCGATAGGATTGAGATCCGAAGCGTAGACATCGCAACCAAGTCGCGAAGCCTCAAATGGAATTTGACCGGAGCCGCAAAAGGTATCTGCAACGCGTGGACGATGCCCAAAACGTAAAATTCCGAGCTGTTCGACTAGTTCGGAAATCGATTTAGCGTTGGTGCCAAGATGTGAGTTAACCTCAGGCCAAACGTGCTCATGCAAACTTTCTCCTAAATCCTCAGGACGGGCGGCTTCTTTGGCCAATTCTCGATAATTAGTTTGAGGTAAAGGATCTTCGGGATTGAGGCCAAGCCGTCGCTTTAGCGACAAATCGTCCATTCCCATTAGGAGTTCGAATATTTTTAAATCCTTTTGTGTGTCCGAGGTCGCAGGCAAAAGCGCACCAAGAATACATGCTTTGTTTAGGATCAGCGGTTTTCGACCTTTCCAATAACTCCCTAGGGTCGTCAGTGTTTTGCTTTGTCTTGCCTCTTGTTCCCTGAAAGAATCTACCGATAGCTTTTGAACTGGAAGAATCCGTTCAATTAATGACGGCGCGTCCTTCATGTCAAAAGGAGTAATCGGTTTACTCATTCCGATTCTCCAAATTAAATAATGGAAGAACGTACACGTCTGTTTCGGCGGGTCTTCTTCTACGCTTAGGTACTACCTTGTTATTACCGTCTGAAAGCGCACAAAAAAGCGCTTTCCGCCAACCGCGCCCAGCATCCTCAGGCAGTCCGGCCTCGGCCACCGTCATAGAAAATAGCCACCAGCGCTCTTCAGGTCTAAGTGCCGCCCACTTATTGCAGATAATTGGCAAGACATCTTGAGTCGCAGTTTCCGCAGCCCATGCTAGAACGCAAAGTTCCTTTCCTAAGAGGCGATCTAGCAAATTATCGCCAACGTGCCACCGTCCGATTGAAAGTTTTGCAGTTTTGAGGCGATCATTGAACTCTCGCTTGGCAACATCAGAAATTGCCGACCATATTTCGTGTTTCAATATAGTGCGTTCTTCTTCTTTTGGTATTCCATTTTCAGACCCCTGATAACCATAGTCTTCAATAATAACTACGTCTTCAGCCTTTCCAGTGGGTATTTCCACTCGAAAAAGATGTGCTCCAAACGCACTCGGTGCTCCGAAATCAATATATTGGTTTTTATTTTCACTCATTGCTCTATCTCTCCCTCAAGAAGCTCAACGCCTATTTTCTGAGCAAAATCCTTAAGATCGTGCCCAGAATTAAATTTTGCCTTCTTGAAATTCATAGTTACTGGTGCCTCGGGTGGAAACTTTTCTTGGAGTTTTGTAAGAATAATTTCTAGAAATTCACCATCAACAGGGATCTCGCCCAACATAAGGGTGCCGCTTTTATTGCCTTGCCCAATGTTGATAGTGACTCCTTCAAATATGATTGATTTCTCTTTTGCTCCTTTTAACGCCGCAAATGTTTTCGGGGTTGAATCAATCTTCTTCTGACCTATTTTGGACTGAAGCTTGGCAGATTTAATGTCATCTATCACTAAACCCGTTCTACCTTTTGCTGGAAACGCGAATTGATGTTTTGTCTCCACACCAACAGCCTCAGCAAATACCAAAATGGTGACTGCCGAATCGCTAATTTCAATTGGTCTTTCATATTTTGTGCCATTCCTGGGTTCAGTTCCATCAAGCGAGTATTTTATATTACCTTTGGGCGTCACAACCAATTCAACGACTCGCTTTCCGGCAGAGTCTGTCATGTTGCTTCTCAATTTTAATGAGTTCTGCCAACTTACAGGCTCTCCTGTTTCGTATTGTTGGGTTGGATCGACAGCCAAAAACTGGACTTTGACGGCTTTGGTGGTCAATGCAAATTCTTTGAGTTTTTTGCTATTAGTCGAAACACTTCCTTCTTCTTCATAATAAATTGTAGGATTTTGGCCAGCGTTTACGGGATTCACTTTTATCCTAACCGTCCCATCTTCGGACTGATCGCCCTCAGGGACGACTTGAATGGAAGTCTTTTTCTTTTTCGGCTTTTTCGTCACGTAGCCATTACCCAGATCCTCCCAGCGAGCCTGAGCAATTGCTTTCGTCCTTAAAGTTTCTAGTCCTTTGGGCGGGAGCCAATACATGCCGGATTGCTCTCGGTAACGATCTTCAGCATCAGACCATCGAACGTCATCAAGACCCTCTGGCCAAAGCAAGTCCTGTGCCTTATCAAGAATTGCATCAAACTCTTTATCAATATCCAAAATCAATTTAATTGGATCAGACGTTAGTGTTTTTTGAATTTGTTCCTCGCCGTTGAACGGCTGTCGAGTGTCTCTCGTCATATCGAGAGACTTATGAGTCAATTCAGGTTCTTTTCCAGAGCGTTGCCGAGGAAAAAAAACTTTGTCGAAGAGATTTAATGCAGTGGAAGTAAACTCAAGATCATATGATGACTTCTTTCGTTCAAGCTCATCTCTTTGAGGATGACCGCTAGGAATTCTATGGTCTGCTTTATGTGCAGCGAAAAATTGTCTCGCTGATTTTTCAACGCTGCCCATGAGCGTTTTATCACCAGACAATACACACATATTGTTTTTTTGAGAGATGCCCTCAAAAAAACGCTTAACTTCTTCTGGCGGAACCCTTGAGTCAGGACTGACAATTAAAAGAATGCGGTTTCTTCGCACCTTCTCAGTTACTTCATCAAGGCGTGGAAGGGCTAACACTTCATCATAGACCGTCTTACGAGATGGATGAAACATTTCTGTAAGGCGTTTTCTAATTAAATCATCTACTTGATTTTCAGGGGCATCATTCGCCAAACTCTGAAGAAGCTTTGTGAGATTTTCTTGCCTATCAAAATAAAATCTTTCGTCTTGAGTATGATGTAAATACCAAGCCGTTTTTTCCAGCTCTTCAAAAGCACTCAAGAACTCAGAAGGGTTCCTATTTGGAGTGACAAGGCATTCAATCATCTCTTCTTTTGTAAGACCCTTAACAGCATTTACCGCAGTCGAAAGACTTGCCGTTAAGAGCAAGGTACCGATTTGGCTTGTCGAATCTTTTCCTAAGGAAATATCAATCGTCTGTGCGTGTGCACTTTTTTGCACATCCCAGAGATCGCGAGCAATCACATCTCTCATTCCAGAAATTTCGGTTAATTTGTCTCTCACCAAAGAATCCGATAGATCAAAATGCTGGGAACCAATTAGATAGACATCGTTATTTGGCCTATTCCAAACCGAACGAAGTAATCTAGAAACTAACTCAATCAAGCCGCGCGTCTGCTTGAAGTTTTCATTTTTTTCAAAGAGAGCAATTACGTTTTTTAGCCTTGGATGAAACGGATATGTTGAATAAATCTCATCAGCAAGAGCCTCAGCCCCTCTACTCGCAGTTTTTGATTTTGACGCTTCGGATAGTCTTTTTGCGAAATTGTCCGCAATTTCTTGTATGTCTTCTTGACTGGGTAGTTTTGTAAAAAGCCTTTTCTTTAAAATGTCATACACTTCGTTAGTTGACAGATCGACAGGCGTTATGGTCTTAACACCGCGATTAAGTTCGTTTGTCGCATATTTTAAAGCCTTATTAATGAGATTCGATCCAGTGTCATAAGACGCTTCTAAATCTGAAACGACTACACACACATTTTTTTTCTTACCAGCTGCTGAAAAGAGATTCGCTAAGGCACTTGTTGCAATATCTGCAACAGTGCCTTGCCCAACTGATTTTGTGTTGTAGTGATGAAAGTATGGAGGCATTTCATCCAAAAGAATTAGAATTGGATCAGAACCATCAAATAGTTCAATCCATGCTTTTTCATCTGGAGCATCGGGGCCGCTACTCCAATATTTTTCAAATAATTTTCCCTTGCCCAACTGATTGGCGATTTCACCCCAAAAATAACATGGAGGGTAGTTCCGCCCATTAAAAGCCGCGACTTTTGCAGTTTCAAAAGTATTCGCATGTGGGTGATGGGCTAAATACTTTGGCCTAAGATTTTTATTTTTAGCAAGCAGTCCAAAACCCACCAATAAGTGGGTTTTACCGCCTCCCATTGCTTGTTTTAAGTGAAACAAAGCTTGGGATGACTGGCCTGAAAGACGAGAAATACCCTCATCAACTAGGTCTTTCATCCCTTGAGTAATAAAAGTTTTTTCAAAGAAGGCAGTTCCATCCCCCTCGCTATGAATGAGTTGATCCAATTGTTCAATTTGATCACTAAGTCGAACTTCAAGTGCATTTGGTTGTAGCGATACAGCGTCTCGGACTGTCTTCATTTAGGGTTCCTCTCAATAGTAGTAAAAAGATATTTCATATTGGATCTCGTTGAGCGTTTTTGCCTCGTTCATTATGGGCTGAGTTTTCTTCAGCGCCACCGTCCGAGACCCACTGATCAACTTCACTGGCTTTAAACTTCCAAAGTCTTCCGACTCGACGAGCAGGGATTTTCTTTTTTTCTAGCCATCGGTAGACAGTCTCCTTAGAGACGCCTAGGTGCGCACCAATTTCTTCAACCGAAAGCCAACGCTCGGACTCGTTCACAAAAATCCTCCAAAAATGGGAAAACTATTTATGAAAAGTAGACCATTCAAGCCAGTCTTTGACAAGCTAAAGCTACAAAAAGCTATTTCTAGTGAAGCTGAATTTGAAGTGGAGGGCGCGTTTATTTTTGCACTGTTATTTACGCTAGAAATAACACTTTATCAAAATTTTAACTAAATGCATCGAAGAACACGTAAGGAAAGCCACCCGTTTGGACGTTACCAGTGAAGCCAGATCTAATTTTTGACAGACTCGGCAAGAATTTTTCCGATATAAAACTCATCAACCATCTGACCGGAGATTCTGGCCGCACCCTTCCGAGTCCCTTCGTTTTTAAATCCTAAAGATTCAAAAAGCTTCATGGCTCGCCCATTGCCGTCGCGAACCCTGGCCTCAATCCTTTGAACGCCGATGGACCGCGCATAAAGCTCCATTTCATTCATCATGATTCGGGTAAGGCCCTGCTGCCAGAACTCTTTCAAAATCATAACTCCAAAATCAGCGACGTGACGGAAACCAACATGATCAGGATAAGGCTGCTTGAATTTTAGGTAGCCGACCATCCGATCGCCCTGAAAGGCACCGATTTGAAGTCGATCGGGCCGCAAAAGTTCAGTTTGCCATTCGGTAGCGGTTTTTTCGAGGGATGGCGTGCTCCCCGTAGTTGAAAAGCGGGTAAATGGCGTTTCAACGCCCACTTGCTCGGTGAATGCCGCGAAAAGTTTTGCCTCGGGAGGCTCACAAGCTTTTACGGTTATCTTCATTCCGTTTTTCAGTTCAATGATCTTTGGGTTTATTGATCCCATAGTGCCAGTCCTTTTCTTTCAGTTCAGTGTCTTTGGAAACGCTTTACCCTGGATTCCCGCTAGGAAACTGAGTTCCTCAGTCTCCTCGATCTCGTCACCTGTGGTCAAGTAGACCTTTTTAAAGCCTTCTCGGTGCAGTCTCAGGGCCAATTCAATTCCAGAAATATTTGAGGCAAGGTTTTTATCGACGAAGACGGGCACATGGGGAGCCACAGAAAACGTGCGAAACTCCATTTCATTTTGGGCAAATAATATTCGCTTGCCACGTCTTTTCGATCCCACTTTCCAAATGCTGTGTACGAGCGGGTCATCATCAATCAAAACCAAATCAGGATCAGAGCTTTCCAAAATATTTACCGGAAATACTGGCATGACCGGCTTCGGAAGGAGTTTAACTCCCAATGCCTGACACGCTTGCTGAACGACCGGATCGTCATATTGGTAAGTTTCGACAAAGGCTTGATTCTGTAATCTCAGCCTTGCGATCAATTCAGTACCTTTCGGCTCTGTTTCACCGAGATCATAGTCCACGGCGTAGAGGGAAACATTTTGAGGAAGTGAGTCCGAGGTTAAACCCTTGCCGGAATAAATGGAGGTTACTGGAACACCCTTTAAGCGCTCCCTCCAAATTTTATGAATTTCTTCATCGTCGTCGATGACTACAAAATTTTTAGTTGCGTCGATGGTTAATGGATTCAAAAGCAACGGCCCAGAGGGAATCAGCGGAATATCCAGAAGCACCGTAGTACCTGCATTGACCTCTGATTGAATGTCTACATGCCCACACACGGCCTCAATGGTTTCACGAACGTACTTAAAGCCAAGACCTGTGCCATTTTGCTTGCCGTGAGTAATAGCTTCAGTCCTCAGTTTCGACAAAATGGGTGACGGAATCCCACACCCAGTATCGGAGATCCCGATTGAAACTGAGTTATCAGAAATCTTTACGTCAATCGACAGACGCGCCTCAGTTTTTCCGGCCATCGCGTCTAGTGAGTTTGAAAAAATATTAGAAACTACCTGAGAAAGAGCCGACTGTGGAATCGCGACCGAGGAATTCCAAACTGCTTCATCGAGGTTGCACTGCAATGTGACCTGCTTGGCCTCAAACATGGGTTTCACTTCTCTGATAATATCCATCAAGACGTAGGCAACCGCAGTTGGAGCAATTTGGGAATCGGGTTCACCCCGATATTTTTTTAACAAGTCGTTGGCAATGTCCTCGATTCGAAGAGCCGCCGCTCTAGCCATTTGCATTTCTTCAGACGTTTTTGGCAGGCCATTAGAAAACGCCGTCTTTATGGCTTCAATGGGGGCTCGGATATTATGAACCACATTGGCCGCTTGTTCTCCAAGAGCACGCTTCTTTTCCATCTCAAGAACGATGTTAAGGTGTTTTTTAATCAAAGCCCGCCGAGAAAAAGCTAACCAGCCCAACCATAGGAGTAAGCAACACACGACTGGGATCGCTATACTTTTTACAGTAAACGCTGCGGTTCCACCTCGATAAAATCCGTACCCATCTGGAAGCTCAATATACATTTGACCGAGAAAATCAGAGGCCAGTGAAAGGTTCACCAATACAATATATTTCTTCTGCTCGTCATCAAATTCAACAGCCGGATGACTTGCGTTTACACTTGGTGCTAATTCTTTTATTCGCTCGCTTTGTGCTGCTGATAATGAACAAGGACTTTTATTGAACTCGTTTGGCTTATGAAAAAAACAGCCACCGTTTGGATCTAGCAGGAAAAGCGAGTACTGCTGACTTCCAACCTGCTTGGCGAACTCACGAACTTGCCAGTCAATTGCCTCGAAGGACTTGGTAAAGGCTTCTTCTGTGATTACGTTGATTTCATACTCAACTGCATGGGTCAGTTGTTCCAAAGCGATATGCGCGCGTTCTTTTTCTAAGTGAACGAAGTTAATCGCGACGTACAGTCCAGAAAACAGAGCACAGGCCAATAAAACAACCGTAGAACCCACATAAAAAGTTCTCAGAAGGGTTTTGGGAGAATGCTGATTGTTTTTAGACGCTTTCATTCGACGGTGGCCTCCCAATTAATGCCCTTAGCATCGACTTTAAAAAAATGCAGATCCTTGATGGGTGCATGATCTGGGCCAAATTTAAATCGGGCTGAGGTCAACAAACTCGAACTATGAAACGACTCCATTTCCTTTCGAATTCCATCGGGATCACTAGGGTCCTTTGAGGCATTCATAGAATTAAACAGAACCCACGCGGCATCAAAGCCAATCACGGTCCATGCGTTTGCATCTTTTTTTGAAGAAAGTAATTTTTTATGAAAGCGTTTAGCCAGCTTACTGTCGTATTTTTCATTCCAGTAGGATGGGGAAAAACCTACAAACTTATCCCCATAGGGTGATTCTTTCACTAAATGCTTTTGGACACTCTGAAGGGTTTCCCAGCCATCGCAACCGATGAATGTCGGATAATAGCCAAGGGACGCTGCTTCAGTAGAAAATCTCAACAAGGCATCTCGTCTGGTCAGCATCGCGATATATTTAATTTTTTTCGCCATGAAATTTTCGATCTGCTGATGAAAGTCCGGCCTACGCTGAATGAATTTTTCATGAACTACTTGAATTGGCGATTGTTTGCGATTCTGATTGATCTCGTCTATGGCATCCAAAAATCGCACGCTCAAGTAGTCGGTATAGGGAGACGAAATATCGTGCATCAGTCCGATCGCATGGACATTAAAGTGATTTACAATGAAATTGGCCGTTTTTTCGCCAGTCCGTGCATCAGACAGATTCGCAGTAAAAACATAATTTCGATTCCGGGTGACTTCTGGATTTGAACTGGTCGGAGAAACTAAAATAATTTTTTGGGGATCTAGTTTTTTCCCCAATAGCAACGATTCTTCACTGAGTTCGCCGCCAATGACCGCTGGGATGTGAGCTTCAATGATTGTGTCGGCGGACTTTCCTACAGATTCGAGCGACTCATGATAAGGAAAAGTCTTGAGGTTAATTTTTACGTGAGGATGATCCTCCTCGAAAAGCGCCTTGGCCGTCTCAATTCCTTCCATCGTTGAGACGACAGTATCGCTCACATGGTTATCAAAACGCAGCGCAACTCCAACGCTCAAGGTTTTGGGCAAGACCTCATTCGTCGAAGCCTTCACCCGGACGCCAAGCCACAAGAATACTATCAAGAACATTGCGATTGCATGCGACTTGAAGCCGTATTTCCCTGTGCCTGCCTTAATCTCAAGCGTGCCCAATTTTATTTCCACGCTGTCTCCTCGGGTTTTACGGACATTGAGCTAATTTCATTTTGAACACAGCAAAGAATTTCAGCGAGCCTGCCATTGCTGTTATGAAAAAGATCAACGTCGCTTTCTTCAATTTTGCCGAGCTTTATGCCTTCTTCTACTGTATTATATGCGGCTAAAAGCGAACTTAGTTCATGCCGTAAACTTTTAAGTCTTTGGAGATTTTTCATTGAACCCCCCAAGTTGAATTTGATTCTGGGTTTTCAATTTGGAGAAGCGTTTTTTCCTTGCCGCCACTTCTCTTCAGTAGCGGATAAATATAACTCGAATGGACCTTCAGAGATGCCGCAATTTTTTTATAATCGCCATCATGCTTTTGCTTTGCATCTTCAATAATCTTTTCTTTGATGAGCGAAATAAAATCCTTAAAGCCAGGAAAGGACGGGTCCATCATGTCAAAGGGACGACTCATAATTTCAGAAAGGGTGATGGGTGTATTGGAAGTCCTTATTTTAGGAGTATTTCTCTTGATATATAAGCCGGGAATACCGCGCCAGTTTGTAAAAACCGGCCTTCTGTTTTCGTCCTTGGGGGAAAACACCAGAAGTCTATCGAGTTGGTGTACAATACCCCTGATATTGCCCTCAATTTTTGAGTTCATGAGGTATTCAATAAAATCTTTTGGAATATCATCGAACTGAGCGGGCACATTATTTTCCTTTGAGACTTTAGGAAGGAGGGCTCGAATAATGTCCGGAATATCCTCTCGCCGCTGATCAAGATTTGGCAGATGCACCGGAAAAGAGTTAATCCGCATGTACAGATCATGTCGGAACTTGCCCTGCTTAACCATTTCCTCAAGGTTCCGGTTTGTGGCAAACACTAATTTCGCTGAAGTTTTCCCTTGGCGGGTGCCACCTACGCGAAAAAACTCTCCGGTTTCGATAATCGTCAATAGCTTTGCCTGTAAGTCTAGGGAGGCTTCACCGATCTCATCTAAAAAGAGGGTGCCGTTATTCGCCAATTCAAAATAACCTTGGCGAGGAGCAATGGCATCGGTAAACGCCCCCTTCTCATGGCCGAAAAGCTCACTTGCGATCACGTCCTCCGGCAACGAGGCGATATTGATTTTAAAAAATGGACGCTCTTTTTGACTTAGAAACTTTTTCCGGCAATGGTGAATCCAGTTTGCAATTTCGGTTTTTCCGGTACCAGAATCACCCAGCAACAAAATCGGACGATCACTCTCTGAAAGAATTTGAACATGGCCTAAAATATCGCTAAAAAGTTTTGATTTTCCGCCTAACTCTAAAGGGAAACTTTCTGTTGAGCGTTCGCGCTGCGTGCAGCGGATCGACAGCTTGGCGATTTCGATTGTTCTGGTAACGTGGGCAAGCAAGAGTTCATTTGGCGTTTCCTTAGTGACGTAATCGAATGCGCCCATGCGAATGGCCGCAACGGCATCCTGAGTATCTTTACTTCCGGTAACGAGAAGGATTTGCAAATGCGGTTGGATTTGGAGGAGCAACGGAATCGCTTTGATTCCGTTTTGCATTGGATCTTCTTCGTCCGGCCCTAAATTCTTATCGAGCAGGACTGCATGAACTTGGGTCTCAGATAAAACTTTTTCAGCCTCTTCAATGGAGGAGGCGAACAAGACTTTCAGTGGATGACTTTCTGAGTATCTGCTGAGAATGGTTTTGAGGCGCTGCTGATCGAGAGGATTGTCATCCACGACAAGCACCGTGGGACTTGGATCTCTATCCTGAAAAGCACGTTCATAGGTTCTATTCGAAATACTCACGCTATTACCTCCCTGATCGGGCACCGTCGTACCGCAGTGGTTTCAGTAAAACAATGAATTATTATACGAAATGCTTATTTTTCAGTTCTAATTTTAGTGGTTTGTATAAAGCCCATTATACTTTTCGATAAAAAAAGAATTTGAATGGGCGACGAAGATGTCTGAAAAATAGCTAAAAAATAGGCTTTTCCTTTTAATTACAACACACAAAAACATACTAAAACACTTCAAATGCCGTTGGCATATAAACTGCCATATCTCCTGTGACACTAACCATTTTTGAGGAGAAATGAACGACATGGCAATGAGACAGAGAAGTAAAGTTAAACGACCCACTGACGTTTTTAAGCAATGCCCGAGCTGCGACAGCCCAAACATCTTAAATTTTGAGTCTGAAGTTTTATGCCTCTACTGCGACTGGACCAGCATTGATGTCCGCGTGGAAGCAAGAATTTCGGTGACCGCAGCAGAACAAAACAAAAATTTCGGTGATCTGCAAACGCTCGCGATGGGGTCCACCTTACGCAGGTATAGCGACGTGGAGGTTGCATAAATCGGCATCGGTATTTCTGTAGGGGGTTTTAAAATGAATATTAGGGGGAAAAATGAAGGAAGAGCAAGGCAGAGAAAATATAGATTTCAGTAGTTCACTGAAAGGTATCGCGACCGGCGACCTTTGGAGTGAAATTGCGAAGCGATTCAATATTAAATTTGGAAAAATTCAAGTGGCGATCCATGAGGGGCGTCCGTCTAAATTTGCAAACATTGATCTTCGCGTGAACACTGAAGACGAAACGAAATAAAACATCAAAACATGCTCGCTCCTTGATTCCATTCAAGGAGAGCAAAACAACACACTACAAAACCCTTCCGTGTAGCCGCGTTCACCAGAACCACGGCATGACGATGGAGCTTTAACCAGCGTGCCGGGCCTTATGTGCCCGGACGCGGAGGGACTATGAACTATTATCAAATTTACCGACCACTTCGCAATTGTGCGAAGAGTGTCAACACAAAATCAGAAGAATACAATCCAGACGATGAAGACCTCTCCGACTGCGTGGAGACGATCGTCAGAGAACGAAAAGAAACCCGTCCCAGTCGCGGCTTTTGTCCGAGATGTGGAGCCCGCGCAAAAGTGAACTCGAAGTTTCCATACTGCATGGATTGCAATTGGGATTCGCTTCACGACCCAAGCTGGGGGCACGACCTATGAGTGCTTTAGATTTTTTACTCAAGTATCTCCCTTCTGGCTCAACCGAGTATCTCTTCGAGGTTAGGCACGGAAGCCACACTTGCCTTGTTCCGTTTGAGACTTGGTACCGAAACCACAAAGAAAACATCTCAATCAATTACACCATTGGCCGCATTGGAAATTCAGATCAAGTGATCCGAATTCACCCGATCACCAGAACGAAAGGAAAAGTTTATGGACACTAACAGCAGAGCAGAATTAAAAGCACGAGCAATCAGGGACCTACTAACTCCTGTAGAGGAATTTTTTCGCTTCGAAGTTTTTCAGGGCGAAAAGGATTCCGCTGGAAAGGTCACCAAAACAAAGACTGTAGGCATGGCTTACCTGAAACCCAATGATCACCGCTATGGAATCAAACTATTCACATTCGTCGATGATCGCTTCTACCTCCTACCAGATAAACACGATCCATCAGTCTACGTCATTTTGACATCGACTCCGAATCGCTGGGCCAAATCGAAACTAAAATTCAACTGGAATGTCATCGGAAACGGAAAGGCCGATACGACTCAAGGCTTGATTGAACTTACCTTCGATCTACTGCCTAGCCCCATCTATCTCAATCTCTTTCCAACACGTTCCGCAACTGGAACGAAACTGCCCGACCCCATCTTTTTTGATGAGGCGGCCTAATCAATCTAACAAAAGGAAAATACTTATGAGCAATAAAAAGCAAATTCTACGTCGATCAATTTTACTGGGAGCACTTATTTTAGTGATTGGAGTCTTGACTCCCGATCTCGCCCACGCGGGACTCGAAGATAGCCTTTTTGGGCTAAAGACCCGCATTACTGGCGTGATTCTACCACTTTTAGCAGTGATCGGAATTGCGTTTGGAGCAATTTCTTTCTTCACCGGAAATCCTCGGGCCAAGGAGCACATCATTTACGCAATCTTAGGTTGTGTCTTTGGCTTCGGTGCCCAAGCAATCGTCGATTTTATTTCGCAGACGGTTCACTAAGAAAGGGGCCACATGAACAGCGAAGGATTAATGACAACAAGAGTGCCTCGCGCACTGGAGATGAAAAGTAAGCTCTTTGGATTTGAGTTACCCGATCTATTACTCATTTTCTTTAACCTTGCGATCACAAATCTCATCTTCGGTGCCTCAAGGTTTCGGTATCCACTGGTTTGGGGAACGAGCGTCTGCATTGCCGCGTTTTTGTTCTTTGCAAAACGCGGCAAGCCCGACAACTACCTCCAGCATCTCGGTGAATTTTATACCAAACCGAGCTTACGATCCGCATTTGGACATGACTGTGAATATAAAAAATTTATCGGAAAGGAATTTAAATGAATCTACCAAAAGTAAAAGACGCCCCACTTTGTGAAGAATTACCATACTGGGACTTTATCGACGGCCAACTGCCGCACGCCATACTCTCGGATGGATCTTTATCAGCAGGACTCAAGGTGAGTCTTTGCGATATTGAGTGTCTTGATGATTCTGAAGTGAATCATTTTGTGATGGGACTTCGTTCAGCACTAAACTCGATCTCTGAAGGATCGTCAGTTCAGTTCATGCTCTCAGTGACGTCCGATTATCAAGATGTCCTCAAGAAACATATTAATGCAAAAACTCAGACGATTCACCCACTCGTCGAGTCGATTGCGAAGTTTAGGGAGAATAAACTTCGTGATGCTGCGGAGAACTCGGAACTCTACCGCCCTGAACTTTTGTTATTCATTCGCACCCCGATGGGGGAGACAAAACGAAACTGGTTTTTTAAGAGAAAGGAAATTTTCTCTGCGACCGCGACCAAGGCTTATGATGACACGCTTGAAATGCTTTCCCAGAATATTTCCTCGCTCTCATCCGCCCTTGGCGGGCACGGGTTAAAATCAGTACTTCTAAAACGAGAGGAGCTGATTGCAAAGGCATACCGCTTTTTAAATCCGAAGCGGGTAAAATCGGAGCCGGTACCATCGGTCGTTACACCTACCGACGCCGATCCGTCTAAGGAACTACTCGCGGACGCCGATTGGCTATCAAACCAATCTCCGCGCGAACAGGTAGTTTTTGGGGATTTGATTCTTGATTTTGACCATTTCACGCTCGATTCGTACCAGCACAGGGTGGTGACACTCAAAACCCTTCCCGAAATCACGTTTGCAGGACAGCTTTCTAGCTTTATGAGGCTTCCGTTTCATTATGACCTAATTTTATCGGTCACGGTTCCGCCTCAAAGTGACGAGATGTCAAAACTCCAGCAAAAGCGAAAGATGGCGCACTCGCTTGCAGCGACCCACGGCGGAAAAGCAATTGATCTTGAGAGCGAAACGAAACTCTCGTCCACCGAGGAATTGATTCGTGAACTCCTCAACACCGGCCAGCGGATCTATGCGGCACAAATGACAATTGTACTTCGCGCTCCGGTGGGAGATGCGGGAGAAAAAAAGCTCAATCGACAAGTGCGTGAAGTGCTTTCGCGCTTCCGGGCGCTGAACGGTGCCGAAGGACTGGCCGAGAGTGTTGGTGCATGGAAGGTGGTGAAAGGATCTCTCCCCGCCGCTCCGATCAACCTTGAGCGGGCGCGGAAGATAAAGACCAATAACTTGGCTGACTTTCTGCCCGTTTATGGCCCACGTGAGGGTGACGATGATCCAGCAGTTATTTTTAGGAACCGCTTGAATGGGCTAATCAGTTTTAATCCATTTGACTCGGGACTACCGAATTATAACTCGCTTGTCACCGGATCGTCGGGCGCGGGCAAGAGTTTTCTCAATAATTGTATTTTACTTCAGGAACTCGCGCGCGGGCTTCGAGTGTTCATTATCGACATCGGCGGTTCATACAAAAAGCTAACGGAGGCGCTGGGTGGTCAGTACATGGAGATGAATCTTTCTGATTCATATAAGATCAACCCTTTTGATATTCCAGATCCAACGGCGGAACCCAGTCAGCAGAAAATCAAATCCTTGCTCGCAGTTATCGAAAGCATGGTGAGCGAAGATGAAAAAACGAAACTACCAAAGCTTGACCGGGTGTTGCTCGAAAAGGCAATTATTGATCTCTACGCTGAGAAGCGCCTTGCGAGCGAAGTTCCTACGCTTTCAGATTTAGCCAAATGCCTAAAAGAATACGAAGAACCCTCGATCAAAGCCATTTCAAAAATGCTCTACACATGGACTGGGAGTCGCCCCTATGGGCGGCTCCTTGATGGGGCGGGATCACTCCGAACTGATGCGCCGATTTGCACATTCGATTTAAAAGGATTGTCAAATTACCCTGACCTTCAGGGTGTGATGATTCTGATCTTGACTGACTTCATCCTCACCCAAGTTGAGAGTGATAAATCCTGTAAAAAACGAATCATTCTCGATGAAGCATGGGAATTATTAAAATCCCAGGCCGCAGCTTCCTTCATGGAGTATTGCGCGAGAACCCTCAGAAAAAGTGGCTCTGGAATCACTTTCATCACCCAAGGTGTTGAAGAAATTGTCGCAAGTCCTATTGGATCAGCGATTATGAATAACACCGCTACGAAATTCGTCATGCTTCAAAAGGGCAATTCTGATGTTCTCAGGGATGCTTTGAAATTAAATGCCCAGCAGCTCGATCTTATCCACTCGCTTGCCCAGAAAAAGGGGGAATACAGCGAAGGCTTCATGATCGAAGGTGATCACCGACAGGTGGTCAGAATTTATCCAAGTCCGTTTGAATACTGGCTCTCTACCAGTGATGCGAATGACAACCAATATATAGAGTCGCTGAAAAAAGACGGTCACACACTGGTCTCAGCAATTGAAGAGGCAGCGAAAACTTATCCAAATGGAATCGCCAAAGGAAAAAAGGAGGTCTTACGTGAAGTGGTTTAAGAAAAAAATCACCGTGGCCTTGATCGCGCTTTTACTTTTGTTGAATCCCACTCAGTCAAAAGCGGACATCTTTGGGGCAGACGTCGCAGTTCTTACGCAGATTTTGGTTCAGGCCATTGCACAGCTTTACCAATTGAAGCAAATCTTCTCAAACGGCAACGACACTTTGAGCCTCCTTCGTGACATCAACTCAGGAATTCGAGACGGGCTTCAGGTGATTCAGATCATTAACCCGAAATTTAATCCGGGTCTCTACGGGAATCTCCAGACCGCCGAACAGGTTTCTGCGATCATCGAACAGTTTTACGGATCAATCCCTCATACGAGCGAGTATCGACTCCAACAGGCCCAAGACCGATCGGTTGCTGAAAGCATCGCCATGAATAGCACGCTCTTTCAGTTTGCCGATCAAGCGGACGCCGAAAGTCAGAGGATTTTTAACCATTCTCAAGATGTCAGTCCACAAGGGGCAGCGAAACTCACCGCTCAGTCGATTGCGGTATTGATTGGCGTTTCAACCCAAGTGCTCAGAACCAATTCGATGATGCTTAAAATGATGGGTGAGAATATGGCGCTCAGTAACCGCCATGAAAAATTGGAATCAGCGCAATTCAAAACTCAGTACGACGGACTAACGGATGCGCTCGGTAGTCTTCCGCACGATCCAACGCTTCAACCGCTACAGGGAGGAAAATAAATATGCCAGACTTTGGATTATTAGGCTCACTCACGGAAAAGTTGCATCAGGAGTTCGTGAATATCTACTACCTGATGCTCCCCGTGTTTTTCTCGCTTGCACTGGTCGTTGCGTGGTTTAGGGCTTCCGGTAACACCCCTGATTTTATGGATGTGCTCAAGCGCGCAGTCATCTCAATGATTCTGCTCGTTGCATTCCCAGATATTACGCACGCGATCTCGTTTATCGCCCAAGGAATCACCGATAAAATTGATGCAGTCAATAGCCTCGACAACTTTATTCAAATGGTAAAGGAGAAATCACAAAACTACTCGAATTCACCAACGAGTATTCTGCTTCAATTCAATGATCTGTTAATCGCAACACTTTCGTTTCTGAGCTATCTCGTACTCTATATTGCTCGGTACTTAACAGTCGCGATTTATCACTTCTTTTGGATCTTCTTTACGATTTCATCGCCATTAATGCTTCTTTTCAATCTTTTTCAAGGCACTTCTCAAATCACTGTGAATCTTTTTAAAGGAATGATCGAAGTTGCATCATGGAAAATTGTTTGGGCCATTTTAGGCGCAATGCTAACCGCGCTCTCATTGGGAGACGCATACAAAGCGGATGGAAATTATCTCACTCTGATCGTCATGAACTTTGTCATTGCTGTGGCAATGCTGATGACACCGATGATTGTCCGCTCCCTTGTTGGCGCTGGTTTTCACAGTATGTCAACAAGCCTTGGAGCAGCTGCGGTCACGGCAATGGTCGCAACTCCGGCACGACTCACCCAAGTCGGAGCTATGGGAAGAGACGCATTGAACGGTGCAGGTAATTTCATGCGAAATAACTTCAATTCCGGCTCATCGAGTGGCGGAGGCAATACCAGTAGACCATCTACGGCGGGCTACGCAGCGGGTTCGTCCCAATTAGCGGCACCATCTCAGCAACTCGCATTGCCGTCTCCACCACCATCACTAACACCACCAAAAACTTAACTAACTGAAAGGAAATTATGAACGAAACTATTCATCTTAAAAATACAAATATCCCAAAAATGATGGGATCGCTGATTCATAACAATCAGCTCTTAAAATTCTTCGCGGGAACATCGCTCTTGATGAGCATTCTCACGATCACCGTTCTTACGATGGTCGTATCGAAACCTCCGCTCGTTCTCCCCATGAGTCAATCGGGAGAGATTCTAAGCAAAGGACAAATGCCATCCCCCGAGACGGAAATCAAGAATGCCGTCAAAGCCTATCTTGATCTCAGATATAAATGGGAGCCAAAAACCGTGGACACGCAACTCAAAAATGCTGAGAGCTTCATCGCTCCTCAGAGCTTGAAAGCCTACCGCACTCAAATTGCAAACGTGGCGCGGTTTTCAAGGGACAAGCTCGTTACCCAGCGGATCTACCCCAACGATCTTGCGGTTGATCTCGATTCCCACAAGGTTCGGATCACCGGCGACAGAATCACCTCGATTCAAGGACTTAAAGCCGCTGGCGATCTCTCACTTGAACTTGAATACCAAGGCGGCGATCGAAATAAAGACAACCCTTGGGGAATTTTCATCACCAAGGAGAAAGAAGCAAATCAATGAAGCTATTTATTTTATCCCTGATGATTGCCGTTGCCCTCTATGCCACTGCACTCGCTTCATCGCGGGTAAAAAAAGTGGAAGTGCAGACGGATCAGATCGTGCGTGTGAATACCGCGATGGGAATTGCTACTATCATTCAAGTACCTGATCGTCCAAACAGCGTCGTCGTTGGAGATCAGGACGCCTTCAAGGTTGAGTACCTTGATCTTGCAATCACGATTAAGCCGATCACCCCTCGGGGCAAAAGTAATCTCTATATTTATACGGATTACCGCCGCTTCAATGTGGAACTTGCAACTGGAGCCGAAGCCTCGGCTGATTATGTGGTTTATCTCGAAAACCCCATAAAGAGAGACAAAGAAAAATACAGCGAAAAGGCCAGCCACAACGATGGCTCGGCCATTGGTTGGAAGCGAGTCATGAAGTCATTCAAAAATGATTCCGTTTCGTTTCAAGTTGATCGGATCGGCACCACCAAGAGCGGTGTCATTATTGTCGAATTCTCAGTCAATAGCTCAAAACAAGGAGAAATCAATCCCGCATGGTTCTGGGTCACCCAAGGAGGCGTGACCCGTCCCATTCAGAATCTCTTTATATCCGACGTGAAACTTTCACCCGGACAAAAGATTCAAGGATCAATTCAGCTTTTAAAATCTGATCTGCATGGCGGCCTCCCCGTCAGAATTGAAATGCGAAGACGGAAAACAACATACCTCACGCTTAAGGAGCTTGGTGTATGAAATTAGCCAAATCAAAAATGTTCGAGATGTTTTTGCATGACGCAAAACCATTCTCAGATAGACGCGAGGTCAAATGGAATGTAGTCAGAAATGTTTCAATCACCATTATTGTCGTCGCGGTGGTTGGACTGCTGTGCATGCCCGCGAAGAAGGAGCAAGCCAGCACTTTTCATGAAACCGTGCAAAACGGGAGTATTCCCCCTTCGGGAGCCAATGGAAGCGATCCAACCGAGCAGACCGCACGGCAGCTCAATCAAGGTCAAGGAAACATTGGCGGTGTCCATGCAAATCTGGACTATCTTTACCAGTCTCAAGGCGGGGGCGGTCGTTCTGGCGGAAGTATGCAGAACAAGAATGCAGCCATGATTTTAACCCGTGGCGGAAACGATGCGAAGGGATCGCTTTCGGCTGGTACCAGAATCGCGATTCAACTTACGAATCGAACGGTCATTTCTAATCAATCAATGCCCGTGGTCGGGATGATCACGAGTGATGTCGTCAATGACAACGATGTTGCGATTGCCAAGGGTTCAAAAGTTCTAGGAACTGCATCATTCGATGATGTGAATGAACGCGCAGCAATCGACTGGAAGACAATTATTTTACCGGATGGTCGTGAACGGCAGTTTCAGGCCGTGGGGATCAGTCAAGACGGTCAGGCCGGTATCGAAGGAAACGTGAAATCAGACGTAGTGAAAAATACAGTAGGGCAAACACTGACCCAGTTCATTAGTTCTTATGCTGAAGGATCAATGAGCCAAGGCCCCTTTGGGGCAAGTCAGGGTGGTGTTTCAAATGGAATTAAAAACGCGGTTGGGCAGACAGCACAGGCCCGCGCAAACAGCATGGCAGAAGCCATGAAAAAGGAAAAAAAATGGATCGAGATCAATGCAGGAACCAACACCCTAGCGGTGTTGAGTGCATCCTTTGCGTTCAAAGATCCGGGAGCAGTCTATGGAAGATAAAAAACAAAGTGCAATTAGCGAGACGCACCTCCTTGTGGGGGTAGGTCTTATATTTCTATACAAACTTTATACGAAGTTTGTCATTTGGTGGCGGGGCTGGATCGCCATCCCCGTACATCAATACTCATTATTTACGGCGGGATTATTGGCCGTAAATATTCTGATCATATTTGGTGGTCGAAAGTATTTTAAGGCTCGCGAAAAAAACATTAAAAAGGAGTCAATTTTGGGCAAGGCAGACGATGCAGTTTACTGCGGCGAAACAGCAGATAAAAAATCGGTGTATATTAAAACCCGCCAACGGGCGATGCACTGTCAGGTCATTGGTACCACCAATGCCGGAAAAACCGAGAGTGTGATCATCCCTTGGGCGGTTCAAGACATGAGTCAAGGCCGTGGTTTTATTCTGATCGACGGAAAGGCCGATAACTCACTACTCGATAAGCTATTCGCTTATGTCGTGAAGTGTGGGCGTGAAAGTGACTTTAGGCTTTTTAGTCTGGGTCACATGAATTCGTCTTATCAGTTTAACCCACTCATCGGTGGGACGGCTGAGGAAATCACCGAACGCGTTTTTAACGCATTCGAGTTCGAGAATCCCCACTACCGAAATATTCAATATGAAGTCTTCGGTCAAATCCTTCGGATTTTTGAGGCGGCAAAAATTGTTCCGACCTTCAAGCGGGTTCAACAGATGTTAACCAATATGCCGCTTCTACAAGAAACGGTACGAACTCTGCCCGACGAACGCTTGCGCCAATGGGTCGAACGCTTCAAGGCACTCAGCCCTTCTGACCGCGAGGAGCGCACCAGTGGTTTGATTACCGCAATCGGGCACTTCTCAGAGGGAAAGGCTGGCGAGCTTTTCAACTGCGAAACCGGATCAATCAATCTTGACGAAGCACTCGCCGAGAACCAGATCATTTACTTTCAGCTCCCCGTACTGCTTTCACCCTTTTTGGGTAAAGCGGCTGGGAAACTGATCCTGCAATGCCTTCAATCGGCGGTTGCCAATCGCCACCGAAGTAAAAATAAAGAGAAGAGATTCTTCTCGGTCTTCCTCGATGACTTTGCAGAATATCTGTATCCGGGGTTCGTCACGATCTTGAATAAGTCCCGCTCGGCAAACGTGGGCATCGTGTTTTCTCACCAAGCACTGGGCGACATTCAGACTTTGGGTGAACCCATTGCCAATTCGATTTTAACAAATTCAAATTTGAAAATATTCATGCGCGGGAACGATCCCGACTCAGCCGAATACTTCTCAAAGGTGATCGGAACAGTCACCGCGACCAAAATGACTGAGCGCCACAGCAAGGGTCTTTTAAAATACAACAATACCGGAGAAGCATCGGTTCGCGCCGTAGAGGAATTCATGGTTCATCCGAACGACTTCAAGAGAAACCTTGGAGTCGGCCAAGCAATAATGCTCGTACCCCATGACGACGGCACCGAATTAGTGAAGATCAAATTTCATAAGTTACCTGACATTCAGTGCAATGTGCAGATCCCCGACGTTGAAAAGAAACAGGCGAAGGATCTCGCATTTAACAAAACTGAGGAATCAAAAGCCGAGCCGACTGAAGCGATTAAACAGGCGCTCGTAACTCATCAAGCAAAAGAAACGGAGAAATCCTAATGACAACTTCAACACAAATTTTTACCCTACTCATCTTAAGCACCGTAACCCTCGCTGGTTGCGCCACCACTGGAAAGAGCATTGCCGCCGGTGGTGCAATCGGGGTTGGGACTGGTGCTTTGGTCGGCGCTATCGCCGATCCCGGCAGTCATGGACAATTTCGAACTCGAAATATCATTATCGGATCGGCACTCGGCGGTGTCGCTGGAATCGCAGCGGGCGCTCTCATCGGTGACGGTATCGAGGATAAAAAGAAAGAAGCCTATGAAAGCGGGCGCGATTCCGCACAAAAACAAGCTGCCAGTCAACGCCCAGCCGGAAGCCCGCCAGAATTGAAAAGTGCCAAGGTCGAGGCCCGATGGATTGAAGGAAAGGTCACTGGCAATAGATATGTGGACGGACATTGGGAGTACCTGATCACCGAAGCAGCACGCTGGGAGGACGCACAATGAATCGAGTCACATTTCGATATGTAAAGGGGCAACCCATTCCAGAGCACGTTATCCGCGCTCTCGTCTTCACCGGAAAGGTCGGCTTTTTGAGCTTCGATATTTGGGAGAGCTGTTTCGCCGTGGGATCTGACCGTTGGAAGAGTATGCAGTTTGAGTACCTCAAACAAGAGGGCTACTTCGCTAATCACCGGAACCCCGAAGCGAGTAGCACCCATGTCTTGGGGCCACGAGGAAAAGACATACTGGACGAAGTGAGCGGGACGATCGTGACCTCGCCTCCGGTCGGGCATCTCACCCATGACGGCGTGGTCGCAAAATCCATTCAAAAACTGGAATCGGAAAACCTGATTTACTCTTGGGTGGGTGAACGACAATTGAAACGGGATGGTGTAAAAGAATACTTGATTTCAACCAAAGAGGATGTGCTCAAGTATCCAGATTCAGTTTTTAAGATTCACGCGTTCGATAAACAGCGCATCGTTGCCTTCGAATACGAACGCGAGCGCAAAGCACTGTCGCGGTATCGCGCCATACTTTGGCAATATGCCAGCCTCACTAACGTCTCGATGGTTCTGTTTGTTTATGAAAAACCAAACATCAAAACCACGATCGAGGCCGCGATGAAATATCTCGGCCAAACCGCCCTTACCGACCGATTGGCATTTGCTGATGCGGCGGCTTGGAAGAAGGACCCATTGACCGCGCCCATTCAGTTAGGAGGATCAGTGATAGAACTTGGAAAAATCTGTTTACCGAAAACCCTCAAAAAAGCTGCGTAAAAGGCACTTCCAAAGCACTTCCAAATTGGAAGTACCTTTGAAAATAAAAATGCGTGACCAAATCGAGTGAAAGGATAATTAAAACAAGAAGTTTCCCACCACCACCCACTTACATAACGTCCCTGATCGGTTCCTGACCCCTCCCACCCAACGATGTTGTATTGGAAGGGGTCAGGAACCTGGTACTAAATTACAGTGGGTGGTGGTGGGAAATAGAAATATGGAATTAAATAACCCTATATGTCAGGATAGATGTCGTGTTGAAATGTCAGAAAAAATTAGGCCGATTGAGGTTTGAGTAATGGCTTATCGAAAGTTTTCAGAAGAACAAAAGCGGATGTGGGTAAAAAAGTTTCTTACG
>CAIMWN010000171.1 GCA_903845155.1 Oligoflexia bacterium
ATGCCCCTTGAATGGATTAAATTCAAAATTGAAGAAAAAGCTCCGAAGCTTGCATTAGAGATTGTTGAAATTGATCCCATACCACATGTTGCATCTATTGGACAAGTCCATCGGGCGCGCTTAAAGGATGGAAGTGAAGTAGCAATCAAGGTTCGATATGAGGGCGTCGTTCAGGCCTTGAATGAACAGCTGGAATTAATCTTGGGTTCGTTTGGAGCGATGCCAAAGAAAATAGGTGCCCATTTACGCATGGACGACTATCGTGAATTTCTAAGGGATTTCTTTAACGAAGAATTGAATTACTTAAAAGAGGGGGCAACACAAGAGAAGTTCAGGCAAGTGTGGATTCATCAATCCAAGTTGGTCATCCCTCAAGTTCGTATGGATCTCAGTACCGAGGAGATCCTGGTTCAAAGTTTTGAGGCATCCCGCTCATTAAAGGAATTGAAAGATGAGTCGTGTGAGGTAAAGGCATCGTGCTCTCGGCTATTGAGTGAATTTTTTGTTAACGGACTCTTAGAAAGCGGTTGGATACACACCGATCTGCATCCTAAAAATTGGGGGTTTCGACCAGAGGCCGATCAGCTCGTAATTTATGATTTCGGTGCAACTTTAAAACTCAATGATCAATTACGGAGTGCGCTTCGTTCATTGGCCGAAGGCACCGCTGTTTCGCCTATTGATTGTCTAAATTGTTACGCCCAATTGGGTTTTGATCCTATGGTTTTGCAGGAGATTTCTCACAAACTCCCTGAAGTGAGTGAAATTATATTTCGTCCATTTCGAAACGCTTCGAGTGGAGCAGTGGCCTTTAATTTTAATCAATGGCGGGTCGGTGAAGATGTGGAAGCGGTTCTTGGGGAGAAAAAGTGGTTATTTCGTACCGGAGGCCCTCCTTGGTTTTTGATGGTGATCCGAGGCTTTGGTGGCTGGTTGCTTGCGCTTCAGACTCTCAGTGATCCATTCACTGCTTCTGAATTGTTTCGTCCTCAGGAAGAACAGGAGTGTCAATTTCGCCTGCGTGTGCAAGTGATAGAGGGAGAGAGTGAAATGGTGAGTATAGAACTCCCGGCAACCTCTGTTTACTCCTTAGAAGGATTACTTCCTGATCATGTGGAGATCGAGTTACTGCGCGAGGGCGTGTCCATGAGTGAAATTAAAAAACGAGCGATTCATTCTGGATTGGTACCGCAACTTCTTTTTGAAACAAAGAAGGGCAATAAGTCTTATAAAGTTTGGATTGAATGATTTATTTTTTAGTAAAAATAAGTTCAAGTAGTATTCGTCTGAAATGGCCAGCGCAGTATTGATCCTGTTTGAGTTCTAGAAAATTTTCCATCTTAAATTGATCGCCTACCCGCTCATAATAGCAAAGAATGTCGTGGGCAACGATAAATGCACAAGAGAGCGGAGCGATTCTTGTATGATTGAGGCGGTAAGGAAATCCTGTGCCCATGCAGTTTTCATGGTGTTGAGCAATGATGGTGTCTACATCTGACGGAATTCCACCAAACTGTGCAGCAACCTCGGCCGCTTTCAAGGGGTGGTTAATAAAGTGGTGATACTGATCCACACTCAGTTCCTTCTTTGCCGTTTCGATGAGTTCAGGATCGAACTCGTATGAAGCGTGAATTTGATGATTGAGTGTGGCATCATGGAGAAGGGATGCAAAAGCCATTTTAAGGGCCGAAGTTTCGGAGTTCCATCCCATGATCTGGATGAGGTGATTGGCGAGATAGGGAAGTCTGGAGCTATGAAGGACCAATGGATTTCCCGAAGGCATGCGAGAATTCTTGAGTGCCCCCTTCATTACCGGACTCGAGATAATGGTATGGTAGGCTTGATCAACTGTCTTTTTGGTGTTGAATTCGAGCTCTTTTGAAAATCCAAAGATGAGCGACATTTCTTGAACTACAGAACTGATATGCTCATTCACGACGGTGAGCTCTGCTTGCGAAAGGTTTTTATTTTGTGATAATGCTAAAAATGCATCCATTTGTTTTTTAAAAAAGTTTTGTGAATGCTTGGTTTCTATATAGAGGTGGGTGATCTTCTTTTTTCGGAATCGTTCCAATTCTTCGGTGCCAAAAAAATCATTCTCATGGAGTACTTTTACAAATTTTCGATCCGTCAATTGTGCAAATAAAGGATAAGGGACTGAACCAAAACGGAAAAGATGGTCAATGGATGCGCTGATATAATCCTCAGTGGGAGTATTCGTGATCAGGTGGTCGGTGAATTGATGTATGGCTCGCAGAAGTGGTTCTATGAAAATGGGTTTTGGTATGGTTGCATCGGGGGTGAGGTTCTTGAGCTTGAGTGCTTTGCTATGGTCAACCGCAGAGACCAAAATAAACTGAATTGGAAGTGCTAAGCTTCTGACGTAACTTAAGAGTTCACCGCCATCCAACTCAGGCATATTATAATCGGAGATGACGATATTAAAATGGGGATCTAATTCTAGGATTTTTTTTGCTTCTAAACCATGCCGAGCTTCGATTATTTCTGCATTGAATTCCGATTGCAAAAATAAACTCGTCAAATCGAGAAGTTCCGGTTCGTCTTCGACAATTAAAATTCGAATGCGAGGTTGAGTCTGTGTGTGGTTTTCGCTCATTTATTCCATTACTCAAATTTAATGCTATAAAGATCTTATCGGTCTTGGTGATGCAATCCTTTATGTTGGTTTTTTAAATAGCACCACTTTATTAAATGGCTGTGTCGTGATCGACAGCGATTATATCGCTTCTCAAGCTGTTTCTTAATAATCAATTAAGAATTGATTATTAATTCCGACTATGTTTATCAACTATTATCCGCTACAATTTGTATATGGATAAAACAGATATGCGCTGGCGTTTTATTAATCTTTCTAGCCCTGAAGATGCGATCGAAGTTCACGATCGTAAATCAGCACATTGTTTAGCCGAAGTGTTAAAGCATGTGCCCGGTGATTGGATAATGCAGGAAGAGAAATCACTCAGCAGGTCACTAGTTCCTCCGCCTGGGCCTGCATTGAACCAACAACAGGAAGAGCCATTTGCTCCTCACTTTTTACCGGAACCTAAAGTAAAACATTCTTTACCCACTCCAGCTGCTAGGCAAGTGACAGCACCCGCGACTCCCACCGCACCAGAACCGGTAACGACTGCTGCAGAGATTGCGCCAAAACCAAAAAATCATGAACGCCGCTCACAAACCCGTTTTACTGCCGAATTCCGAGTAATTTTAATTTCCGGAACCAGCAGCTTTCGAACTGTTTCGCGCGATGTTTCGCTAGGGGGCATGCGATTAAAGAAGAGTATTCCAGCATCCTTCATTAAAGATCACTGCGTGGTTTATGTCAGTCATAAAGACATGCGCGAAAATCTGGAGATGGTGTGTACCGTCATCGCTGATCCGAACGACCCTTGTCGAATTCAATTTGTGAAGCCAGATTTGAAACAATTAAAACGTTTGGAAGAGTGGATCAATGAGAAAAGGGCATCGGGACAAGAAGTTGCTTAGTTGAAAAGGGCTTATACTATTAATTTCTCTTTAGAATAATGTCATTTTCGACACATTTTGTGCGTCATTTGATCTGTTAAAATGAGGATGAGTAGCAGGGTAGTAAAAAGGGGTTTTTATGAATAGAGTGAGCCATAGAATTTTCATGTTGGGAATCATGCCATTCGTAATGATGGGCTGTAGTCAGAACTACGGAATTAAATTGCAACAGCAATTGGCCAGTCTCACAGGGGGAAGTGCCGGAACCGGAACCAATTCTCAAACAGGAACCAGTAGTAATTCAAGCACCAACACACTTACAGGTACAACAAGCTCCACCGGAACAGGGACGAGCACCAACACCGCGACGACGTCTAGCACGAGCACTGGAACGGGAACCGGCACCGGAGTCGGCGCGTGTATTAATTTTGGAACTGGCGGTTCGGGAACCGCTCAAAATGGGATTCAAGGAACGCTGATGTATTTTAGTCCGACAGCAAGCACAACTTATGGAGCTGCGGTCTGTGACTCGAGCGCAAGCACGTGCGCTAATTCTTGGAAACCAACGAGCGTGGCTAACTTCTTCAATCCATCGCCGCTGGGAACTTCATCGAGTCAGCAACCTGCTTTGCCGATATTAGGGAGCTCGAACGTATGGGTTTCAAATTTCAATTTTATTACTCAATATTACACCACTGGATTTACCGATAACAGTGGAAACGCGCTACAAGCGGGCGGTAGCACGATGAATGAATATTTTGGACTTAAGTTTAATGGACTCATTCAAATTCCTTCAGGAGTGCTTCCTGCTGGTACCACGAATGCACAATATCAATTTGCACTCGTGAGTGATGATGGTGCGACTCTTTCGATTAATAACCAAATGATCGTCAACGGCGACGGAACTCACGCATCTAAAATGTCTTGTTTTAGTACGCCGACAGGTACCACGCCCACTTTAGTTACCTTGTCGACCACCACTGCGGTTCCGTTTGAATTGCAGTACTATGAAGGGCCCCGTTGCGAAATTGCACTGATGATGTTGTACCGTAAAGTGCCTACGGCCGGTAACATTGCAGATACCTTGTGTGCGCTTCCTCAAAGCAACACGCTCTTGTTTACGCCGCCACAGAACTCTACCTGTACTTCGGGTTCAACCATACCGTGGACGCCAAACACCAATTCACCAACCACGGCCAATAATAATTATACCACTTTAGTGGCAGACGGATGGGCGCCGGTTCCACCAACGTGGTTCGTGTTGCCTCCCAATACCACTAACACCTGCGCTGCTGCGCCATAATAACCCTCGTGGATGCAGGAATGTATTATTTCTTGCCTTGGAATACGAATGGATAAATGACGGTAGTCGGTAAGCCATTCGGTGCTTTTGGAAAATTCATTTTTTGAATTACTTCAAGGACGCAGGCTTTTAAGTTTGCGGATTCCAGAGTTGCTTTGCTGATCTGTGCTGTGACCACACTTCCTAAAGGTGAAATTTGCCATTTGTAAACGATGCGACCTTCCAGATTCGGATTCGCGATTAAGCCGCGTTCATAACAAGTGCGAATCTGGCTCCGATATGAGGCAATAATCCGTCTGACCGTCTCGCGATCTAGACCGCCGCCAACGACCGAGAAATCACCACCCTCCGTTCCGCCAATACCCCCAATGTTATTGTTGCTATTGCCCATACCCACACCATCGCCGCTCGTTGCGGACCCTAATTGATAACCCGATTCACCACCTTTGCGAGCGATCAATCCGCGCGAATTTGGATCAGCTTTAGTAATTCCAGAAAGAGTAGTGGAAGCCGCACCCAAACTTTGGGTAATGTTACCGTTAGGCGCTCCATCGGAACCACTTCCGATGACACCAGAGGGTGGAGTTTTGAGAACAATTTTCCCGCTGTCTTCGCCTGAAATAGTTTTATGAATAATGCCTTCATTAAACATCTGATCGGCTTGAATGCCCGGGCCTTTTTTTGCATTTTTATTGAGTGCTCCCAATAAACCGATTTGGTTCACATTCTGTACTGGGGCCGCTGTATTTAAACCAGCTTTAGGCGCTGCCGTCGGTTCCTTGATTTGTTTTGCGGCTGCAGCTTTTGCCGCTGCTGCGTTGCTCTTCTGATTGACAAGTACCTCAGGTGCTTTCGCGCTTTCATTTTGAATATTGGCCTGAGCAGCACTTTCAAGTGGAGCAGTAGGCGGCGGCGGTGGGGGAGGGGGAATTTCGACTCGGGCGACGCGAGGAAGTTCGGGTTCCGTAATTTGCTCAGTTTTAGAGAACATTATCGTGGCTACTAATAATAGAATCAGCAACGTAGCTGCTAGAGTCAGTTTCTTTAAAAGCGGATTTCCCCAAAAGTCGCGAGGGATAGGGGGAGAAATAATCTCTTCTACAAAACGCAGGTAAAAGTCGCGACCATTCCAACTCACTTGAAGAAAATCATAAGTCCGAAGGGGAAGTGCTGATTTTGCATCAATCTTTCGGCCGGAAAGATGCACTTCAGCTCCCGGCATTTCGTCGAACAATACTTTTAAAACATGATCGGTGCGCATTTTAGGCAATTCGATTTTAAAGGTCTTAAACTCTTTGCTCAGTGCTTGAATTTTATGTTTGGTTTGATTCTGAATCGAGAAATGCTGAACTTCTTCGATGGCCCCAGTATCGGTCCTGACCTGAACAAATTCCAAAATGTCCGCATCACTCATGCGACGTTTGCCCATGCTTTCTAAAATGGTTCCGCCAATCATTTCGCTCGATTCAAGTTTACTTTCGATGCAACGAAAGGAGAGGTCACCGATGGTGACTGGCTCTTGGCTCAGAACTACGCCTTCGCCTGCATCTGCACTAGAGGATACATCCACAATCGACCAACTTCCGGTTTGTGAATCAAATAATCCACTCCCGATCCACTCAATAATAAAGTGTACGGGCTTAATTCCAGGGGCTCTGAGTACCACATCACAGGTGGGTGAGCGACCAATCACCAGCAAAGGTTTTCTCAGTTGGGTTTGTGCGAGTTCTAATTTACTTCTCGAGAGCGTTAAAATTTTCATCGGCGATCATTCCCTCATTTAGTCAACTTTGGATTTGAAAGTCTTGGCCTACGTCTACTATCGATGACGTGGTAATCATTAAAATTCTTGCGATCATAAAGAACCGCACTTAAGTCTGAAGTTTCCATGTCTAATTGTAAGAATAAGTCTGGTGCCTTCTTTTGACCTTCGATGACATCTGCTTCAAAATCAAGCACATCGGATTTCTTAGGCCCTTGAGCGAATGCTATAGAACAACTCAGGTATCCTAGAATAAACGGGATCATTAAAAAGCGATGATTTTTCATTTTACCTCCGGGACAGGACGTCTTACGAGAGCCGCCCAATTTTTAATGACAGTGTCTTGTTTGTTTTTCTCTAGCTCTTCCAAAACATAAAGGCGCAGCACCGAATTTGGATTTCCCGCTAGAAGAATTCCACTTCTAATCGTAAAAAATTCTTCGTCCAATTTCACCAATGTCGGACGGTGATAATCGAGTAAAGTAAGTGCACCTATGAGATTTCCCGACTGAATGAAGGAGAGCACCCATTTGAGCTCAGGCTGCGCAGTGACCGCTTTTGGCCATGACCATTTTGCCATATCAGGCGCAGGCAACGTGCGGGCAATAAGCCACCTTTGATTTTTAATCGTCTCATCGCCAATTTTGGTGATCAAGGCATCCAATTGTTTACTTTGTTGGACAAATTCGTCAGCAGCACTCTTGATGCCTTCCTGATACTGGGCATTTTGTTCAGAAGTGAGCCCTTTTGGAAGCGGCGAAGTCAGCAAATAATTTGCCATTTTTGCCTCTAAATCGCGAGCTTCAGTGAGCACGCGCACTTGATCATCTTGGGGTTTTCCTTTAATCACCTTTGGCAAAATACTGCGTACATAGCGAACGTTTTCGAGGTTCGCTTGGACGAGGGTAGATTGTTTCTTTGCGGAGAATTTCTTTAGTTCAGGAAAACGAATTCCTGCAATATTACTTTCAATCAGAAGAGGAGTATTGGACGGTTGATCTACAAAGGGATAATTACGCCCAAAAAAATTCTCAAGCTCGGGTGAACGGATTAAAAACCATTGCTCAAGTTTCAATTTGTAACTCAGAAGGAGAAATGCTCTATCTGCTTCATTTAGAGATTGATGTCTAGCTTTATAGTAGTCAATGATCGCCTGAGGTTTTACGAGTGACATCAATCCCAGGAAATAATCACGTTCACGAGTAGGGAGAGAGTTTAATTCAGCGGTCGTTGGTGCCATTCCTAAGAAAAGTCGTGCGAGAATTCGGCGCTGAAGCCACTCGTCCGATTTTTCATTCAGGTCACTGTTTTTGGCAACCTTAAGGGCAAGCTCAAATTTTCCCTCGACGATAGCTTTTTTCCATAGATCAATTTGGAGAGTCTTATATTCAGGCCGGGCAATCTCTTCGGCCGGCAAGGCGTAAAATTCAGCGCTTGCGGTGTCCAGGAGATCTCCTTTAATGAGGAAATTAAAATAATCGCTGCGGGCAATCTTAATTTTAGCCGGATCCTTTGAATACGAAATAAAGCTGTTCACATACATTCGGTATTGGTCGACGTTGTGACTCTCTCTGGCCCGTTCTGCTAGAATCAATGAACTTTCACGATAGAGTTCAATGACTTTTGAGCCTGCATCCATGTAAGGTTTACCTCGAAGGTCTGTCAAAAGCGACTCGTGGACTCCAATTTTGAATCGGGCATACTGAAGGCGATAAAAAGCATCTTCAGAGGGGTCTTTGGTCATGATTTGGTTCAAGATAGGGAGGGCTGATTTCTCGTGACCTTGGTCCATTTCATTTTGGGAGTAAAGTTTGGCAACTTGAATCCATTGCGGGGAGCTCGGAAATTGATCGATGAACTCTTTGATGCGAGTCGAGCGTCGTTCACTCCATTGCTTTTGATCTGCGGTGGTTTTTTTGGGGTTCAGTAAAAACTGGTCTAAAGCAGTGATTTGATCGAGGTAGGCGCGCTCTTTAAACGTTCCCAGGCGATCGGGTTTGGTTAAAATAATTTGTGAAACATAATCAACGCAAACCCAGTCTTTCATGTCTAAGCAAATGTCGCTCCAAATAGAGACGATAGACGGGAAATTCGGCTTACGATTCAGATATTGGTAGTAAAACTTAAATTGAAGCTTCATTGCTTCACCGAGGTCAGTTTTACTGAGAGGCTCAGATGTTTTCACACGACCGGCGTAAGTATCAATAAAGGACTTCATCAAGGCCTGAGTTTCGTTTTCAAGTACCGTGTCATATTTAGCAAGAATATTGGGCAGAGCTTTCTCCGAAAAAGCCCGCAGGGACGTAGCCATTTTCACAAAAGCGTCGAGATGAGATTTGGAGGCATAGAGTTTCCGCTCCACGCGTAAATTTGCAAACGCGAGTTCAAGGCGCTTTTCTGGCTCCTTTTCCATCTCCATTAAGCGAACTACCATTTTTGCGTGGAATTCATTTGCGCCTTGAAATTCAAAATTTGCTCTGACTTCTTTTAAGAACGCGAGTCGGTCTTGCGCCGTTTCAAGGTGGCTTTCTGCATTTTGAATTGAAGGGGCTGGATCAGTACGATGGGTGACCACGTAGGCGAGATCGCGAATGGCATCTTTTCCCACTCCTGATACCGATGTGGATTTTGCCACTTTGACTAAATATTTTTCTGCATCATCGGGTTGGCCTAAATTGATCATGCACC
This sequence comes from Oligoflexia bacterium, assembly GCA_903845155.1. Taxonomy (GTDB): domain Bacteria; phylum Bdellovibrionota; class UBA1018; order UBA1018; family CAIMNF01; genus CAIMNF01. The sequence goes on from CAIMWN010000171.1 coordinate 9,240, forward strand.
AACCTAATTTGTAATAGGCAAGTTCCTGCCATTGTGGCGTCATCTTAGAAAAGTATTGAAGATAATATTCGCTTGCCTCTTTGTATTTAGATTGATCAAAAAGATCTTCGGCAATCATGAGCCCTATTCGCCCTGCTTTATCATCGGGCGGATTCAGTTTGAGTACTTCATGGAAATGCTCCATGGCTTTGGGTGTATCGTCGAGATAAATCAGTGCCGTACCTGCGATGTCGTGTGATTTCCATTTTTGTTCGGCTGTTTTTTGAGGCGACTCAATCACTTCCTGCACGTCCTTTAAGGCCGCTAATAGATACTTTTTAATTCCTTCTGAAGTGCCCATTTGTTTAGTATTGAGAATCTTTTGCCTGGCATACATGTTCAGGGCAGATGCATGATTGAGAAGCAGTTTGTTACGATTGGGCCCAGGCGCGAGCCTCTTCAAAAGAACCGTAATGCTATTCGTAGTTTCAATGGCTTGTTTTACTGCTTCCGTATCCGATTTCTTCTCATCGAACGCAATATTCTTCGTTTTGTTGAGCACTTTTGAGCGGTCGGGCGTGTTGGTCGTTTTTACAGAGGGCGTGGGGGTAGCCATGCTTGCGCCACCTAAGAATTGGGTGTCCAGCTTCGAAGCCTGATCAGCGACTGCATATAATCCAATCAAGGGGAGTATGAGTCCGAAGGAGATTAATGCTTTTGTTGATTGCAAAGACTCTCTCCTACGAGTACGTGTTTTCCGACTTCGTCAAGCCACTCTTCATTTGAATTTGCCGGCCAAACTTCTAAATTCTGCTTCAAAAGCTCATCCCGACTTTTTAAAGATTTAACCGGCTTTAAAACACTCTTGGTGTCCGTTACCGATGCGAGATGTGCGTAGGCAACTGCGGCCTTTAAATCATTTAAGATTCCTGGGCGCTGTTTCTCGTAAACCCGTTGCAATGCCTCCTTGATTTGAGCTTGTTCGCTTGCCCGCTCTTGAGTATTCGCAGTGGCGAGATCATCCCTTTCGTTTGGTTTGATTTCTGAAACATGCCAGAGGGTGAGTGCTCCTACATCATTATTTACCCAATCTTTTAAACTTCCTTTAGTGAGGATGTCTTCGTAGTTTTTCATTTCTGCAATCACTTGTTTTAGATCGTCCTCGCGGCAAAGTCGTTTGTAGAGATAGGTTTGCAGTAAATAGGACTCGGGTGAAAGGTATTTTGAAAAGTAAGTAGAGCGTTGCGATGCAATCGCACCGAGTGCAAGATCCACTCGGCCATCTTTAAAGGCGGCCCACATTTTCTCAAATAAAATTTGTCTAAAAAAAGGGTAATTGGGGCTAATCCATTGATATACTTTGAGAGCATCATCAAAGCGACCCGCACCATAAAGAGCTTGCCCCATCGAGTGATAAACATAAGGGAGGAGGCGTTTCGCATCGGGCCTGATGCTGGCGAGTTGTTTTAATTTTTTAGTGGCAGCTTGCCCCACTTCAAAAGCTGCTTCGTATTTTCCCAAATGCATGAGGTTATCTACTTTTTCGAGTTGAAGGTCAATGTCGGCTTTTCCGACAGCGTTGCGAGCATTCCAAAAGGGAATGAGGTCGAAGCCAGCTTTTCCAGCGTTGGCGGCGATCAAGTTTTTTAGGTCATACCATTCTGAATGGCGAATTTTCATCAGATAGGATTTGCGAACCCAGATTCTGAAACCTAAGTAGTCTTCTCGCTGGAGTAGCGCACGCGCTTTTGGTACAATGGTGCTTTTAAAGTAAACCTGCTTTGCCGGCGCGGCTTGTACCGTGGACAGGGTTAGAAATGCAAAAGCTAGTATTTGTATCATTTGTTCGGAACTCCCTCGCCGGTCGCGACAAAGAGAATGGTATTGAAACCAAGCTCGCGAAATAACGAGATGACATCAAATATTTCAGAATAAGGTGTTTCCTGATCTGCGAGCAGATTGAGGGGATTCACAGATGATTCTTTCGTTGCCTTCTTTTTGTCTTGATACGACTTGAGGAATGGAGCAAGTTTTGCCTTGATTTGATCTTTTCCAATTTGGGTTCTGAAGTCATTGATCGAAACCGCTTGATCCAGTTGACTCATCGTCACCTGGCCTTTGAGGATCGCGACTCTGGGTGCTGATTCAATTCCTTCTTTACTCGTGCTTTTGGGAATGAGCATGTCGGAGGGGATGACCATGTCTGCGGCCCCAAAGACTGTACCAAAAATCAGAAAAATTACGATCATCGAAAAAACGTCGATCATTGCGGTCAATTGAAGTTGTAATGGTTCTTTCCGAACTCGATTGGTGAAAAGGTCGCTCATGGTGCATCTACCTCTTGATAGGACGAGAGAACAATATCAGGTAAAGATTCTTTCACTCCATCCATCAGTGAAATGAGGACCTGATACTTGACGGTTTTTCCCATGGCCACTTGAAGCGTCTTTTCTTTTGGGAACCTCTGAGCAAAAGCACCTACGAGTGTTTTCACTTGTGAAATAATTTGGGCAGCGTTGTCGTTTGATTTTACGGTATTTTGCCCAGGTGTTTCTCCACCCCAAACCAAACGAAAATTGTATTCACCCACTATGTCTGCTGGCGAAACAAGGATTTTCGGAGCTACGGGCAAAGACTTGCTGTCCGCAGGCGCACTCACCGTAGCGGTTGGAGGGAGGGTGAGTTTCGTGTATTCCATAAAACTTGTGGATAATAACAAGAAAAAGATCACGGTAGTGAGCATGTCCAAGATTGGAACAATGTTCAAATCTTGAATATGCCTTTTACGCCGTACTTGTAAAATCTCATCGATCATGAATGGTGTGCTCTTTCAGATTGTTCAATCCAAGTGACTAATTTTAACCCAGTATCTTGAACATCCCCGATAATGGTTTCACCTTTAGCTACGCACAGAGTATGAATCACCATGGCGATAATTCCGACGCCTAACCCTGCTGCCGTTGAATACATTGCTTCTGAAATTCCAAGACCAAGTAATTTCGCTTTTTCGGCAGGATCTGCATTTGCAATTGACGCAAACGTTTTAATCAAGCCACTGATCGTTCCTAAGAGGCCGAGAAGTGTTGCAACGTTGGCGATGAGAGCTAAGTAACCCACGCGGGTATCGCACTTATGGCTCACTTCCAGAACCGCTCCGCCCAAGGCAGACTTCATTGCTTCGCGCCCATTTTCAGCGGCCACAAGTCCTGCTTTGATTACACTCAATTCGGGAGCGTCTGGTTCTTTATTGCAAATTTGAATCGCGTCGGTGTATTTCTTATCTAAGATAAGGCTTCGAATCGTCACCACCGACCCTTTCACATTGTAAGACATTTTCAAAAACAAGACGACCAGTCGTTCTGTGCCGATGATGGCGAGTACGATTCCGGCTAAGAAAATTAGGTAAGCGGCAAATCCGCCGTGTTCGATTAATGTAGTGAAAGCTGTCATTGAATTCCTCCGTGTTTAAGTGATGAGCCATTTATAAATAATAAATCATTCCTGTTTCAAGGAGTACAAGCCCCTTGTAAGATTTCACGTCGTTCACTACGCTTTGAATATAGCCGTAATCGACGCAGAATCGAATTCCTGCTGATGTGCCCAGGAAAAAGCTTTTACCGATACCGAGTTTAAAGTTCATACCGGTAGTGGTGTCATAGGTCACTTGTGATATGCCCATCTTTAAAAAAGTGTCGCTTCTAATAATGCGGCTAATGCCAAAACTATCTTTGCCGTAGAGGGGCGCCCAAATTGCTTCCACGCCCAGTTGGTATTTAGGTTTCGCTGCAGTGATGGACGCTTGTTGTCCGTTTGCGAGTTTAAGTGAACTGACCAAATCTACGATCGATCTTTTTTCTACAATATAGAAAGGCGCAATGTTTGCGTACACTTCAAAAAAATCGCTGAAGGCGTAACCCGGATTGATGTGGATTGAATAATTAGTATAAGGGCCATCGGAGAAATCGAGTGAAGCGTAACTCGATACCACAAAGCGATTTGCTTTTCTCATTGCTCGCCGTTGAACCACGCCCATGTCGCGAAAAACGTTTGACACTTCTTCGTCTGCGGTGGGAGCGAGGGTAGCATCGAGAGGAGTGGATGCGTGAGCGCTTTCTGCAAAATGTAAGAATAGAAACATTAATAAGAGCAGGCCAATTCTCATTCTCTCTCCCCAGATTTTTTTGTTATACTGCTTGTCAGTCAAAATTTTAGTATAGACTTTTGAAAATGTAAAATTTTATACAACATTTTGACACTCTAAAAATGCAGTGGGTTACATCAAGCTTGTTTTCTCACCTCCTGATGTGTGAGAAAATAGGGTGATGAACACTAACTTACAAAAAAAATTGCATGAGGCGCTCGTGGAAGTAATTCGAAAAACTTCCGCTGAGTTACCCAATGATGTTTATGAAACCATTGAGCGCGGACGAAAAAAAGAGAGTGAGGACTCTTCTGCGAAGTACGCGATGGATATCATTTGCGACAATGTGGCGATTGCAAAAAAGAAGAGTCAGCCACTGTGCCAAGATACGGGA
>CAIMWN010000172.1 GCA_903845155.1 Oligoflexia bacterium
AGATTCAGGAGGAAGATGCAGAACGGGCTAATCACGGTGGTTACTCCAAACACAAGCCAGCACTCCCGCTTTATGATTCCGTTGATGCTGAAAAAACATTTCAATATTTTAAAGTAGAGCCACTTCATCAATGGATTCAGATTGATCCGCAGCTTAAATTTAGATTTCAATTAAGTGGTCATATTCTGGGTTCAGTGTTTATTGAATTGGATTGTGACGAAAAGCGCATCGTGTTTTCGGGGGATCTCGGACGTCACCGTCCACTGACGCTCAACCCTCCTGCTCAGATTGAAAGGGCTGACTATTTGTTAATTGAGTCTACCTATGGGGATCGGAAACACTCATCTGAAAACGTGTTTGACCGTCTGGGAAGCATCATTAGAAACACAGTAGCGAGCGGTGGGCAAATTTTGATTCCTTGTTTTTCGGTGGGTAGAACACAAGACATCCTTCATGTTATTGCAAAATTAAAAGCATCGAATTCCATCCCAGAGATTCCGATCTATCTCGATAGTCCGATGTCCATTCGAACTACCAAAGTCTTTGACCGCTTTCCTGAATGGCATAAGTTAGGGCCCGCAGACCTGGATGACTTGGAAAAGGGGGTGACTTTGGTGAGTGATGGCGAGCATTCGAAAAAGATTCAAAAGGATCAGCATCCCGCTATTATCATCGCTGGCAGTGGCATGATGACCGGTGGACGAATTCTTGCGCACGCGCAGGAGAAAATTCAAAATCCGAAGAATACTTTTGTGATGGTGGGATTTCAAGCGGCGGGTACCTTGGGACGGTTTTTAATTGAGGGTTCTGATGAGTTGAAGATATTTGGGGAGTATGTGAAGGTTCATGCAAAAGTGGAAGTAATAGCCTCACTTTCTGCGCATGCAGATCAAAGTGAGATCATTGATTGGTTGCGCGGGTTTAAAAGCCCACCTCAGAGAACTTTCATCGTGCATGGTGAGCCTCATTCCGCAGATGCGTTGAGAGTTCGGATTAAAGACAGCTTAGGCTGGGAATTGTGTATTCCTGATATGGGAAGCAGGTTTGAACTTTAACTATGGAAGATTTAATTAGTCGATTCAACCTCATCAGTTTTTCCCAGTTTATTCCGCAGGAATTGATGCAAATGATGTTGGCACTTGCCCTGTCCTTTTTGATCGGGCTTCAACGGGAAGAGCGAAGGGGACAGAATCCAGAGTTTTATGCTTTCGGTGGCGTTCGTACTTTTCCTATTATTGGATTGCTTGGGTTTCTATTAGCGAAACTGTCGGATGGGCACTCGATGGTCATCGGTCTTGGTTTCACGGTCTTGGGTTCGTTTTTATGGCTATCTTATAAAAAGAAACTGGAGCTCAGTTCTACGGCCGGGATGACCACTGAAGTTTCTGGGCTTCTCACCTTCCTGATTGGTGCTTTAGTTTTTACTCGTAACCTTTGGGCTGCTGTGACTGCTACTGTGCTCACTCTTTTGTTGCTTGAACTTAAAACTGGTTTGGAGCAAATGGCCAAGAAAATTCCTTCTGTCGAGATTTACACTTTTACGAGGTTTCTACTGCTTTCGGCAGTAATTTTGCCAGTGGTACCGCATCAAGATTTCACTGACTTTCATTTTAATCTCCACACGATGTGGTTAATGGTCATTGTGATCAGCTCAATTTCGTATCTTGCTTATTTGATAAATCTCTTTGTGGGCGCGAGAAAGAGTGTTTTTCTTTCGGCAGTTCTAGGGGGCTTGTATTCATCAACGTTAACTACGGTCGTCCTAGCCAAGCATTCAAAAGAAAACGATGGAGCTAGGCTTTACTCGGGTGCGATGATCATCGCGTCAGGTCTCATGTACTTTAGAGTGTTGGTTTTGCTCGCTGTTTTTAACTGGGAGCTTGCTTCAAGAGTGGCGTTGGTATTTTTGGTCTTGGGTGCATTGGGATGTCTCTTCGGCTGGTTTTGGGCAATGAAGGGAACGGTGGCGAGTGAGCAAACCAATCTGGAGAGCAAGAATCCCTTGGAGTTGAAATTTTCACTTTTGTTTGTAGCACTTTTTGTAGTGATGACCATTGTGACGAAACTCGCTCCACAGTTGATCGGTAAGTACGGAATCTATGGCCTTTCTTTTGTGAGTGGATTCACCGATGTGGATCCGTTCATTATGAGTTTATCTCAATCCTCGGGGGTGGCGACGCCGCTCGAAATGGCTGCTATTGCTGTAGTGATTGCGACAGCAAGCAATAACTTGCTGAAAGGCAGCTACGCTTTCTTTTTGGGGTCAGATAAAGTTAGAAAAGAAGCAGCGATCTTGTTTGGGGTCTTTTCAGGTTTAGGTTTCTTATCTTTACTGTTTTTATGATTGATACCAAGGCTACGACACTTTGGTCATCATCTGAGGGCAGGGTGTTTTGGTAGGTTGCTTTTTCTCGGGTGGAAGTTTGATGTGAGTGCTGAAGTTTTCACCCACGGGTGGATCGAAATCATTTGCGCTATTGCGTCTCATGGCTTCTTCGTACACCGATGATTCTGAAACTGCAAATTGGTATTTTACGGCACCAATACCCATGGCATTGATCTTTGAGTCGCCGGTGATCAAGGCAATGACTTCTTGATTCTTCTCTGCGTTGTCACTTTGGTTAAATGAACCGAAAGCTACCGTCAGATTCTTTCCATCTTCAGGATTTCCTGCAACAATTAATTTTGTGTGCTGTTTCACTGTATACGCTTCACTTTTTCCATCGATGACTACCGAGCCATCTTGAAACATTTTAGAAGCAACTCGAATCCCACTTCTCCATTTTGCCAGTTTTTCAGGGCTTAAGTTTTTAACAAAGGGATTTTCAGGATCGTCTACATATTTAAGGGTTTTTTCTTCTTTAGTGCCGTCGAGTTTTAAGCCCGAAAGCCAAAGAGGTGTGCTCCACGGTTGCATGGCCATGGGTTTATCACTGGTGAACTCATTGACGAGTGGTGTACCTAGTTTATCGAATTTTTCATAAGCATTGTAAATGGCCATGCCATCGACTTTCGAAGAAAATGCAAAGAAATTCCCGCCGATATAAGGGTATTCTAAGGCGTCAATCATGGGCGCAATCAGATTTTTGTTGATACCGCCGGCACCTCCGTTAGGAGAAAATGCAACTCGCATTACTCCTTCACCGTGGAGTTCTAGAATTCCGCTCATGGGGAAGTCTGTTCCTTGAAAAAGGAGGTCGTGGTCGATACTTTTCGAAATTTCGTGATTTAAGAAACTAGAAAGAACATCGCTTTTAAAAATGGCGCCAATATTTGCATTTGGCTTGGATTCGGGCACACCTAAATCCCCTCCAGGAGAGGAGCAGGAACCCGTACAATTTGCAGTAGCAATGAATGCTTCGCCCAGACCCTTGTATCCATAATTAATGGCGACTGCCTTGTCATGATTGAGGGCATCAGTGACAACGGCGGTGGTAGCGACACCCCCTTTCGTCATGATATCAAATGCCTGTTGATCAGGAATGCTCTTTTTAAGTGCATTTGCATCGACACCCCATTTTCTTTCCAATAGATCGGTTCGTTTTGCGATTGCGGTTGCTACGCTTTGAAGATCATTTTCGTAAGTATTCGCCGAAAGATTTTTGGTAGCGTGATCGATGATGGTGAGGTAGCCCTCTTTTTCGATGTCGCCCGCACCAATCCATTGATCAC
>CAIMWN010000173.1 GCA_903845155.1 Oligoflexia bacterium
ATTGACGCAAGTCTCAACATAAAGATCGGGACGACCTTTTCAGTTCCGTTGAATTTGAATAGCAAAACGAGAGAGGCCGGCTTTTTTTACTTCATCCATTACCCGCACTACATCTCCGTGTTTGGTGGATTCATCGGCGCTGATGACGGCTTGTGAATTGCTATTTTGAAGTAAGGCCGCTTTAATTGCCGCTGCGATTTCAGTTGCAGCGATGGGTTTCCCCATAAATTGAACTTTTCCTTCTTTATCAATCACAATGGAAATTGATTGGGATGCGGATTTTTCGCCGCTCGAAGCTTTAGGTAAATTCACGCTCATTTGTTCGCGAACTAACATCGGAGCGGTCACCATAAAAATTACAAGTAACACCAGAACCACATCCACGAATGGCGTGACGTTAATTTCTGAAATCGGTGGCATGTCGTCTTGATTTGAGTTTTGAATTTTACTCGCCATAGTTCCTACTTACTGACTTAGTTTAGAAACATAAAGGTCACGAATCGATTGTGCTTCCAGGGTTGCGTTTCTGAGTCGTTGACTGAAATAGTTGTACGCAACAACAGCAGGAATAGCCACGAAAAGACCGACTGCAGTCGCAATCAGGGCTTCTGCGAGGCCGAGCATCACGGCATTCATGGCAGACCCTTGCTGAGAGGACAACACTCCAAAACTTTGAATAATTCCAAGTACGGTACCAAATAGACCAATAAATGGAGCATTTGAGCCCAGGGTTGCCAATACATTTAAGCCACGCTCAAGGCTAATTCTTTGGTCAGCGAGGTAACTTTGAACAGCGCGGTCTACTGCTTCGCTATTTTTTCCTTCAGACTCAAGTGCCGATTTCACCACACCAGAAACAAAAGTCGAGCGACTATCTGACCATGCTTGAAGGGCAGCCCAATTTTTGGTTTGAATCAGCTTCTTCGCATCATCACTTTGCGCATCGCCGATTCTTTTTTTGAAAACCATTTTTCGATCGATCATGATTGCAACTGACCAAATTGAAAGAAGAAATAAAACACAAAGCACTCCGCGTGCACCCAATCCCATTAGTTCTATCCAGTTCGTCATATAAAAAGAGTCTAAATGATGTTAGCCTTTAGGTACATATGAAATCAGATCATCAAAGAATTGACTGGCTCTGTATCAACACCATCCGCACTCTATCTATAGATGCAATTCAGAAAGCGAACTCGGGACATCCGGGGCTACCACTCGGTGCAGCACCCTTTGCATACGTCCTCTTTCAGAATCACCTGAAATTCAATCCAAAAAACCCAAGTTATTTTGATAGAGACCGCTTTGTGCTCTCAGCTGGCCACGGAAGCGCCCTCATTTATAGCTTGCTTCACCTTTATGGCTACGATCTTTCACTAAATGACATCAAAGATTTCAGACAACTTGGAAGCCGAACTCCCGGACACCCCGAGTTCGCACACACCCCTGGCATAGAAGCAACCACTGGCCCACTTGGTCAAGGATCGGCAAATGCAGTGGGCATGGCCATCGCAGAGCGAAAACTCGCCAATCTCCTCAATACGCCTGAACAAACCATAGTTGATCATCACACTTACTGCTTAGTGGGTGATGGAGACCTGATGGAAGGTGTATCCGCTGAGGCCTCGTCACTTGCTGGTCATCTTAAACTGGGAAAACTCATTTATCTTTATGATGCGAATGACATCTCTCTCGATGGCCCTACTTCACTTTCCTTTACTGAAGACGTCGGCAAACGCTATGAAAGTTACGGCTGGCAAGTCCTCATCATTAAAGACGCAAACGAAAACTTAAAAGCAATCGATGATGCAATTACTGCGGCCAAAAATGAAATCACTAAACCTTCACTCATTATTTTAAAAACCACCATTGGCTTTGGCTCACCCAATAAGGCTGGCAAAAGTGCTGCTCACGGAAGTCCACTCGGGCCCGATGAAGTAGTGCTTACCAAAAAGGCAATTGGCTGGGAAAGCAATGAAGCGTTTTTCATTCCCGCTGAAGCGCGTGCACATTTTTCCATCGCGGGAGAACGTGGCGCCATTCAAGAGAAAAAATGGAATGACACCTTCAATGCTTGGGGAGCAAAAAACCCTGAAAAACGCGGAGTATTTGATCATGGCGCAGCCCTGTCGCTCCCGGTTGATTTTGATGCAAAACTTGCTTCATTTAAGGTGGGCGAAGATTTTGCAACCCGCGAATCTGCTGGTAAAACCCTGAATAGCATTGCAGCTCAAGTTCCTTACTTTTTCGGTGGTGATGCCGACCTCTCTTGTTCCACCAATACCTTAATTAAAGACGGCGGGTCTTTTGATGGCATGAGCGGCAGCGGCCGAAACATTCATTACGGTGTGCGAGAGCACGCGATGGGCGCCATTGCGAACGGAATCGCCTATCACGGTGGACTCAAAACATTTACGGCCACGTTTTTCTGTTTTGCAGATTACATGAAGCCCGCCCTACGTCTAGCGGCCATGAATCATCTTCCGGTAACCTTTGTATTCACGCATGATTCCATTGGTCTCGGCGAAGACGGCCCTACTCACCAACCGATTGAACACCTGATGAGCTTAAGAGGCATTCCAAATTTAATTACCCTGAGACCAGCAGATGCATTTGAAACTCGCGAAGCTTGGAAATTTGCGATGACTCACAAAAAAGGGCCGGTAGCGCTGGTCCTCAGCCGCCAAAAAGTGAAAACGCTTGACCGCGGCGTTTACGGTGATGAAAAGGGCCTCCAACACGGGGCTTACGTTCTTTCAGATCGCGCAAACTATAAAGCGATTATCGTAGCGACCGGATCCGAAATTGGCCTTGCTCTCGAAACGCAAAGCCTGCTTCGCGATAAAGGGATCGATACACGCGTCGTATCGATGCCATCGATGGAGTTATTTTTGAAGCAACCGGCACCACTTCAAGACAGTGTCATCCCGAACGATTTCAAAAAAGTAGCGTCCATTGAAGCGGGAATCACATTGGGTTGGGCTCAAATTACGGGCAAGCATGGCTTGCAATTTGGTGTAAATGATTACGGCGCTTCCGCACCGGCCGCGAAGATTTATGAAAAATTCGGGCTAAATGCAGCAAATATCGCAAGCAAAATTGAGGCATGGCTTAAAACGTGAGTCTCGTGGTTCGTCTTGATCAAATGTATTCCGATCAAGTGAACTTACTGGTGAGTCATGCATTTGGTTATCAATCTACCAAACAGAAGAAACACACTTTTTTCGACGACTTTCCTATTTGGAATTCAGATGAAGTCATCCGGCTTGGGATTCTAGATTCGGGCAAACTAGTAAGCCATGTAGGGGTAAGGCTCGCAGAAATGCGCACTCACAAAGGCTCAGAGAATTTTGCATTGATTGGGGCAGTTGCAACCGCCTTTGATCACCGGCGTAAAGGCCACAGTGCACTCCTGATGAAAGAAGCAATTCAGATTTCAGAGAACGAACGCTGCTCTTGGACCGTCCTTTGGGGATCAGAGCATGCATTTTACGAGAAACTTGATTTTAAATTAAATGGAGTTCAAGGCCGAGCCATCATTGGAGACCTTGCTCTGAGCACCAAGGATTTAAGAACGTCACCCATCAAAAACGGAATCACCGAGAAAATATTCAACTACCTTTGCGCCGAGAAAACCGGAATTAAGATTGAACCCAAAGACCATGACTGGGTATTTGCGCATAAAACCATTCGCTGGTTTTATATTGATGATCCATTCTCCTTTGTTGCATTTGAACGGGGCATGGACCTGAGCCACATCGTCCATGAGGCCGGGGGCGATGCCACTGGGATTCAAAAACTTTTATTTCACGTTCACTCCATCGACCGTGATGCGCAGATCATCGCAAAACCCGACACTCTTTCATTACTCGGCTTCGAAGGGCAAGACATCACCGAAGAATACCTGTGCTTGGCGAGAGCGTCGCAATTGCATTCTAATCCTAAGATTGTGTGGAATCCGCAGTATTGGATATCGGGACTTGGGGCTTGCTAATTCTTGAGTTGAAAGTAG
>CAIMWN010000174.1 GCA_903845155.1 Oligoflexia bacterium
GTTGATCATAAGGGGCTCGTTTCTTTCTTTTTTTGTTTAAGCACTAAAAAAGTATCAGAAAACGGCCCTTTTTGTTTTTTACTACCTGCGCAAACTACACAATTTTTTTTACATCACCAATTGTTTAGCGAGTAATAGATCAGTTCATAAATTTGGTGTAGATGTGGGGATTTTGAGTGAGCCGTTTCCAAGTTTGATGGGGCTTAATGCAAGCTATAATATAATCGACTATTTACGAGTCACGGCAGGGTACGGTTCGGTTTCAGGTACGGGCTGGAGCTTCACCACTCTTGCGGGCGACGTAAAACTTTTTCCTTTGGATTGGAATTTTGCACCCTTTGGAGTAATTGGTTACACAAACGTAACCTTCAAAGGAGCAGGAAGCGGTCTGGGCAGTGTGACTGCAAGCGGAAACGCGCTTTATTATGGACTCGGTTTTGATTGGCAAACAGCTAGAGGCTTCAACCTAGGTTTTGAATATAAAATGACGACTATTGCAAGTAATAGTGTTGGTTTGCCAGGGTTTTACGTCGGTTGGTTTTTTTAATACCATTTATCATTAGGCTTCCTGCATCCGTTTTTTTACATAATCGCAGTGAAGAGTCAGCAAATTCTGAAAACTAACACAACACTCTCGTTCATCAATGGACGAGAGTGTTTTAGTTTGTAAAAAGTTCTATTTTATTATTACATATTTTCTATTGATCAATTTGATCAACTACTCTATTATGCCCTTCAATGAAGACACTTTTCCTAGCACTTATTTTCGCGATTCCTAGTTCTGCATTTTGTTCTGAATATCATTACTCCGTAAAGGTAACTGACGAAGTTACCATACAAGCGATGAAAAAGACAGGGTCTTGGAAACCGGGTTGCCCAGTTCTACCCGAAGACCTGCGGATAGTAGAACTCACACATCACACTTTCGAGGGCCCAGATGCCCAAGGTAAAATCTTAGTTCATAAAAGTATTGCAACTGAAGTCGGAGATATTTTTGGTGAACTCTATTCTATTGGATTTCCCATTGCAAAGTTACGACTCATTGATGATTACAACGCCAGCGATGATGCTTCCATGAACGATAATAATTCGAGCGCGTTTAATTGCCGTCCCATTACTGGAATGACAGGGCAGTTCTCTAATCATAGTTGGGGCGCCGCAATCGATCTCAATCCAACAATGAATCCGTATTTTAAACCCAAGACCCCTGAGCTTCTGAATCTATTCAGAGCAGGAATCACAGCGAGCACTCTTGATTCAACACTCCCTAGCCTTTTGAATATATTTTGTTTAAATGCTCCTGAAAATTGCTTAGTCTTGCCGGCGTCTGCTTCAAATTTACTAGATCGCTCCATCGTGAGAGCCGGAACTGTGACGCCTACGAGTGCGGCCCTAAAAATTTTCACCAAACATGGATGGACCTGGGGTGGTAATTGGCCCCTGAATCCTGCGGATCGAGTGAGAAGCGATACACAGCATTTCGAAAAACGTCTCATTCAATGACTTTTAAATAGAACTAGACTATATGAAGTCCGTCTAAGTATTATTTAGTCATGAGAAATCTTTTAATCCTTCTATTCGTTACCCTTGCCGGCTGCGCTTCGACCGCCCATGATCGCTACGCAGAATTAACCGAAATTCCTGCGGATGAATGCATGAGGGGTTTTGCGAATATAAAATGGGGAAGCGTAAAACATATTGGTAGCAACGAGATGACCGATGGCGAGCTGTCTAAAAACAGTTGTGTAATTCTGTCTGATGGGATGAGAACCAGCTACGATTTATTTGACTTTGTTGCCCCCGCGATCAACAGCCCCTTAAGATTAATCGTGTACGGAAAATCAAAGGGAATAGGCTTCGGCGGGCAAATTTCCTCTCCCTACCCTCTGATTACTTTTTTTAGTGAAAGTAAAGGAGCGATGGTTAAATTATTAAATGCAACATGGAAGGAAGGCGCGTTCACCCGGCCCCATATGGAATATGATTATTCTATCTCCGGACTTACGGTCGGGAAAAAGTATAGAATGTTGCTCACTTCCGATAATAGTAAAGTAGGCGAGCTGTTACAGAATTATTCGGTGAGCACCTATGTGCCCAATGCAGGTGCTTTACTGGTAAATACCAATTTTTATTATGGCCCCTTCGGAGATATTTCACTGGGGTTAGTTGGTCCAGAAAAATAGCGAACCTATTGATCGCACACGGCCCGTCAGTATTTAGTCACAATCCTTTAGGTGCCATCCCCTACTTTGTCTCAACGAAAAAATTTATGGGCCATTTTGTCCAAGCATGGTTCATAGTCAAACCTCGCCTTCGATTATTTTTTTGATTTAGTTTTTATTTGTATTCATTATTTATAATCAGTCGTGAAATAATCTACAGATATGCACGCTTTTGAGACTCGCCCGGAAAATACAGAAGGTGATTACGATGTATCAGAGATATTTTTTTCTCGGACAGACCCTTCAGGCATAATCAGAGCAGGGAATGATGTTTTTCAACGAGTCAGCGGACATGATTGGAGTTCACTCATCAACGCTCCTCATAACATTATCCGTCACAAAGACATGTCAAAAGGAGTATTTTGTCTTTTATGGCAAACCATTAAGCAGGGAAATCCGATTGCGGCTTACGTTAAAAATAAATCTAAAAACGGAAAAGAATACTGGGTTTTAGCATTGGCAATGCCCGTAGATGGTGGATATATTTCCGTGCGTATTAAACCGACCAGTGCATTGTTTGGCGTGATTAAAAAAGAGTATGATGACTTTATTAAAAAGGAACACGCAGAGAAACTCTCTCCAGAGAAATCATTAGAAATGATTGCAAGTCGGATTCAAGAATTAGGGTTTAGCAGTTATAAAACTTTTATGACTCATGCATTATTTACTGAATGGGGTGCAAGAGAGGCCGCACTCAACAGAGACGTTGATTTAGTTCATTTGTTGAAGGAGCTATCCGATCTTGGAAGCGTACTTCTTAAGGAGGCTGGGACCTTGCTGAGTGCAATGAAGATAAGACGGTTTTTGCCATTAAATTTAGAAATAGAGTCGGCAAAGATGGGAAAAGACGGAGATTCCATTTCGGCAGTGGCACTCCAGTATCAAAAAACAGTCGTGGAAATAGAGGCGGAAGCAAAAAATTTCGAAAACAGTGTTTCTTTAGTGTTAGAAAAACTTGAGGATGCTCAATTCCTCCTTTGCGCCAGTCAACTCATGAGTGAAGTCGCTTCTGTTTTCGAAAAGCAGACCGACTCTCATGAAGTAGACCGTGGAGTAGAGATGGTTTATTTAACCAATAAATCTAATGAAGAGAAAAGCAAGGCATTAGCTGGGTTAATGGATGCGCGTAAAGCCCTAGATGTGTTTCAAGATTCAATTCAGTTGATTCGTTCTTTACTGTTAAGTCTTGAAATTGTGAGGATTACTGGGAAAATTGAATCCTCCAGGATTGATCAGCATGCCGCTGCTTTTAATGAGCTGATGAACCAGTTAAAGCAATTTCAAGTCACCTTGATTCAAGCCGTTGATAAAATGAATAAGTGTACGAAGGGTTTAAAAGAAAACTCGAATAAGATTTTATTAAAGCCTTTTTTTAGAAAAGTATAAAAAGGGAAATGAGCCACTAAAATATCAATCGAACTAGGAAAATTATTGAAGATAAACAGCGCCATCAGTACCTACTCCATAAATAGATCCAGAAGCGGTCACACTGATTTGAGTAACAACACCATCGGTCACTTTTGTCCAAGCACCACCCGCGCGAGTTTGATAAACCGCTCCGTCTGTACCTACTCCATAGATTGATCCATTTTGAGATACTGAAATTTGAGAAACTACACCATCGGTCACTTTTGTCCAAGTGCCGCCTGAGCGAGTTTGATAAACAGCACCATCGGTGCCGACTCCAAAAATCTCACCATTGTCGAGAACAGAAATTTTAGATACCACACCGTCAGTTACTTTTGTCCAAGTGCCGCCTGAGCGAGTTTGATAAACAGCACCGTCGGTGCCTACTCCATAAATATCACCAGCGTTGGTCACGCTGATATTAGTCACAATCCCATCCGTCACCTTTGTCCATGCTTGACCTGCGCGACTTTCATAAACAGCACCATCGGTCCCAATTCCATAAATAGTTCCGGTATTCGTCACACTGATATTAGTCACAATCCCATCCGTTATTTTTGCCCATGCCTGCCCTGCGTGCGTTTCGTAAACGGCTCCATCAGTTCCAATGCCGTAAATGATGCCCGAAACTTCTACAGTCACCTGAGTAACTACGCCATCCGTCACTCGATCCCATGCCTGAGCAGAAACGGCAATTAACAAAGACAAACTTAGCAGCAAATTCATTTTATTTTTCACGATACATAATCTCCATGGAGTTTAAAATTCGCTTAAACGATTATCATTGAAAAAAGTCGTCGTCAATCTTTTTTACACATTGTCAGTTTAGCAGTCCCATGATAGTTGCTCTCATGCTTTTTACTTTTTTTCTTTGGTTATACTTTAGTTTAAATCTCGATCAACCGGCATTGGCGCAGAACCATGTTACGGGTCATGTTATTATTAACCGTGATGGAAAGGATTGGGAGTCACAACAAGTTCAAGAGCCATGCATTCTGGTTAATCCCAAGGATCCCACTCGACTGATCATGTTTTACTCAGGAGTTCCTGCTGCGAACACCTCTGTCGCTTTTATCGGAAAAGCATGGGCATTTGCTGCTGATCCAACTCATTGGTTTGAAGATGGTGATGTAAAAAAAATTGTGTAGTTTGCGCAGGTAGTAAAAAACAAAAAGGGCCGTTTTCTGATACTTTTTTAGTGCTTAAACAAAAAAAGAAAGAAA
>CAIMWN010000175.1 GCA_903845155.1 Oligoflexia bacterium
GATCATTTCAGTGACAGGATGCTCAACCTGAATCCGTGTATTCATTTCCATGAAATAAAAATTGCGATCTTCATCCACTAAAAATTCAACAGTTCCGACGCTTTCATAATTCACGTTCTTACATAACGCGAGCGCAGCATCGCCCATTTGCTTTCTCACTTCAGGAGTAATGACCGGAGAGGGCGCTTCCTCAATTAATTTTTGATGTCTTCGTTGAATTGAACAGTCTCTTTCACCCAAAAAAACGCGATTTCCGTAGCGATCGCAAGCAACTTGAATTTCAACATGCCTTGGCTGTTCACAATATTTTTCGACGTAAAGGGATCCATCGCCAAATGCAGCTCGCGCCTCTTCACTGCACCGTTGGAAAGAATTGGCGAGGTCTTGTTCCGAGCGAATGATAAAAATTCCTCGTCCACCACCCCCTGCTGCCGCTTTTAAAATGACGGGATAACCAATTTTTTTCGATGCTTCGACCGCTTCGCTCACATCAGCAACTGCACTTAAAGTGCCTGGAAGCATGGGCACACCGGCTTCACGAGCTTTTGCGCGTGCCCGCGTTTTTTCACCCATGGCTTCAATGTTCTCAGGAGTGGGACCAATAAAGACCAGCTTGCAATCGCGAACTAGTCGCGCAAATTCTGCATTTTCAGACAAAAAACCATACCCCGGATGAATCGCTTCTACTCCTGTCACCTCTGCTGCAGAGAGAATACTCATCATATTCAAATAGCTTAATTTGGGAGTCGGCGGTCCGATACAAATCGCTTCATCCGCAAGTTTCACATGGAGCGAACTTTCATCAGCGCTTGAGTAAACTGCAACGGTTCTGATATCCATTTCCCTGCATGCCCGAATAATTCTCAAGGCGATCTCGCCTCGGTTGGCAATCAGGATTTTTTTGAAGGGAGGTTTTTTCATTTTGCTACATCAATCACGTAAAGCGGCTCACCAAATTCAACCGATTGGCCATTTTCAACGAGAGTTTCAACAATGGTTCCGGCAAAATCCGCTTCAATTTCATTCATGAGCTTCATCGCTTCAATAATACAAAGTGAGTCGCCTACTTTTACCCGCGTCCCAATATCAACATAAGGAGCAGAGGTAGGAGAAGGTGAGCGATAGAAAGTCCCCACAAACGGAGAGAGCACCTGTTTATGTGTATTGGGTTTTGCCTCAGCACTGCTGCCTGGCTTCTCTTGAGCAGCAAGTGGAGTCGCAACATGATGAAGAGGAGTGTGTGACATGTTCGGAAAACTGCCTATTCCATAGGTAGTTTTCACAGAAATACGCTGATCACCCTTCGACCATTCGAACTCAGTAATCCCTTTTTCTTTAAGGAAATCAAAAAGCCCACCTAAAGACTCAGGCTCAAAGGGAAGCACAGAATTCTTTGCAGGAACTGCTTCTTTGGCAAGAGCGGGCTTATTTTTGAAAGACAATTTCTTATTTGTTAACTTTTTCGACATAACTTGATTCGCGAGTATCTATTCTTAACAAGTCACCTTCACTGATGTGAAAAGGAACGTTAATCACGGCGCCAGTTTCCATTTTGGCCGGTTTAGTTCCACCTGTAACTGTATCTCCCTTAAATGCGGGGGCAGTCTCTTTTACTCTTAACTCTACGAAAGTTGGAAGGTCGACGGTGATTGGCTTGTCATTATAGAAAAGCACCTGCACAGCCATATTGTCTTGCATAAATAAAGCAAGCTCGCCAATTTGCTCATCACTAATTACGATTTGTTCGTAATTTTCAGTGTTCATGAAATTAAAGCCATTGTTGTCTTTGAAAAGAAACTGCATTTCTCTCATCTCAACATTGGCAGCAGGAATTCGCTCCCCTGATTTAAAGGTACGCTCGATCACATTACCATTGAGTAAATTTTTAAGTTTAGTTCGAGTAAAAGCACTGCCCTTACCGGGACTTACGTGTTGGAAGTCCACAATTGAAAACGGGATGTTATCAATCTCGAGTTTAACGTTCTTTTTGAATTCATTTGTAGGATATACTGATGCCATAGTTGTTTAAACGTACTTAAATCAGGCTCTGTTCGCAAGCTTAAATCGCTGTACTCGAACAAGAAGACTTTGAAGCTCCTCAACCTTCTTTAACCACTCCTTTTTCTTCACTTCTGGATCATGGGCAATGGCATCGTTTGCACCCTTAACCGAATAGCCGCCTGTATAACTCTTTAACTTCACCGGGTCCTGCTGAAGTACCAGTGCTCCGTCTTCGTAGGCTTTAGTCTCAATTTCCTGCACGAGCTCAATTATTTCTTGATCCTGAGGCAAGAAAAAGAGGAGTACTTTATACGCCGATAATGCCTGAGCAATTCTCCCTAAGATCAAATAGCTTTCAGCCAATAACTTTTGTGCGACGAGATTATCGGGTGCATCGAGCACCACGGGTTCAAGCTCTTTGACCACTTGATTGTATTCGCCTTTATCAAAAAGAGCCCGGGCTAATGCAACTCTCCCACCCAAAAAATGGGGATGAATGCGAATGCCATCGCGCGCGATTTCAATGGCTTCATTGAGGAGTCCGGCCTTGCGATATGCTTCTGCAAGCGGTGCAAAAACGCGAGAAGTGGGTTCTTCTTGATACTTTCTCAGGTAATGATAAATGAGGGAGTTGCCCTTGGTTTTATCCGTCCGCATTCGCATCCTCTACAGCTTTGCTGCTGGCGCAATATCAGCCGCTTTCGCATTTTCTACCGTGATCCCTGCTTTTTTCTGATTTAAAATTCGAGGGGTTACAAAAAACATGAGCTCACTCTTCGTCTGAAGATGGGTTTCAGAGCCAAAGAGTGTGCCTAAAATTGGGATCTTTCTTAAAATCGGAAACCCCTCTTCGTGGTCAGTTTGATCTAATTGCAGAATTCCACCAATGACGAGCGTTCCACCACTTTCCACAATCACTTCCGTGTTCATGGTTCTTGGTTCAGCAGATGGCAGGAGCGGGTTTGTAGTATTTAATACATCTCTGTTCATATCGAGTTTCATGAATACGGAACCGTCATTCGTCACTCTAGGAGTAACCGTCAGTCGCGTGGTCGCTGAAACGGTAGCAAGACTTTGTGTCGTGACATTTCCGTTGGTGACGGTTTGGTTCACTGCAACTGAAGTTACCTGCGTGATCGTGGAAGATTTACCACTCAACACTACTGTTCTTGGAGTGGACACCACTTTTGCTTTGTCTTCACTTTCGGCGATATTAAGAAATGCACTTAAATTAAAACCAGATTTTGGAAAGATCCCGAGATTCAAATTTGAAGCTCCTGATCCACCCCCCTTTGCAGTCATGGCTATTGCTGTTCCCGCTAATGCGGCTTGAGGTCCGTTAAATGCAAACCCAAAATCAGGTCTTCCAAATGCTAGATTTCCGTTCATCCCACGATTGAATCCATCACTCGCTTCCACTACTTTAGTTTCAACCAAGACTTGCGGGGTTTGCACATCTAAGATTTCAATCATCTTTCTGATCCGCTCCACATTCTCTACTGTGTCCCGCACGATGAGACTCTGCGTATTTTGGTCTGATATGATGGTGGTAGGAATTCCCGATGCCCCCGGAGTATTACTTTGCGATGAAGCAAAACTTTGCAAGATACCTGATAACTGCCCCAAATCTGCATAACTCACAGGAAATACTCGGGTAATACGAGGTGCAGTTGCGGCAGAGACTCTTTTTTCATCAATTTCTGCCTGTTTCTCAGCAAGTAACATATCTCTCGGCATTACGCGTAGAATACTCCCTGTCCGTTCTGCACCCAGTTTTAAAGTGGTGAGTACGACATCGAGCGCTTGATCCCAAGGTACTTGGTCAAGTTCTAACGAAAGTTTTCCTTGCACGGACGGATGAACCACCACATTGAACCCGCTTGCGTCGCCGATCATGCGAAGGACATCATGAACATCGGCCGAGTTTAGCTTGAGAGTAATAGGAGAACCTGTAAATTTCTTTTCATTTGCGGCTTTTAAGACAGTAGAAATTGCGTCAGTACTTTCGGGTGCCGCCTTACTTTCAGCTGCAGTTACTGCAGATCCGTCCGAAGATACCACCTCCGAGTCACTCGCGGTCACTTTGGCTTGATCTTGGAATTTTACCAATAACTTTCCATCCGCCTGTTCTACTGTATATTTAGCGCCTTTTTTTAAGTCAACCACCACACGAGCTTGCTTCTTTTCATTACCACCTAATGCATAGGCCGAAATTTGAAGTACGTCCCCCTTAAAAGATGAGGTATCATATTTACGAGCTGCGCCTTCGGCAATCGAAGTATCATTAAACGTCAGCACTAATTGTGGAGGACTTTTTTTATCCTGTTGCTCAAAACCAGCTAAATCTTGCCCCTGAATCTCAACGACACTTTGATTGTCGACGAATTTAAATTCGATGCCATCTACTTTACCCGCGATCGCAGACCCGAGCCATAGCGGCGTTAAACCCAAGGCCATCAGACTTATCTTTTTAAAATTTACTTTCGCCTTCATGAGTTACTCCTCTTTCGTGGAGAGTGAAACCACTTCTCCATTGATTCGAACTTCAAACACTTCAGGAATTTTTTTCCCTTTTTCATCGATCTGATATTCAACTACTTTAATCGCGTCTGATTGAATGGCAGTCACCTTACCCTCGTGTAACCCCATGAGGTCCCCGGTTGCCACAAAGTAGGTTTTCCCATTAGGGGCACTCACCATGGCGCGAGTTTTCTTGGGGCCAGTAACCACCCCATTTAATTTAAAATCCTTAAGTTCAAAGAGCTCCAAATCACTTCTCGGTGCTGCCTTCTTCGTGGCCAAAATGGAGGGCATTTGAAATGGATCGCGAAGGATATGAATCATGTCTTCATTCAAAAGTGATTCCATTGCGGAAGTACTCACGCCTGATGCGAGCGTTGTGACTGGGGCGGGGGCAGGCGCCGGTACTGGCACCGGTGGCATTGCCGCCCTTGCCGAGAAGGAAGTGAAACCATAAACCACCATTAAAATTTTAAAACTATTCATAATGGTTTACCTTCCTTTCCGATTTTGTCTTCAGCACTCATAGTGTACTGGTACGCGCGAACCGAAAGTTGTGCATTGATAATTTTTGAATTCGGGCTAATTGAAACTACGGGCTTCAACGTAAAAGCCTCCACACGCAAAATTCGCTGAAGAGAAGATACCCGTTGAATAAAAAGTACAATCTGCTGGTAGGTTCCTTTAATATCTAAACGAAATTCTTGTTCCAGATAATATTCTTTTGGATCTTTCTTACCCGGTTCGATTTTTTCGACTTTCAGTTCAATTTTCTTAGCTTCGCCGACCAACAACTTAATCATCGCTGGCACATCTAGTCCCTCTGAAAGGGCACCCTGATATTCAGACAGCTTTTGGACCAGTCCTTGAATTTCGGTCTTTTTGAGCTCAAGACTTTTTACAAATTTCTGTCCCTCAGTGAGTTTCACTTTGAGTGCGGCGAGCTCGCTCCCGTTATTAGCCAGCTGAGTTTTGTGCATTTCCACTTGGCCGTCGGATGCATAATTGAAGTCATAAAATTGAACACCTAGGTAACCCAAGTAAGCGACGAAGATCAGCGCAAATGGAAAATTCTGCAGTTTTTCCATTAGTCCCTCCTCGCCGTCAACTCAAAGTTCACCTGTTTGCCACTAGCATCGGTTGTGGTATTTTTTAAAGTAACATCCTTAAAATAGATGGTTTGCCCCAGGCGAGACATCACGTCGCTGATCAAACCTAAATCGCCCGTGGCACCTCTGAACTCAACATTGGTATCCGTCGCGACGAGTTCCGTAAGCCAAACATCCTTAGGCAAAGCTTGAGACAGGGTCACGAGCGCTTTTACCGTATAATCGCGACCTCGAATGAGACGCTCAATAGTATCGATTTTCGTTCTTAATATCTTTTGATTTCTTTCGAGGTCGGCTTTGACTGACTCAAAGCCCTTTACTCGTTTCAATTCGTTTTGAATGGCAGCTTTCTTTTTATCAAAATCAGCGAGTTCCGTTTGCATTCTCAAAACCTGATTTTCAGTATAGTAATCGTAAGCAAAATAAGCTCCTACGCAGAATACGAGTGGCATAACTATTCTACCGAGTACCGCAACCAAGCCTGAGGAGCCTGCGCTGGATGCGATGTTTTTAAAACTCGTTCTTGTTGAGCTCTTACCCTCTGCGAGATACGAGGGCTGTTTTCGATTGGCAAGGTTAATGCGAATCATGTTTTATCCCCCGCTCTAATCGCTAGACCCAGTGGGATGACCACTTCAGCGGCGATGCTGCTCAAATATTGCTCAGTGAAATCTTTCGACTCACTGGTAACTTTTTGAAACGGATTCATGAGTTGGGTCGGAAGCTGAGTGTACTCTTCAATAATTCTGCTCAAGTGAGCCGCACGCGAGCCGCCACCAGAAAGAAGGATTCCCGCAATCGGGGGCCCAAGTGATGAAGCCGTATAGAAGTCGATCGATTTTTTAAGCTCAGTACCGAGCACGTGCCCTAGCCTTGCCACAATTTCAGACACTTCATGCGGTAAGTTGCCAGACACTTTCAAAGCTTCTGCATCGTTCAAGGATGGCAGATTCAGTTCTCTTTGTATTTCTTGTGTAATCATCGTGCCACCAAATGCAGCATCTTTTACCAAAAGCGGATTTCCGCCAGAACAAATTACTATTTTTGTACTCATGGCACCAATGTCAGCAAGAAGCATCGACTCTGTTTTAGAAACTGCATAATTGCATTCAAAAGTATTTTGGAGTGCGAATAGTTCAGCATCCATAATCTTAGGAACGAGTTTTGCTTCTTCAATCACGCCCATGTATTGTTCAAGAAAGGCTTTCTTTACCGCGATCAATATGACTTCAACCTGATTGTCTTTTCCTTTGCCCATCACCTGATAATCAATGACGACTTCACTAATATCGAAAGGAATATATTGTTCAGCCTCCCAAAAGACCTGATCCTGCAGGTCTTTCATGTTTTCAATCACGAGTGAAAGATTTTTTACAATAATTCCGCTCCCTACAATTGCTGAGCATACTTCTTTGGAAGAAATTTTTGCATTTTGCATTGCTGTTTGTATGGCGCGCACGATAGTGACGGTGTTAATGATTTCTCTGCTGTCCGTGGAGAGTTCAGGCAAGCTCACCGAAGCGTACTTAGTCAGCGCCCAGCTATCTTTTATCTTCTTTACTTCAGCTACTTTTATGGAGGAGGCACCAATACTCAAACCCACGCAACCGCCGGCTTGGCCAAACGAAAAATTCAGCCCTGACTTCAGTCGTGCGAATAGACTATTCCCTGCCCCTCCCTGAGCGGTTGACATTACTCTACTATATTACACGGAAAAATTTACACAGCGCAAATAGAAAACAATTCGTTGACACTAATTGATGGAAATTTTTGCCGAGTCGCTCTCAATAATAATGTAAGAAGCACGATCAAGTCGATTTTCCGACAAATCTTTGACAGGAGCGATCACTACCACTTTTTTACTTTTGATATCCTCTGCTCCATAAACGGGGTCGAAGCAAATCTCATCAATGGCAAGTTTCACATCGAATTTCAAGGTTTCAGCTGGGTTGAGGACTTTGAGCTCATCGCTATCCTGCTCCCAATGCTTTTGTTCGACGAGTTTTGCCGGCGCAGATTCAGGGCCAGTGGTTTTGCATTGATCAATGAGTTCAACTTTGAAATCCCCATTTTCCAAAAAAGTAAGTCGGGCCGGTTTCTTATTTTTGATGGAAATCAGCTTTAATTTGTCGATTTCGAACGATAATTGCTGGGCAGCTTTCAGCGTTTTCCATTTGGGCATTCGCTCTTCCACCACGGGTACCGCACAAAGCGTAAGGAAGGTAAGTAGGGCAAGGGTAGAAAAAATAATTTTTTTCCTCCGCTCTACCACCCGTACCTTTTCGTAGAGCTCAATGGTGCGCCACTCTTCTTCTAATTTTGCTTCTAAAGATTCAGCCATTTGGATACCTCAAAAAACAACTCTACCAAAGCACCGAGCACTAAAAAAGGACCATAAGGGATGGATGCCCGTAATAATGATTTTTCTTTCTGAAGTTTGGCATAAATCACCCCTACCACGCTGCCAATAATGGAACTCAGAAGCAGGGAGGCCCAAATCCCTCCTAAACCCAGAAAAATACCGATCGTTCCCATGAATTTTATATCTCCGCCGCCAAGGCCGACCCGACCCGTGGCCTTCTCGTACAGCAAGGCGAATAAAAAGAAAAACCCAAACCCCAAAAAGGACGCGATCACGAGCTGCCCCATTCCATGCCTAAAATCCCAATAAGCGGTAAGCAAGCCCACTACCCAACCGCCCAGACTGAGTTCATCTGGAATTAAACGGTGATCCAAATCGATAAAGGTAATCACGATGCAAATTGAAATGAAAAACCAGATTCGAAACTGAGAAATAATGGCTTGAGCATCAACAACGAGAGGTACACCACGCCATGCAATAAAAAATAAAACTGCGGTCAAAAACTCCACCAAGGGATAACGCCAGTGAATCGCGGCCCCACACTTCGCACACTTTCCTCGAAGAATGAGAAAACTCAGGAGTGGAATATTTTGGTACCACCGAATGGGTGTCTTACAACTGGGACATGAACTCCCAGGGCTCACGATTGATTGATCATGAGGGAGGCGATGAATCACCACATTCAGAAAACTTCCGACAATGAGACCGAATACGATCACGATGGCAGAGAGAAAGACACTGGGTAACGCGTGAAGGTCGATCATAAATTTTTCCTGTAAAAGAGGGCATTGCCGATGAACATAAAGAACAGACCCCAAATCAGCCCATAAATCATGCGGTAAACACACTCTCCTGATGAAAGCGCTTGCTCATAATAAACTCGCGTATCCAGTAGAAACAAATGTGCTTTCGGTTGAGGAATCGTACTTAACCAAGATGCTACGCCCGCACCGTGCTCTTTTAGATACTGAACTTGTTCCTGATTATGGGCGATTAAAATGTAGGTAAATGCAATCATGACAGTGAGTGCAGGAGTAGTCAAAAGTGAGAGCAAAAGCGTAAGTGCAGCAATGATCATCGCTTCTACCCATACCAACATCATCGCTTGCAGTAGTATGTAATTTGGATCTCCCCCGGCATAATGAAGCCCAATCACTAAAACCACGGTGAGCAGAGTGAGATTCATCAGCAAGAAAGCACCAATGCCCACCCATTTAGAAAAATAATAAAGGGGCCGCGATACGGGTTTAGACAAAGTTAGGTAGAGCGTTCTACTTTCAACTTCCTGCCTAATCACTTTAGACCCGCTACTTGCCGCGATAAAAAAAGTAGTAAGCGAAATTACCATCATCCCAAAGTGCAACATCACGCGGTCCTGATGACCATACACCAGCAGTGATGCCAAATAGCCCATAAAAATCAGAAAGAGAGAAATGAACACTACATTATAGAGAATGCGCTCACGGAGTAGTCCACTGAGGGTTCCTCTGACTAAGGTGAAAAAAACATTCATGTCCGTTTCCTCCACTCTGCAACACTTCCTAAAAACTGAACCGTGCCCTGATCGAGTGCTAAAATATCATCCGCGAGCACATCCACATCTTCTAAGGTGTGCGTGGAAAACAAAATAGTTTTGCCCTGGGCTCTTAATTTGATGATGAGGTCTTTTACAAAGCCTCTTCCTTCTGGATCAAGGCCGCTCATGGGTTCATCCATAATTAATAGTTCAGGCGAAGACAACAATGCTTGCGCAATTAACGTGCGCTGAAGCATTCCCTTTGAAAAAGTTTTCAATTTCTGCTTTTGCACGTGCTCTAGACCTACCAGTTCGATTACTTTTCTTGACTCAGCTTTGATGACGTCACTTTTTAATTTTGCTAAGTGACCAAAGTATTGAAGAGTATCTAGAAGAGTGAGGTGATCGTTTAAATACGGGCGCTCTGAAACATAGCCCACCTTCATTCTTGCCAAGGGATTTTCGCATGGTAAATCAAAGAGCTTAATCTTACCCTTTGAGGTAAACTTGAGGCCAAGGATTAAATGAAAGAGTGTCGTCTTCCCGGCGCCATTATGCCCAATTACAGCGAGTGTCTTTCCCTGCGAAAGCGTGAGCGACACATCTTTTAGTATCTCTTTTTTTGAAACTTTGAAAAGCACCTGATCGAGAACCAGAACGGCGTTACTCATATTGTTTTAGTTTTTCCTCGTACTTTTGCTTTACTTTCTCATCTTGTGCGTTTTGAATCAAAATCTTTAGTATACGTTGAGCCAATATTTTCTCAGAGTTCTCTTTATTGAGCCATTCCCTCATTTGCATTAAGTACTGAGGAGCCCCTGGAACCATGGATGCTGCTAGAAAACTTTTCTTCGCTTCGGACCAGTCATTTTTTTGATAGGCTTGCACATAAGCCAAATAGATAAACAAAGTGTATGGATGAGTCCAAAACTTTGCAGGCGGTTTCTTCTCTAAGTAGGTTTGAATTCCCTTCTTTAAAAAATGTATGGCTGCATCCGGTTCCTCAAACAAAACTGAATACAAAATTCCGGCTTGGTCATATAACTCATAAAAATTAGGATCGAGATCTGTGGCCAGCTCATAGAAGTGGCTCGTTTCTTCAATCAATTCTGTTGATTTTGAAGTAGTGCTTGCATTTTGAATCGTGCTAATCCAGAGTCCATCTACTGCTGCAGGCCAAAAACCAATGGTAATAAATTTAAAGAATTGAGAAGTAAACTGATACTGTGTAGCGTTAAACATTTTTTGTTGATTAAACTGAATTCGTTCGCCGGCTATCAGCAAAAACGGGCACAAAATGACGGCCAGTAAAGTTTGGGAACTAAAAAAAAATCGTGAATTCATAAAAATTAAGATATACTAATAATGCATGAGAGTCATGACTGAAATCGTTTAGCTCGGGGGAGACTCAGTTTAACGACGTTCGTTGTGGTAAAAATTTGGGTAACTAAATAATAAGGGGAAGATGAGAATGAAAAAAGCATTACAAATGACAAGGGACGGTTTTACCTTGATTGAATTGATGATCGTAGTTGCGATCATTGGTATTTTAGCGACGATTGCGGTTCCGCAATACAATAAATTTGTGGCGAAGAGTAAACAAGTCGAAGCAAAGATTGGCTTGGGAAGTATTTATACTGCTGAGAAATCATTTCAAACTGAGAACAGTAGTTTCACCTCCTGCTTGGGTAGCATTGGCGTAGCGAGAGATGGCTCCAAGTTTTACTATACGATAGGATTCGGAGCCGGTGGTCCTGCCTTAAATAGTTGCGGTCCCGGACTTGGAGGACTCAGCTGTGGCGCCTATCAGTGGACATCTACAATCAATGCTGCTGGAACCACAGTTTTCGCTAATTCGGCAACAGCTACATGCACGGATGTCGTAAACGCAACTTACTTTATCGCCAGTCTTGCGGATGGCGGGGGGGCAGTTCCAACTCAAGCTGCGGGCCTTGTCCCACCAACTCTGACAACCTTAACAAACGCTCTTTTTACAGTTTCTGCGGCGGGCATTGTTAATTCGAAATCTGGTAAGACTGACCAATGGACTATTGACAGCACCAACGGACTTGTAAACTCAACGTCTGGAATTTAATTTCTATAAAATTCAAACTCACAGCCTCCGCATTTTTATGCGGGGGCTTTTTTTTGTTCTTTTTTAGCGACTGCGAATTTAGTTTAAACATTGTAAATTACAAGACGAGTAAAATAACCGACATCTATTTCTTCGCGAGTAATTTCAGCGCCGCTTCTTCATTATTCTTGGTATAAAGCAAAGCTTCGCGTTTGTAAAAATCATAAACACTTTGCTGAATTTGATCGATATCAATTGCACCCAAAGCAAACTGCGCACGCAACACTAATTCACGGGGAACTCCAGCGGCTTTTCTCACCGCAGTAATCATTTCAGGAGGAAGGGTCGTCACTTGAATTTTCTTACCGGTTTCAAGCGTTACTACTCGTTCCATTACATTCTCAAGTTCTCGAACGTTGCCGGGCCAACGATGGGATAAAATAACTTCGAGCGCCTCAGGGGTAAAGCCTTCAAGCCCCCGCTTTTGTTTCTCATTAAATTTATTAAAAAAGATCATCGCCAGTTCTTCAATGTCGCCCACCCTCTGACGAAGTGGTGGCGTCTCAAGCATGATTACATTTAAGCGATAATATAGATCTTCACGGAAGGTTCCGTTTTTTACACCAGCATCTAAGTCGCGATTCGTAGCGGCTACAATTCGCGCATCAATTTTAATGGTGTCGTTGCCACCTACTCTTCTGATTGCTCTATCCTGCAGTGCCCGAAGCAACTTCACTTGCATGTGAAGTGGAAGCTCTCCAATCTCGTCCAAGAAAAGAGTACCGCCATTGGCCGCTTCAAAAAGCCCGGGCTTGTCGGCAATCGCTCCCGTGAAGCTACCCTTTTTGTGCCCAAACAATTCACTCTCAATTAAATTCTCTGGAATGGCGCCGCAATTTACCGCGATAAACGCTTCATCTTTCTCGGGGCTCATTTCATGGATTGCCCTGGCGACCAGTTCTTTACCGGTGCCACTTTCGCCCGTAATCAGCACGCTCGTTTTTGCAGGTGAGACTTTCACAATCATTTTCTTCAGTAAATCAATTTGAGGAGATTTACCTAGGAGCGGTCTTTTAATATCATCAATACTTGCCATAAAATTTCCTATCGTGTGGGTTCAGCCTACGAGGCCTGATTTCCGGCCATTTGAAATATGGGTAGATACATTGCAATCATCAATCCCGCCACAATGCCGCCCAAAACAACGAGCATCACGGGTTCAATGAGCTTCATCATACCCTGAATGGTATTCTCAACTTCTTCTTCGTAAAAGTCTGCAACCTTCTCGAGCATCTTATCCATATTTCCCGTATTTTCACCCACCATTGCCATTTGTGTGCACATTTTTGGAAATACCTTTTGGCGGGACATCGCCGAAGCTAAGCTTGACCCCATCTCCACGTCTCTCTTAATTTGAGCGCATGCATTTTCAAAGGCAATATTCTCAGATGCTTCCCTACAGATTTCGATGGAATCGACCATCGGCACTCCAGACACCAAGAGAGTGGAAAGCGTTCTACAAAACTTTGCGACGCCACTTTTAATCGTCAAATCGCCAAAAAGCGGAGCTTTAATCATTAGCTTTTGAATCGTCACTCGCCCTTCTTTGGTTTTCTTGTACGCCGACAACAAATAAAATAGGGTTGCCGCCACCACAACAATGAGTATGAAGTTATGGGCAAATGCATGAGATAAACCAATCACAAACTTCGTCGGTGCAGGAAGTTCCCCGCCACTGCCAACAATCATTTCTTCGAACTTTGGAATCACCATCAATAGCATGAGGGAAATCACACCTGCTGCAATACCCACCACAGCAATAGGATAGGTCATCGAACTTTTAATCAGTTTCTTCAAACGATAGGTGTTTTCTAAATAACGCCCTACCCGCTTTAGCATTACATCAAGAGTACCCGAGCTCTCTCCCGCACGAATAAGCGAAATGAATACACGCTCAAATACATCGGGGTAGGCGGCGAACGTTTCCCAAAGAAAGCTACCTGCATTGATTTTCTCTTTGGCATTGGCCAAAATACGTTTCAAATTCTTATCCGATTCTTGATCGTGAAAAAGCTCAATGGCTTGCATGAGCGGCACGCCTGAATTAATCATGACCTGAAGCTGACGAATGAAGTTCATGAGCCGATCGGCTGGAACTCCGCCACTAAATTTAAACAAATCACTTAGATAGCTACCAATGTCCACCTGAGAAAGGCCTGCTTTAGAAATACGAAGTGGACGCAGCCCCTGCCCGCGCAAAGACATCCTCAGCTCGCCTTCATTGGCAGCATCCATTTTTCCTTCAATTTTTTTGCCCGAGCGATCGGAGGCGACATAGTTAAATTCTGGCATGAGTTTTCATACTACTTTCATTAGGTCATCTTCAATAATTCTTCTGGCTGGGGAATAATCAGGGACTGTCCATTTGAAGAAATACCGTTCCTGATTAGCGACACGGAAGGCGAACGCCCGCGCGATAAAACAGAAATGAAGAAAGCGCTTGGGGGAGTAGGATACTTCGGACAGCCGCAATCTTTTTGCAATCTGCTGGCGGAACGCTTTCTCGGCGGCGTTTCCCAATTCAACGATTTCTGCCGTTTTCTGGCAATAGGCAAGGCTTACCGGGAAATTGCGGCGCACACGACGGATTATCAGACACTTTTTATGCGGTTGCTGCCGGAATCGGATCAGGATATTTTTGAGCGGATCATAGTAACGCTTAGATCCATTGACGGGGCGCGCGGATATCTGGAAAATCTTGCCGGAAAGCTGAATTATGTCAAGGGATTGAATGCGTTGTTGAAGGGGATTGAAGATTCCAATCGCAATGCCGTGGCTTTTGACGCAGTCGAACTGCTTATTCGCATCAGCCATATTCAACAAGCAATAGCTGACGACAGGGAGAATATTGAAAAATGGATCGCCGGCCAAAAGCAAATCAGCGAAATATTGTTGCAACTCCAGGACCAGAAAATTGCTTACGAAGCAAAGATTAATGACCTTAAGAACAAGGATACCAGTCAAGCGTTGACGAAGGAAAAAGAACTTCGAGATAAGCTTGACCTTCGCCAGAAACGCTTGGAAGCTGAAAAGTCACAACTAGAAGAACATCAAAGGACTGTAAACGGAATCAAAAAGTCACTTGACGAAACGCTTAACAGCTTGCGGGAAAACCTGGCTGATTTGATGAAGAAACTGCCGGAAAAATCAATTCAAATCGGCATAGAGACCGGTGCCGCCATGACAGCAATGGAAGCCGTCGTTCACGGCAAAGAACCGCAGGATTGCGGCCTGGCGGAGACGCTTACCGAACTTCTAGAAAATATCAGAAAAGTCACTTTGCCCAAGCAATCTATTCTGACGTTACGCGAAAATGCATTAGAAGCACAGCGTAAACAGGAAGCGAAAATGGCTGAAGAAGAGAAGCTGCTGCTTGAAAGCAGAGAGGCAACTCCGGAATGGAATGGGTTTGAACAATTACTTGGCGATCTTGACAGTCAGGGCGTTGTTCACACTCCGGTTTACAAAGGGCTGGAATGGCACCCGGACGCGACTGAAGAGATGAAGTCACGTATTGAAGACTTTATAGGTGAAGAACTTTTGTCCATCATTGCGGTCAACGAAGATGAATATGATAAAGCCGCGGACATTATTTTCAATGACTATCCTGGCCACCGGCTGGCCGTTACCAGTCCGATTACCGATTCCCCGCACGAATTACGTGAATGGGCATCAGAAATTTTTGATGTAAATACCTGCAACCCAATGTTGCTGGGCATTTTATTGAAGGAGCTGTCTGCAAAACAACTGCCAGACTTCACCAAGTGGAAGAACACGGACATTGTCCGATTCAGAAGCCATGCGCGTGGGCTTTACGGACGCAAAGCCCGCTTTATCGGTGCTGATTCGAGAGAGCAGGAACAAAAATCCAAAATAAAAGCAATCAGAGAAGAACTTAAGGATATTCGCCAAATCATTCAGGACAAGGATAAAGAATGCAAAGAATTGAAGTCGCATCTCCGGCTGCTAGGCAATTTGGAAAAGCTTATCGAACAAGGGGCGAATGAACTCAGGGCTAAAACGACGCTGGCAATGGCGTTGAATCTTAAGCTATCACATGGCGGAGAAAATCTGGAGCGGTTAAAAAACAGTGTAAAATTGCTGGACAGTGAGATTACTCAGGATCAATCCCATCTTGAAGAACTACGCAAACTGATTGAAGAAAACGATCTCGAAGCAATCGCAGAGAAAATGCATGAGCTTGAATCCCAACTTCAGCAATGCCAGGAAAAAATTGACGAACAGAATAGAGAATCTTCAAAACTCAACACCCGCCAGGAAGATGCTGAGAATAGAATCAAGGAAGCAGAAGGCGCCCTTGCGGTACAGCAAACCGCGTACAATGAAAAACTGTTCCTGCTTGAGAAGAAGTATGGACAGAAAGATTCAGGGAAAGCGGTTGAAGAGCTCCGCGCCGGCAATCGCTTACATGTAGAACAGGATGCGGCAAAGATGGCATCGGATTGCAGAACAGAAGCGAGCAATAAACTGATTGAACTTAAATACTGCGTTAACGATATAACCGGGACAAAGTATGGCTTTTCTTATGATCAGGAGAATAATCAGTTATTCTCAAGAGACGGAATAACCGCCGGGTCGATAGAAGAGTCGTTGCACAAAAACCTTGAAGAACAACAAGCCCTGATCAATGAAAAAACAACTGAGCTGTTCAAAAAATTAATCATGGATACGATGCTCAAGACGCTGTGGGAAAAAGTACACGGCCTTGAGAAAATGCAACGCGATATAAACCGTTTGCTTGAAGGGCGCAGTTTCGGCAATAATACCTACCGTATAAAAATCAGGCCCCATGAACGCTATGAGCGTCTTGTAAAACTGATCAAGACATTTACGTTTTACAATTCAGATGCGATGGAAGAGTTGGAGCATTTCTTCCATGATTACAAGGATGAGTTGATTAACACTCCGCCCGGAGTGATTCCTGAGATACTTGACTACCGGAACTGGTACCGCTATGAAATGTGCGTTTATGCCAACTCCGGCGGTGAAGGCGCGGTCATGGATTCCAGAGTTAAAAGCGTCGGTTCCGGCGGTGAGCAGGCTGTTCCGAATTATCTGCTCGTACTGACCATTGCCCATTTTATGTTCAGCGGGTCTAATGTAAAACTCAATACTCTGCTCTTCGACGAAGCATTCTACGGTATCGACTCGCAACGCCGGGATCAGTTAATGGGCTTTGCCACTGACTTGGGCTTGCAATTGTTTGTTGCTTCGCCGGATCAGGACGGCGTTAAAGACGAAATCAAATTCTCGACTTCGCTGTTAGTGGTCAAGGATGTGGATTATGAAGTTCACCTTCATCCTTATCATTGGTCAAGCACACCGAATATAGACATGTTTGAACCGGAGCCGGAAGGCGGACGCGAAATGAAGTTCTCCGAGGAATTGTAATGCGAAATGAAAAATATATTGAGCAGATTAAAGATTGTTTGAACAACAGTCCATCGCTGGAACCTTTACTGCGTAAAGTTGTGCGAGCATTTCAGCTTCGCAAAGATTCCTTTCCGCATCAGGTAACTATATGCAACGCAGGCGATGCTGATATATTTAACCTTGCCCGGCTGTTTTCTGCCACTGCGATCAAGCAGACGGGCGATAAAATTGTTTTCTTCCCTGAAAAAATGTCCACTTCCGGCATTGTTGTGAAAGACTGGATCAATGATGCCTCCAGTGCGCTTGGCGAGCCTGTTGAAAGTAAAAACGCAACTGATGAAGCTAATTTATTATTTGGGCGGTTAGGCATGTTGTTCCCGTCTCTGGAGCCATCACTTGCCTTATTGCACAGTAAACGAGGGCAGATAAAACGTAAGGTAACTGAAGTCGGTTTTGAGTTGGCTTCGGCGCATTATCAATCATGTCTGCGGGCTGTAGTTTTTTTGCAGAAAAATGACCGGCTGTTTTCTGCATCTGACCTCGGTGTGGAAATATGCGGCGACAGTAAGGTTTTCAGGCCGGGAACTTCTCTATACGAACTTACATCCACACTTCTGGCGGCAGAACTTGACTGCAGCCAGGAAAATGTTATGGTCCGGTGTGGTGTGACCGACAATCCGACTTCCGTCATTATAACGGTTTTCGGCCCGTTTATATATTATCAACAAGGTAAGGCATTCCACTGGATTAAACAGCTATGGGAACAGGGAGAGGCCGCGACGCTTAATTCCGGTAACATGGAGAAAATTGAACGCATTGAATTGGAAATCGAGCCCTCTTTGCCAGTTATTTCATGCGAAAACGAATCTCCATTCAATAATTTGATGCGGGAATCAGTTCCTCATGCGTTGATTTATACTGCCGGTTATCCAAACAGCGCCGTCAAAAGATTTATCTCACTGCTTTCCGGCAACTTTAACTTTTTCCATTGGGGAGACACCGATCCGGAAGGTCTGGCAATCGCGGCGATTTTGAATGAGATTAAGCCATTACGACTGTACCGATGTGATATTGAAGCCTGTAGAAAGCAGAGCAATAACTTGAAGAAGCTCACCGAGAATAAGATTAAACGGGCACACAAGATGCTTGAATTTGAGAGCTTCCCGTTTTCTGAAGAATTGGAATTCACGCTTCAAAACGGCTGGCTGGAACAGGAAGCGTGGATCGCGGAATAACAAGAATATTGCATCTGCCCATCAGTTACCGGCAAAAAATATATGCAATAAATCCAAGTTATAAATATGTCAGTAAAAATTAAAACCAGAGAGCGAATTGGCGGACTACTGAAGTACTACTACCGTCAGGCGACGTAACTTATTTTCGTCCATTACCCTTTTAATTCCGGTAAAATCCCGGCTGGACTCTTATTGTCCGCTCATGCAAATTGAATCAAAAAAAATCATGCCAAGTCACAAAACTGCTATAAAAATTGCATATTACTAGAAAAATACCTTGGAATGTTTAACATGAAAATGACGGAAAGCTTCTTAAACCCCGTCATTTTCAACTTATGCGTTTTTGCACCCTAATGGTAGACCTTCAGGTAAACCATTCTTGTCTATGACCACGTTCTTTGGAACATGGTTTTCTAAGTTAAAAGAAAAAATGCTGATAAAATAAGTTAAACATGTAACCTTTCATAATAACCAACGTCTATATTAAAATAAAAGCATCCCCGGGAAATGATGAAAAATGGCAGAATTCATGAACGTCCAAACGGACCGAAAGTTAACTGGCGCAGCAGAGATGACAGACAGCAGCGGCGATGACTGCGTGGCTATTCGACGCGTTCTGGATGGCGCGGTGGACGTTTTTGAGTTGCTCGTTCACAGGCACAGGACGAAGATCGGGCGGATTGCCGCCGCCAGGGTAAGGCCGGAGGATGTTGAGGATGTCACGCATCAGGTGTTTGTCCAGGCATTCAAATCCCTGAGTTCATTCAGCGGAAAAGCGCCTTTTGAAAACTGGTTGTCAAAACTGGCCGTTCACTGCTGCCACGATTACTGGAGGCTGAAACTGCGCGAACCCGCAATATTTGCACATCCGGGACGGGAATTAAATTATCAGGCATGGCTGGATAAAGCTTCCGCCGTCTCCGGCGACAGCGATCTGGCTGAGGCGGCAAAACTGGAGGAGACGCAACTGGCTCTTGAAGAGGCGATGCTGCGGCTAGACGCCGAAGAAAGATGGCTGCTTGAATCGCACTACTACGAGGAGATGCCACTCAAAGAGGCCGCCGCGACATTGGGATGGAGTCTGGTGAAAACCAAGGTCAAGGCGATGCGGGCTCGAATGAAACTAAGAAAAA
>CAIMWN010000176.1 GCA_903845155.1 Oligoflexia bacterium
GACCTTCATGAATCGCTCCGCGGGGTGGTCTGAGGACGTCCAAAATGCCTACTCATGGAGCCTGAGAAAGAATCAGGTTTTTGAAGTGCTAGGCGCATACCCTCAGATTACCCTGCCTGGAAGGGCACTCGGGCGAGCTCCTACCCCTTTTGGGCATGGGTATCGACCCTGTATACACAGGTTCGACCAATCTGAAGATGATAAGTTCACGCATAGAAATTTCCATGAGAGAGAGTTCGATGAAAATTATGAAGTCACCGATTAAAAAGATTGCTACTGCTTGTTTAGCGGGGATTGTAGTTTTTGGAGCTATTCAACCTGCGCACGCAGATGCACCAACGGTCCCTACATTGGTCTCGTTCACTATGTCGCCAAACTCTGTAGATATCGCAACGCCAAACACAACCGTGACTTTTGATTTAGTTGTGAGTAATCCATCTGGCATCTCATCAAATCAAGTTCTTGTAACACTTTCAGATGGTGGAAGTAACACCGTTTTTGTTCCCATTGTCCGTACAGACTCACCAGTAAATAGCGCTCTACAAACAGTTGAGTTTAAGGGTACGTATAACGTCTCCTCTAATCTGCCTACTGGCGTTTATAAAGCGACAGCTGCGGCTATTACTGGGCTTACCGCTACGGGATCTCAAGGCTATTCAACACAAACTCTCAGTGCGACAACAACGTCCACAGTTGTAGGGGCAACAAATGCTCTTCTTGTTCGCAATGGTGGATATTTGAATTTTGCGTACTCAACATTTACAGGTCCTGCTTTTAATTTAACTCTCGCTAACCATTTTGTAAACCCTAAGTTCAACTCTGCCCCTGCACCAATTTGGAAGGTGGGAGAGAGTTTTAATCCGAGTGATTATTATGAACTCACAGTTCCTACCCTGGCATTGAAGGTTAAGACAGTAACGCCAGCCATCTGCACAAGTAATGGAACAACGATTAGCTTAATTGCTACCGGTACCTGCGAATTTATTGTCTACACAGATAAGACTCTTGATTATCAATATAAACAGGACGATGAAGTTGTCAGTGTTACAGCAGCGCGTACTAAGCCGACTTTCTCTCTTGGAACGATTGCCACACAAAGTTCTACGACACTGCCACTTTCTATCCAAGGTCCCTTTGTATATGGCCCTCTTGGCTTAGTCATCCCTGTAACGGCAACCCCAACAGTGTGTTATCCAGTTGGTACCTACATTTCTATTATTAGCGGTGGTACTTGTACGCTTAATTACTCAACACCGGCATCTGCTAACTTCTTAGCATCTGATATCACTCCGCTGACATTCCAAATTACGCGTACCGCGCAGACAGTTGCATTTACAGCACCTGCAACTGCGGCCTTGGCAAATAAGACACTGGCTTTAACCGCAACCGCGTCAAGTGGTAACGTGGTGAGCTTCCAATCTGATTCACCAACCATCTGTTCTGTTACCGGAAATTCACTCAATCTTCTTGCGCCAGGAAATTGTCAGGTAGAGGCGATCCAAGCTGGAACCGCTACAGTTTCACCAGCATCAGCAACTCAGTCAATTACGGTCACCGGCGTCGCAGCAACAGCTGCAAAGAAGCCCGCGGCTAAGAAGATTGCCTGCGTGAAAAATGGAAAGACAAAGACATTCACAGGCACAAAATGCCCTGCCGGATATAAAGTAAAGAAGTAGTTGCTGATACCATTGCCTATCGCAATGTTAGTAGTGTGTAAAAGGAGAAGAATATGTTGAAGAAATCAGTAGCAACGCTTTTTGTCAGTGCACTTCTAGTCTCAACGGGCATCTC
>CAIMWN010000177.1 GCA_903845155.1 Oligoflexia bacterium
ACTTCGATCTTACAATGAACGTCGTTGATAAAATCGCCATTGCCTGAATTAATTATCGTTTCAGATGATCAAAGTCGGCATCCTGAAATTCCTTCAAGGTTTCAGGATCAATAGAGTCCATATAATCGGCAAGCTCATGATAACTCACGCAACGCACCTCGGGCAAACCACACACTTGCTTCGCAAATTCTTGAAGCGCTTCATGATAAACACCGCCTTGGTAAGGCGAAAAATGATGACCTATATGAAGTGGTGCGCGATTGCCGTAATAGTTTTCGTAAAAGTAATTCATGTAAGTTTCAACCATTTGATCCTTGAATAAATCCTCTTTGGCCACAATGTCCCTGGTGCCAGATTGGGCCACATAGAAATTGTAATCCATCGATAAAGTTTTCTCGCTAGTTCCTGCAACAGTGAGATCGGCAAGATTGAATCTCCATAAACCTTCAGGGCCTTTACGCGGCCACTCATTTGCATCGTCGTCGTTACTGGTATCGTAACGATATCCGAGCTTCTTCAGCGCAGTATATAGACCAGGGCTAGTATCTAAGTAAGGCGCTCTAAACCCTTTCACTTCTGCAGCGAGTTCATCTGCGTCTTCGTAACCTGCATCTTTAAATACCTTCAAAAAGAGTGCGCCGTAATTGCTAAGCTCTGTAAGCCAATCCTGTGCCGACCAGTCCTTACCGCTGACATGTCCTATACCGTGAGCAGCGAGTTCATGCCCAGAATCATGGAGTTCATGCATATACTTCAAACGATTCAGGATTTCAGTTTCATCGGTAGAAAAGTCTATATCGGCCTGACCGGGCTCATGATGAGGTGCCTGATAAGTGTCCTTATCTTCTTCAGTGATAAAGTTAGGGCGTGTTTTGAATTTGGCTAGCCGCACTTAACAGTTGATATTTATTTAAACCGTGAAAGTCTTTTGCATGAGGCAAGGAGGCTTTCAAAAATGACCCGCAGAGTGCTCACCGATGCAATATGGTCCGAACTTCTCAATGTAATGCTTGAAAAAGGCTGTTATGAAGCGAAAAACAGTCGCGAAATTATGGAAGCGATTCTCTGGAAATTAAGAACCGGCTCTCCTTGGCGAGATCTTCCAGCAGAGTTTGGCCCATGGCAGACACCCTATGGCCGCTTTAATCGCTGGTCAAAATCGGGGTTATGGGAGGATTTTTTTTTAAGTTACGAGGTGAAATTGATACGGAGTGGGTATTCGCAGACGGAAGTTACATTAGGGCTCACCAGCATGCGAGTGGAGCTAGGATTGGAGAAGAGCGAGCTATTGGGAGATCTCGAGGCGGACCCACAACAAAACTTCATATTGCCGCCGATGCGCATGGAAATCCGATCGATTTTAAAATCACTGGGGGTGAAGTTCACGATGCAAAAGCGGCCCCCGAAATTATTTCTAAAGTGAATAAGGCTGAAAATTTTATTGCGGATAAAGGCTATGATTCAGACGAAATTCGCGAAAAAGCGCGTGAAAATGGAATGAATCCTGTGATTCCAAGACGATCAAACAGTAAAAAACCAAACCCGGAGTTCGACTCCCACCTTTATAAAATGCGCCATCTTGTGGAAAATCTTTTTGCGAGATTGAAGCATTATCGAAGTATCGCAACTCGATTCGAAAAGCTTGCGCGCAACTTCAAAGCCATTGTCTACATTGCCTGTTTAATGATTTGGATTAAAATCGGCAAATAACATGAGTGCGGCTAGCCAAATTCAAAACACGCCCTAG
>CAIMWN010000178.1 GCA_903845155.1 Oligoflexia bacterium
CAACTTGGTTCCCTTAATTACATTTTCAGCGATTTCTCGCGGAGAACGCTTACCCAGTATCCTTTTTACAGCCTGATCATCAGCGGTCAATGCTTCTCGCATTTTACTCAGTCCAAAGGTCAGCATTTCGATTTCAAATTCATCATAAATAGGCGCTTCACTAAAAAGCTCCTGTTTCAATGATGGAAGTTTTGCATCACTAAATTCGCGAAATCGTTTCTCATTCGCTTTAGGTAACTCTTCGGACGCACGGACTAGCGTTTTTGCAATGCCGAACAATCGTGACTGAAAATTTCGATTATTTTCCAAAAACAAAAGCGGCGTATAGATGTCACGAAATGACTGTTCTGCTTTGGCGATCTCATCCCAAGCAGTGCCATAGGCCGCTTTCAATTTCGGATTTTTATTCACTTTTGATCTCAGTGCTTTTTCTGCTGCTATTTTCTTTGCAAAGAAAGCGTGGTCTTGAAGTGCTTCGAGTTTTCCCTTCATTGCCTTGAATGAATTCTCAACTCCGAAAAATTTTGATTCCGATACTCGTTTTTGCTCAACCCCTCGATTTTGAAACTCACTTAAAACTCCACGTAATTCTGCATAATAAAGAAGCATTTTCACTAACTGCACTTCGCGCAAAAACTCAAGTTCTGAAATGGTGAGTAAGCGAGAAGTACTTCCAGGATGGCCGGTAACAAATGTCAGATCTCCAGCCTTCGCGCTCTCGGTAGACCAATGAAAATACTCGTCATTTTTTAAAGGCTGATTGTGGTCATAAACCCTTAAGAGCGAAATATCTAAATCATAGCGAGGAAAGTTAAAGTTATCCGGATCGCCACCAAAAAATGCCATATTCAGTTCGGGCGCGAAGACGAGGCGGACATCCTGGTAACGTTGGTATTGATACAAATGATACTGACCACCGTGGTAAAGAGTCACTACATCGCAACGAGTGCTATCCGAACCTCCCGCACACTCCTTTTCAATGGTAGACATCACGGCCTTTTGGGCATCGTTGTAGGCTTGCCCCTCTAGACCTAAAGTAGCCTTATTCACCCTGGCACTCACGTCGGAGATATTCACCAATCGATTAATTTCAATTTCAGGGCAACGAACTTCATCGCCATAGGACTTTGCATAGAAGCCACTCGCAACATAATCGCGACCGGCCTTTGAAAGCTGCTCAATGCAAGAATGAGCGCAGTGATGGTTAGTCATCACCAGACCCTCTTTAGAAATAAAACTTCCAGAACAGCCTCCAGCAAGTCTCGCAGAAGACAACCGGACGTGCTTTAACCATGCCTCGCTTGCAGTAAAACCATATTTTTTTTCAACCTTAGCTTCTGGGAAAGCATTTAAGAGCCACATTCCCTCGTCCGCGCGCGCGTTCGTAGAAATACTTAACATTGAAATTAGTAATAAGCCGATCAGTTTTTGCATGATAATTGAACCCCTTTAAAAAAATCCTACCTTGAAAATAAACGACTTGCCAACCCATGCCTGCACTAATTTTACACAGTCAATGAAATCAATTAATTATGGAAACCGCTCCTTATTCTCATTGCAATCACCGACTTATTTTGTACATTTTACATATGTATAAATTTTAGACAAAACATGCGACTCAAAATGGGCCTAGAATCAATCTCATTTGATTAGAAGCCAAAAATGGCTTGGCATTGTCTTTGCTTATACTCATGGTAAGGATAAATAAAATTATGAAAAACAAAATGACCACTCAAGTTCTTTCCGTCACTTCACTCTTTGCAACCCTGATTCTGATGGCAGGTTGCGGATCAAAAGTAGCAGGTAGTTACTCACTCACTCAATCGGGACTCTCTTCATACTCATCAAGTGGAGCTTGTTCAATCGTCACACTGAGCATTACTGAGAATTCAAATGCAGTTTCGGCAAACGGCTCAAACTCTTGTTTTGTGGAAAACTTAACTGGTACTGATTTAGGAAACGGAACGATCCAAGTGACTTCAATGACCATCGTTCCTACCGGAACCTCTAGCGGTTTTGGAAGTTACAGCACTAACTGTACTTATACCGGTACCCTCAGCGTAGTGAATAACGTGATTTCAGGAACACTCACTAGCCAAGGCGGCTATTGCGGAAATCAACCGATCACCATCAACGGCACTAAAACGAATTAATTTTTTAATCCTTCATCCTTACAATAAAAAGGGCACCTCTTTCGCGCGAGAGGTGCCCTTTTTAAATTTGATATAACCTAAAATCTACTTCTTCTCTTTTACTTTAGCAGACGACAAAATAAATTGAATCGTCAGCTCTTCGCGAACGCGATATTCGAAATTCGATTGATCACGAGGATTTTGCGCAAAGCGATCCTGAAGCATGCTCACTTCAACATTATAGGTCGCAGCCATTTTTTTCATTTCAGCTTCAAGGTCGGCCGGCTTTGGCTCAATCTTCTCTTTCTTAGAAATAGCATCCAATAAGATACCGGCGCGAACTTGCATATTAGCGCGCTTCTTAAAGTCCTCTAATTGGCTCACCATTGCACTTTGAATCATTTGCTCATTGAATCCATAGCGTTTCAACTCTTGTGCGTAATCGTCAGCGAGGGCGCGGATTTGGCTGTAAACCAATGACTGAGGTACTTCAAATACGTTCTTCTCAATCAGTTTTTCGATCATGCTGTTACGAAAAGCATTGTCCACTTCATCTGCCTTATTTTTTGCAAGGTTCTCTTTTGCCTTAGTTTCAAAGTCAGCAAGATTTTCATACCCAAAGTCTTTTACGAATTCATCGGTAAACTCTGGAAGTTTCTTTTCCTTCACCTCCCGAACATCCACTGAGTACTCCGCTTCTTTGCCAGCGAGATTTGTATCTTGGAAATCTTTTGCATAAGTCATTTTAAAGGTTTTGGTCTCGCCCGCTTTTGCGCCTGTGATGTTTTTCTCAAACTCAGGGATCAACTGACCGCTACCAATCTCAGCATAACGTTCGCCGCTCAGGTTTGCTTGCGACTCAAAACCTTTGTCGGTTTTCATCTTACCTTCGTATTTAAAATCAACGAAGTCGCCTTTTTTAGCGGGGCGATCAATTGGAGTCATTTCTGCTTTTCGATCAAGAAGGTTCTTTTTTACAGCCGCAATATCATCCGCACTCACTTCAGAAGAAGGCTTCTCTAAGGAAAGTCCTTTGTAATCTTTAGGTTCGATTTCAGGCACCACTTCCACAGTCGCAACATACGATAAATCTTCACCATCATGTATATGTAAATGTTTGTGGTCTTGTTCGTTTTCGTGCCCTTTATGAGCAACGCCTTCAATTTGTGGCTCGCCTACAATGCGAAGGGCGTGTTTCTTCAGCGCTTCAGAATACGTCTCACTGATCAGTGCATTAAGCGCCTTATTTTTAATATCTTCACCGTAATACTGTTTCACCATATTGATGGGTACTTTACCCGGACGAAAGCCTTTGATGCTTGCAGTTCTTTGAACTTCAAA
Source organism: Oligoflexia bacterium (assembly GCA_903845155.1). Lineage (GTDB taxonomy): Bacteria > Bdellovibrionota > UBA1018 > UBA1018 > CAIMNF01 > CAIMNF01. The sequence goes on from CAIMWN010000178.1 coordinate 3,474, forward strand.
TACTTTACTTTCTACCGTTTTGGTTACTTTGGCAGCGGGGATGGTTACCAAAAATTTCTTTTGAATAGCAGATACATTCTCTAACTTGATTTGTGTTTCCATGATCTTTCCTTTAACTTTTTATTAGTCATCCAGACTATACCAAACTCGGTCCAAAGTCAGCCCCTTTGCTGGCGCGGTTGGACCTACTTTCTTACGGTCCTGAGTTGCTAAAATATCAGCCATATCGCTAGCCGGACGTCGCTCTTCTCCAATATGGAGGAGTGTACCTGCAATGCCGCGCACCATTTGCTTCAAAAACCCTGTTCCGACCAATCGAACTCGCACTATGTAAAATCCGGCTTCATTTAGATCCTGACCCGGAAAATGATGCATAGGCTCTGTAGTCACTTCGGCCTCTAAAAGTGAACGAATAGTCGACATCTTAGGAGGTGCACCAGAAGCCTGAAAGGGTTTAAAATTGTGCTCACCCCTGAGCACCGAAACCGCAGCCTGCATGGCTTCTACATTCAGTTTCTTCTGTATCCACCACGTGGTGTCCATCAGGTGAGGGAGTGCGCATGGGCCCTGCTGAAAATAATAACTGTATTGTTTTTTCTTCGCTGAAGTTTGAGCGTGAAATTTCTCGTCGACCGCAAAGGCGTTCATCACCCGAATATCTTGCGGCAGCAAGGAGTTGAGACCGCGCTTGATAATCTCGGTTGTGAATTTTTCTTGATTACACCAAAAGTGAACTACCTGTCCGAGAGCATTCACGCCCGCGTCCGTCCTACCGCTCCCCACCACCTTCGTTTCGGTATCGATCAAGGTCGAGACAGCCTTCTCGACTGTTTCCTGAATACTTGGTAAAAGTGGAGCTTTGCCTTCAGCGACTTTTTGTTTCTGCCAGCCGCAATAATTTTTTCCGAGGTATGAAAGGCGTATTGCGTATTTCATTTCAATTAAAACTCGAACATAAAGCCGGCGTAAAGCCCGCCTCTTCTAAAGGTCACGTTACCCGTAAAAGTATTCAAATAAGTGTATTCAGCAAAAAGGTAAACGTGTTGAAGACCAGATGAAAGATAACTTTCTCGCGATGTGTTCTTATCCATAAAATCGAGAAGAAGGGATGCACCCGCTGAAACGGAGTATATTCCAGAGATACCCCCTTTGTTTTTTTGGCCATCATTCCGAATTTCGGCATAGGTCATCGTACCTACACTCGCCCCCACATAGGGGCGGACGTATTTCATCAAATTGAGTCGGTAATCTATACCTAATAAAAATGGCACCTGAACAAAGCTAAAACGGGTTTGCGATTGAGTGCTGCCATCAAATGGAAAAGCGAGCACACCATAACCGCTCGCATAATTCACTCCAAAATCTACGGTACCGGCAAGACTTCCCAACCAATAACTATTCGTCAACAAGTGTTCGAAATGGAGCCAAACATCAGGATTCCAGTTGCTACCGTAAATCGCACTAAATGTATTACTGGGTGTACCGTTATTAACAAAAACCTGCATTCCGGGCGACAGGCCCAGCTTGAAACTAGCGGCATATTGAGGTTCGCCCTTTTTCTTAAATGCGATTGCATCCCGACCTTCTTTCACTTTCGTGATCACACTTTCACTGTCTTCGGCCGGAATCTTTGCCTTTTCCTTTTCGGAATAGTCCTTTGAGTCTTCTTCTGTCTTGAGCTTCTTTTTTAGACTTTCTGAATAACTTTCAGTAGGGCCGTTCTTTTCAGGGGGTAACAATTTTTTTTGTTCTTCAATATAGCTGGTTGCCGATTGTGGCGTGGACGTTCCATTCTTCGCATCTTCAGCGGCTATTTTTTTTTTTAATTGCTCAATGTAGGGCTGGACCGTATCGCTGGAAGAAGGCTCCACTTGCTCCGAATGAGCAATTTTTAAGATCGCCCAAGCGGCTAACTCTATCGGAGTCAGTGCCTTGAGTGCAATCGAACGGATGAATGGCTTATCCCAAGCCCAGCGAGCGAGGTCGGGCGAATAATGGTAATAGGTTTCAACAAATTTTTTGCCCCACTCGGATTTGAGTAAAATTTCATCTCGAAATTTCCTCAGCATCATTACTGGTGCGGCACGTCCGTCGTGATAGGTAGCAGTAGCGATGAAGCACTGACTTTCGGTAAGCAAGCCTGTAATGCCCCTCGCTTTGATGGAGGTAAAAGTAGCAGGGCTTGCGGACATCAGTCCTGCGTTGTTTTCAATATAAAATCCTACTTCGTAATTATGTGCAGAATCGCTATCACTGCTTGCATTGGTGAAACCGGTAATGGTGTCACTTCCCATTCCATAATTACTAAACTGAAATATAGGATTTGCGGTGAGCCAGGTATTGGTATCACCACCAAAAATGGGGTAAGTCACTCCCGGAGGTGAAAGATTACCAAGAACCACATAACGATAAAGCCCTACTCCCGCAACCGATGTCGAACCCGTTCCCGGCGATGCAGTTAACCAATCATACTTGAGTGAAATTTGACCATCACCAGGAAAATAAAAAGCGGAATCTGAAGGGGGAGTAGTCGACGAAAGTATGGGCGCTACGTCAGTAATATTAAGTGAAAAGGTAGCGGTCTCTGTGCCCGTGAGCGGGCCTTGAGTTCCTGGCAAAGCAGGCCCAAAAGTGACAATCACATTTTGAGTAAGAGTGGTGTTCGCGCTCGTCGCAACTGCAGTTCCATTACAAAATGGACTCGCCACTGTGCCAACCGGAACAGGCGCCCCGTAGGTACCACAAAAATCCCCCAAGCGAACCGCTAGCCTCAAGATACTGCCTGGATTATAATTTACTGAGTAATTGAAACCACTGACGGCTTGGCAGCCATCACAGGTGGTAGGAATAGTGGTACCTGTATACCCACCCGCCGCAATAACGGGAATTTCTGACCCATGAGTAGTGGTGAGAGACAGTGTGGCGACCAATACTTGGCCGGACGGAATCGTAATACTGGATGCTGCGTTAGACATTACGTCAAATACAAGATAAGTGCTTGCATCTGAATTAGCCGTATTGATGAATCTAAATCCCGTTTTATTATCAATAAAACCGCTGGTAGGTGTGCCCGTTAAATTTCCTGCATAAGAAATGGTGTATGTTCCAGCAGTCGTCGTCGTACTGAGTGGTGGATTTTGTGGATAAGGCGCGGGTGGATTGATGAGCACGGCTGCGATCGCAGTTCCAAAGTACAAGCTAAACGAACTAAAAAACATGAAGAAACATATGAAAAAGCGCGCTAAGGTCATTTTAGTGAACGCCATTCACTCCACCATTCTTCTCCTTCAGCTTGCAAAGATATGCGGCCCAAAGAAGTCCACCCACTAAATACAGATAACCCGTCGTAAAGAGAGTGAGTTCGGGCGCCTGAATTACACTTAAAATAAAAAGTAATGGAATCAAAAGCACCCACGCTTTTCCCTTTGATCTCCAATTCACTTCTTTAAAAGAAGGAAATGGAATACTGCTCACCATCAATGCAGCCAGCAAAATTCCAAGTCCTGTCATGAAAAATTTTAGTGATTCTACACGAAATAAATCGAATTCAGTTTGCACGAGAACAGTAGTGACCACGAGTCCGGCCGCCGCGGGTGAAGGAAGCCCCTGAAAATATCCTTTGCGAAGTTTTTTCAGTTTCACAGGATCCGTTTCCTCTGCACTTACATTAAAACGAGCCAATCTCAGCGCCGCACACACTCCGTAAAATGCAGCGGCACTCACACCAAAGCGCGGAAAATCATGAAGCGAAAAAGCGAAAAGCATAAATGCGGGAGCGATCCCAAAGGACGTTAAATCTGCAAGCGAATCGTATTGAACACCGAAGGGTGAGGTCGCTCGCGCAAAACGAGCAATTCGGCCGTCTAAAAGATCACAAATTGCTGCAATGATAATGAACCATGACGCACGTTGGAATTCACCCTTGTAAGCATGGACCATCGAGAGGAAACCACACACGAGGTTAGCCGTCGTGACAAGGTTCGGCAAAATGTAGATTTTTTTCATATCTACTTTAGTTATAACAGCTTTTTGACTCTATGCAATTGCAGATAAGCTTACGCAATGCCGCCACGATGAAAGGCTGGAGCTGCCTTAAGGGTTCCGTTACGAAGTTTCACTTGTGCGTCAGAATCCCGCAAATAGCGCGGTCGAATGGGCCCCAGTAATTTCACTCCCTGCTGAATTGCTTCGTAGGCAAGGGTCATTAAAGTTCGAGGGTCGACTTGATGGAGGTTTTGGGTGCTCAATTCAACCCTTTTTTTAGCAGGTAACACACTAAAATCCTCTGCATATCTTTCAACAGACTGACCGATTGCTACCCACTCGGTACTCGGCCCCGTTTTTTTCAAATATTGCCTAGCCTGCTCAAAAACCATCTCTGGCGTGAGCGCACTTTCCGTTACACCTCTGGCCCAAATCCCTGCAACATCTCCTTCAGCCATCATCACACAATTTGAAACACCTTGAGCTGATCCCATTAAGGTAAACCATTCGCCCTTAGTTGCATCGGTGCATGCAATCACTAACGTTTTGTCATGCTTTGATTTTTGGCCAAATAAAAGTGCATCGACCGCAGGTCTGGCGAGTAAGGCCATACTAGAAATAGGAATGAGAGGAATTTTAAGTTGTGAAGCGAGCATATTCGCCGTGGTGATCCCAATTCGAATTCCAGTAAAAGAGCCCGGCCCCACCCCACAGACTATTCCGTTCAACGCTTCCGGCTTCCATCCCGCTCCCTCAAGAACCGTATCAATCGTCCATAGGAGTCGCTCTGAATGGCGAGAAGTCTCTAAGCTCAACGAAAAGGATGCAACCATGCGCTTGCGATGACCTTCAATCTCAAAGGCTGCAACTACACCTGCAATGGAGGAAGTATCCCAAGCTAAATAGCGCTCAATGGTCATTGGAGTTTTGCGCTCCCTTAATTAAAAATAGGCAATCGTGAAATATCATTCTTCATTACTACGACCATAATTAGTAAAATGAAAACAAGACCCACTTGCTGAGCAATTTCAATTTGTTTCATACTCAGCGCTTTTCCTCGAATCGCTTCCACCCCCAGAAGGACGATATGTCCACCATCGAGCACGGGAATCGGTAGAATATTTAAAATTCCAAGACCGATAGATAAGATCGCCATCATTCTTAAGAAATCGACTAAGCCACGAGAAATGGAGTCACCCGCAAGTTTACCGATTAAAATTGGACCGCCTAATGATTTTACTGAAACTTGCCCCTGGAACATCTTAAGAATAGAAATGAGATTGCGAGCACTCAATTCCAACATCCGTTCAGTGCCTTTATAAAGAAGAGTAAAGGGATTTAGAATTTGTTCTTTGATCATGACCGCATCCAACATCGACGCAACCGGCATTACCCCAATGGTAAATTGAATTTTCTTTTTCATCAGCGGATCACGTTCAGTGCTCACTTGTGGAACGATGTCAAACGACACCGCCTTCCCTAGTCTTTCTACACCAATCGTCACTTTGCCTTTATCTTCACCGGCTTTTTGAATATTTTGGCGAAGTTCAAAAAAACTTCGAACAGCAACATTATTTACCGTGACGAGGCGGTCACCCTTTTGAATGCCTGCTTTTTCCGCAGGAGTATCTTTCATCGCTTGTTCCACAAAAAGCTCAGAGGAGTTAAGTCCAAAATCTTTCGCAAGATCACCAGTATACTGACCACTTAAAGTAATGGTTCGCGTTGGACTTTCCAAACTTTTCACTTCAAAAATGATAGTAACCGGACTGGTTTGTGCATTCTGCGCACCTAAAGCACGGTAGTAGGTTTCAAGATCTTCATAACTTGCAATGGTTTGATGATTGACTGTAAAAATTTCGTCGGCTGTTTTGAACCCGGCTTTTCCTGCAATACTTTCAGGATCTGAAATACCCACTTTAGCGATTCGGGCATTTCCAATAATGCCATCAATCGACCCTACTTGCTTCTTTTCACCATAAACACTGAAGCCCTCTTCAGACGAGGTCATGACTTTCAATTCTACTTGGCTTGCCACATTCGCTGCGCCATTCTTCGCAGTACGATCTACTTTCACCACTACTTCCTGAGCCGGCTTATCGGTGAGCTTCATCATCACGTCCTCAAACTTCGTAACTGCTTCACCGTTCAAGGAAACAATTTTGTCGCCAGGCAAAAATCCTGCTCGATATGCCGCAGTATCAGGTAACACACGCCCAACTACCGTAGCCACCTGGGGTTCACCGACCGCCATCATGATCATGAATACGACAATCGCCCAAAGAAAATTAAAAAGGGGCCCGCCGAAGAAAATAAAAAAACGCTTCCAAGGAGCTTGATGATGGAGTGCGCGCTTTTTATCTTCGGCACTGAGTTCAGATGAAGGATCTTCACCTAAAAGCTTTACGTATCCACCGAGCGGAATTGCTGAAACACGGAAATCAGTTTCACCCCATTTACGATGATAAAGGACGGGACCGAATCCGACCGAAAAAGCATCTGCACGAACATTGAAAAGCTTTGCGAACAACAAGTGTCCAAGCTCATGAACCACAACAAGAGGAATGAGGACTAAAACAAAACCGATGACTGATAACATATGTATTTTCCTTCGTTTTCTATATTCAGGCTGCGACGACCTTCAGATTCAATACTTGCCTTTGTTATTATATCTTTAATTATACTTTATATCTTCAATTTTGCTAAATGCGCTGCCCGTTTTATTTGTTACTTTATTGCAACTCGCGTTAAAAAATGAGCCATAAAAACGCATACATTACCGGTAAAGCGAAAGCCACTCCATCAAATCGATCAAGAAAGCCTCCGTGGCCAGGAAGTATACTTCCTGAATCTTTCACATTCGATGCGCGCTTGATCAAGCTTTCACATAGATCGCCGAGTGCCGATGCAACACTCATTGCCAAAGTAATGACGATGATCTCAATCACGCTCACCTGAGGCAAAAATGAGTGAGAATAGAGAATTGCGACCAACAGCGCACCCAAAAGCCCACCTATCGCGCCTTCCCACGTTTTTTTCGGACTGACAGTTTCAAAAAGCAGTCTTTTTCCAAAATACTTGCCCGCAAAATAGGCAAAAACATCATTCGACCACACCACGAATAACGTGAGCATCAGCCAATGTCTCCCTTGTGGGGCGGTACGAATATTCACCATCAAAAGAGGAAACCAACCGCAATAGACGAAACCAAAACACATGGCCATTAATTCATTCACATGCTTCTGAAGTAGCTCGATCCCTGATTCTGAATTGAGGGCCTTCGAACCACCAAAATGAAGGAGTCGCGGAACCATAAACAAAAACATCAGGAAAAAGAAAAAAACGGTAGAAAGCCCTAAAAATGCAGGGCTAATTCCAACTGAAAACCAATAATTGCAACTGTGAACTAAGGTATTGAACGCAATCGCCATTGCCGTTTTTTGTTTAGCATCTTCTAATCTAAAAAATAACTTACAGAACTCAATCAACATTCCCGTTGATATTACCCACGCAAAAAAGGAAACACCTTCCACACCCAACCACAGCACGAGTGCGAGAATCACTGGGGCACCCACTAGGGCCGTAATAATTCTTAATTTTAGGTTCTGACTCATATTCCCCCGAATCTGCGTTGTCTATTCTTAAAATTCTCAAGGGATTTTCTAAATTCTTCAACTGAATAATCGGGCCAAAGCACTTCAGGAAAATCAAATTCGGCATACGAAGACTGCCAAAGCAGATAATTACTGATTCTCTTTTCTCCACTCGTACGAATCATGAAGTCCACCTCTGCCGATTCCCCTAAAAACGACGTCGATAAGTGTTTCTCAAACTCTTGCTCCGTAATTTGATCTACGGTGAGTTTGCCCTGTACGCACTCATTAGCTAGGGCTTTAGCGGCCTCAATGATCTCAGTTCTTGCTCCATAAGAAAGCGCAAAGGTGAGGTGAAGCTTGGTTCCGTCCTTTAGCTCTTCCATTGCGGCGCGAAGTTCACGCTGGGCATCTTGGGGCAAACGATTGATCTCACCGATCATATGTAGGCGAACTCCATTTCGTTTGAGCTCTATCACTTCTCGTCTGATATATTTTCGAAGCAACTTCCACAATACAGTGAGTTCCTCGGCGGGACGCTTCCAATTCTCTGTTGAAAACGCATAAAGGGTGAGCGCCTGAATACCCACCCGGTGGGCTTCCCGTACAATTTCCCTGACTCTCGTGGTTCCACGAATATGCCCATAGAAACGAGGATAGCCGCGAGCTTTTGCCCAGCGGCCATTCCCATCCATAATAATTGCAACATGTCTCGGGGATTGATTCATCGAGTGACCACTAGATGGTCATGATTTCTTTTTCTTTGCCTGCGATGATCTTATCCACTTCAGCAACCTTATCATCAGTCTTCTTTTGAATTTGCTCCTGAAGTTTTTTGGACTCGTCGGTAGAAAGAGCTTTGTCTTTTTCCTGCTTCTTCACTACTTCGTTTGCATCTCTGCGCTGGCTTCTAAGTGCAATCTTAGAATCTTCGCCATTCTTCTTAATCATCTTCACCATCTCTTTGCGGCGATCTTCAGTGAGGGGCGGCATGGTGATCCGAATGACTTTTCCGTCGTTTTGCGGAGTAAAACCAATATTGGCTTCAAAAATTGCTTTTTCAATCGCCGGAAGAACGGTTGGCTCCCACGCTACGATTTGAATAGTCCGAGCATCCGGCGTCGTAATATTTGCCACCTGAGTGATCGGCGTCTTTGATCCATAATAATCCACCTGGATGCTATCCACCAAAGCTGGTGTTGCACGACCTGTGCGGACTTTCATTAAATCTTTTTGGAGCGATTGAATGCTTTTATCCATTTGTGCAGTTAAATCAGTAAGTACAGTCGACATAGTTTTCTCCTTTTTTAAAAATTAAACGTGAACCAAAGTTCCGATTTGTTGTCCCTTTACTACTCTTGACATTGATCCGCGATCCTTAAGATTGAATACAATAATGGGAAGCTTGTTATCCATACAAAGTGAAATGGCAGTTGAATCCATCACCTTCAATCCCTTTTGAAGTACTTCCATATAAGAAATTTCTTCAAAGCGAGTGGCATCTTTATTTAGTTTTGGATCTGCGGTGTAAATTCCATCTACGCTGGTTGCTTTCAGCAATACTTGGCAACCCATTTCCATCGCACGCAGTGCTGCAGTAGTATCCGTGGTAAAATAAGGGCTTCCAACACCTGCCGCGAAAATCACCACTCTATTCTTCTCAAGATGGCGAATTGCTTTTCTTCTAATATAGGGCTCTGCAAGCGCTCTCATTTCAATTGCTGATTGCACGCGGGTGTAAACATTTTTTCGCTCTAGCGCATCTTGTAGCGCCAAACAATTCATCACGGTGGCAAGCATCCCCATGTAATCGGCAGAAGCTCGGTCCATCCCTTTGATGGCACCCTTCACTCCGCGGAAGATATTTCCGCCACCAACCACAATAGCGACTTCCGTACCAGAAAGATGAATTTCCTTCACTTCATTTGCAATGACATCAAGGACGTCGGTATCAATTCCATACCCTGCCTCGCCTGCCAGTGCCTCACCCGAAAGTTTCAATAGCACTCGTTTGTAGTGTTCCCGCTTCATGATTCTCCTAAAAAAAAGGCCTTGGTTCCATTTTGGAAACAAGGCCTTTAGCCATTTTAGTGTTGTGTATCTTCCGGTGCAGCTTCTACGCCCTCACCGAGGACGAATCGTGCAAAGCGAGAAATACTAATCGCTTCACCGATTGCTTTACCAGTTTCATTCACCAGTGCTTCAACCGTCTTTTTGTCGTCTTTGATGAACTTTTGCTTAATCAAGCAAGTCTCTTCAAAGTATTTGTTGATTTTGCCTGATGCAATTTTCTCAAGCACGTCGGCAGGTTTATTTCCACCTTGAGCTTGAACTTGCGCAAGAGCAATTTCCTTCTCTTTTGCAATGATATCTGCTGGCACTTCATCTGATTTCAAATAAAGGGGACTTGCAGCAGCAACGTGCATGGTTAAGTCACGAATGAGACCAGCGAAAGGCTCTTGAGAAGCTTTGCTTGAATCAGCAAGATTCATTTCAAGGAGCACACCCACTTTACCACCCATATGAATATAACTTTTCACTTCTTTACCGGCAGTGATCGGATAACGAACAAAACGGCGAACCATCATGTTTTCACCCAAAGTGGCAATTTGGTTTTTAACCAATTCGTCGACCGTTTTAGAAGGATCAGCTGAAAACTTCTGCGCAAGTAGTGCAGTTGGATTCTCAGGATTAGCTTTCGCAATGTGACTGGCAATATCCGAAACGAATTTTTGGAATTGATCGTTTTTAGCCACAAAATCGGTCTCGCAGTTCACTTCAACAATCACTGCCGCTTTATTGGCAGTATCAATCAGAGAGAATACGGTTCCTTCTTTTGCAGTACGTCCCGCTTTTTTAGAAGCATTGGCCATACCTTTTTTGCGTAAATGATCAATTGCTTTATCAAAGTCCCCACCGTGTTCGGTCAGTGCTTTTTTACAATCCATCATTCCAGCACCAGTACGTTCACGAAGTTTTGCAACTTGTTCTGCTGTAATGGTCATTTTTTCGCTCCTAATTTTGCTCCTACTTTAGTCGTAACGGCCGCAGGGGTAACTGCAGCAGCTGGAGTTGCGGCAGCGGTAGCAACAGCACCTTCTTCAGGCACCACTTCTTCCATTGCTTCAAGATCAGCGGCATCAACACCTTTAAGATCGATATCGCCTTCAAAACGAGAAACTTTTTTCTCATTTGCTTCTTCTTCTTTAGCGAGAGCTAATGCAGCTGCAGCACCAGAAGCGCGAATTTTTTCTTGGAAAATACCAGCACCTTCGATGCATGCATCCGCCATTAATTTTGCAAAAAGGTTAACGCTGCGGAAGGCATCGTCATTACCAGGAATCAAATAGTCAATTCCTGTAGGATCACAGTTAGTATCTACTACTGCTACTGTTGGAATGTGAAGGCGCTTTGCTTCTTGAATCGCAATGTGTTCTTTAGTGGTATCGATCAAGAAAATAGCTCCTGGGAGCTTTTTCATGTCTTGAATTCCGCCTAAGGCTTTCTTCAATTTACCAAGCTCACGATCAAAACCTGATTGTTCTTTTTTAGTGTAATCGTTCCACTGGTCAGTTGCTTTCAATGATTCAAGTTTTTTCAAGCGATCAATAGATGCTTTCACTGTTTGGAAGTTAGTGAGCATGCCGCCGAGCCAACGTTCAGACACATAGTACATGCCACAACGCTTTGCTTCAGTTTCGATTACTTCTTTAGCTTGTTTTTTAGTTCCTACGAAAATTACTTTTTTGCCTTCTGCTGCAATTCCTTTGATGAATTCAGCGGCAACGCGAGCGCGCTCAACAGTTTGTTGAAGATCGAGAATATAAATCCCGTTACGTGCACCGTACACATACGGTTTCATTTTTGGATTCCAGTGATTGGTTTGGTGACCAAAGTGTACGCCCGCTTCGAGCATTTCTTTCATTGATACTGATGGCATTTGTTTTTTCCTTTTCAAAGGCGGATCTCAAGTGATTTCAAAAAATTGAAGACTGAATACCCGCGGTTATTTTCCTCCACTTCCTTTAATCTGTTTTGGTCTCTCTTCTTTTCGCACACTCAAGTGAATGCGCTCAAAAAAGAAATTCCACCATTGAAGGTGAATCAGATTCAATCCTAAAACTCGAGTTCTAGGGCTAAACCACCAAAAGCAGACACCACGTTAATTGCGGAAGTGTGTGTTTTGTTTCGTTATTTAATAGCGATAAACGCCCAAATTAGCAAGAATTAATTTCCGTCAATACTTCCATTGCTACCTAATTTCACTGCACAGGAACATTGACGGACATTATCCCAAGTATTTGTTATTATTGAGTTATCAACAAGGAAGCTCCGAAAACAAATCTAATTCGAGGAATCATTTCTTCATAAATAAAGCCATCGCAGCAATAATAATCGCCGCCCCCCCGAGCATTCCCAGATACACCTGCTCATGGAGAAAAATCACTCCCCAAATAATGCCAAATACGGGGATCATGAAATTACAAAGGGAGGCCCGGAAGGGTCCCAATTTAGCAATTAATCTATATAAAAGTAAAAAAGCAAATGCGGTACAGACCAAGCCCAGGAAAAGAACACAAGCGGCCGCAGTGAGAGTTGCAGGCGCTTCCCACAATATTGGTTCATGGCGGGTGAGGTTGGATTGAATGAAAAAAGGTAATAAAAAAAGACTGGCGAAGGCAAAGCTTCCGCTCGTCAATACTTCTGACGAAATGCCCGCGACTCTTTTTTTAATATACATGCCCGCAAGCGCGTAGCAAAGCGCGGCCCCCAAACCTTCACCCAGCGCAAGCGCTGTTGATGCCGAATGAAATGAAACAACTCCATACTCTTCGACGAAATAGACTCCAGTAATTCCAAGAGCCAGACCTAAAAGCTTCTTGAACGTAAAAGTTTCATTTAAAATAAACACTGCAAGTATAGCACTGAAAATCGGCATCGTAGAATTGAGTACTACCAGATAAGAAGCAGGCAGCTCAACCGACGCGCGCGCAAACAAGAAAAATGGGATCGACGCATTGAGGGCTCCTACCACAGCAAAGTGAAGATAGTTTTTTTTAATGTTAAGTTTCTGTTTGGTGATCACAACATAAAAAAACATCACCACTGCACCAATAAATATCCTTGCCCACGCAACGCTCTCCGGCCCAAAAACAGGCGTAGAGATCCGCACGAGAACATGCGAGCCGCCCCAAAAAGCCGCTATTAATATGAGTTGTAGCCAAGCGTTCATTCAGTTATGAGTTTACCTTACCCGGGAGGTTATACAATCATGAAACCCATCTTTGCCTTGATTCTACTCATCATCACTGGTCTTGGTCTATCCACAAATTTCGCAGTTGCTGCGACCAAAAAGAAAGTCACCACCACTCGTAACGTGAGCTCCACTGAAACATCGCAACCTGAAATGGCCGCTGATTTTGGATTCGGAACTCTGGCTTCAAAATTTCATTTCGGCGTAGGCTTTAGAATGGAGATTCCTACAACCTATGAGGGACATCATCTTCGTTTTGGTGGCCGGACAGGATTTTACTTGGGACCAAGCTCACCCTCAACCTGGATCATTCCCTTTCTTGGAACGGGCACCTACGAATTTCCAGTAAGCTCCGGAACCATTAAACCCTACGCTGGCCTGGGCATCGGATTCTCACTTACGCATTTTAGCAGTACCTATATTGATTCCCATACGAATGTCGATTTCGCACTCATGTTTAATCCAGGATTAAGCTTTGAAGATAAATATTATGCCGAACTGCAGTTCGGAACCATGTCGAGCGAGTTCGCACTTTTCCCGGCAATCGGGATGCGCTTTTAGAATTATTTAACCTGAAGAAGTTGTTGTTGTAATTTAGTAAGACCTGAATCCACCGGCTTGCCTAGCCACATTGAAAAAAAGTTTTTCAATGTTCCCACCTTGCCATTGTTCACAACAAATAACTCGCGATCGTTGGCTTGAAAACTAAACTGTTCACCGTCTTTGGATTGATTGAAAACAAACCACAACGTTTGGCCATTTTTTAGATCACCTGCGCTTTGAACCGCACCCAAAAAGGTGACATACGGGGCTGCCTTAACATCTACATTATTTTCTTTCAAAACTTCGGTAAATCCATCCACAATTTTTTTAAAATCAACATCTCGAACAAAGGTCATGCTCACTACCACGGGCAAGTGACTCAGCAGAGAATCTCTCAGCGCCTCAACGGAAGACTGATCCACCTTCCCATTAGTAAAAATCTGAGCCGCATAAACACTAGGCCAGGCAAAGAGGATTTGTTTTTGCCTGAGCCCGCTCGTCGCATTTTTTAATTGTATATTTTTACCGTCAAAATCAACCGTGACCCATTCTGAAACGGTAACGTCACTTAATTTCTTGGGCCCAGCATTTCCAAATTTGGGATAAGCGACTCCCGCATAAGCGACTCCCGCATAGGCAATCATCACCATGATTAAACTTAACTGTTGTGACCAATAAATTGAATTTTTCATATTTATTTATCATTCCTGGCATTGAGAGTAGTGTCAAATTAGATTATCCTTACTTCATGAGTGCAGATCTATTTGGTAAATTCAGAATACTTCTTAATCAAAATCACCAGTTTCCCTGCGTCTATCTGCACAAGTTTATTGGCAAAAATTCGCCAATCTTTTTACAATCGGTCAATGATTTTGAAGTTAAGTTTATTGGATTAATTCGCACTAAAGAGAGACAGAGCTCATCTGGCGCTCATCTATCACTCACCTACGAATATACGGCAGCTAGCGCCGATGACGTCATCCAGCTTTCAATTGAAACTCACAAAATTAACGATTTAATTTATATTTTGTAGTAAAAGTTTCGGCTGAGTAGAGTTTACTTTTTACCTTTCAACCATTCTTCTACTAACTCGGGCGGACGCCCAATCACCGCGGACCTACCGTCACTCACAATAGGGCGTTCAATTAAGATGGGATGCTTTACCAAAACTTCAAGCCAAGCAACCCTTGACTGTGGAGGGTTTTCACTCAGTCTCAATTCCACATATTCATCTTCGCCCGTTCTCACTATTTGCTCCGGGCCTTTATTCAATTGAATAAGTAGCGCGTCTAAAACCTGAGTACTGGGAGGTGTAGTAAGATATTCTACTACTCTGAATTCAACTTTAGAATTCTCAAGTATTTCAAACACCGCTCTAGACTTGCTGCAACGGCTATTATGATAAAGCGTTATTTTATTCATCTTGAATCAAAAGATAACACAATCAAAATAAAGAAAGCAAAAATGAGATCACTACATGAGGCCCGCTAGACGCGCTTCAAATCCGCAGCAACAACCACCACAAATTCTACAGGGATAGTTCGCACGACAAGAAGCATCAGGTGATGCAGGCGCGCGAGATGTGGAGCACTGGCCACCATAGGCGGGCACTAATCCGCGATTACTCATGGGCATAGAATCACGCGCTAGTAACTCCACCGATGACGGGCCTCGCGACTGACTGTATGCACCACTCGACCCAATAGCGCCACTCACTGAGGTACTAAAGGTTCGCTGTGTTCTATTTCGCTGCTGAATTTGCTGGGTACTTCTATCATTTGCGTCCTGTACCGCTTTCGCTTGCATGCTCATTTTCAATAGCTGGTTAGCCTGATTCATAGATTGAAGAGCATCTTTACTAAATAACTCCTGCTCGGAATCGATTCGTGCCTGAATTTCTGCCTCTTGCCGCCTTGCCTCCTCCAAAGTAATGGTCGGCATGCGTGGAGCTTCATGAATCACTTCCTTAGGAATGGGCTTCAAGGGCTCCATTTCGACAACGGGTGGCTCAAACCGTTTTTGAACATCAACTCGTTTTGCAATTTCAGGCAACTTGGGCTTTAGCGGCTCAACGATTGCCGAAGGCTCCCGCACTACGGGACGAACGCTAGCAACTGGTTGAACGCTTTCTGTTTTCGTATAGAGCCAAACAGCACCACAAATAGGCACGAGCGTGAGACAGAGCACCTCCATTGAAGACATTTTTAAAGAAGACTTTGAACCTGCCTTCTCAAAAAATGAAGTGTTTTTCGTAAACGAATTCTTTTTAATATCTCTATTTTTAATAGCCATAACTTTCCCCTATCCTCTGAGCATCATTGAACCGTCTGATTTCAGTTCAAGTTTTACCTTCGCCAACTTCTCCTGTTTCGCTGTCGCGAAAGCGGGAGCAAAAATATCAAAAATAATTCTTTCCAGTTCACGTACGCCGAAGCGACTAATTTTATGATTCGCTTCCAGCGCTTTGAGCAAGAGCTGAGGCGATACAAATTCAACTTGAACTGAAAAAGATTGGGCCAATTTACCAATTTTCATCAGCGCGATTTCAGCAACCACATCTTTTTTCAGTTGGTCAAAAATATAAATCCGGTCAATCCGGCCCATCAGCTCTGGTCTAAAAACTGAACAGTCAGATAAATGCGATTTCATGTGGTTCAACATGCTATGGTAATTTTTATTCTCCTGTTTAATTGCTGCGAGCGGTTCCCATTGTGCATTACTGGTCAATATGATTACACAGCTGGTAAAATCTACGGTTTTCCCCGAACCCTGTTCTGTAATGCGCCCTTCGCCGAGCAGCTGAAGTAACAAATCAAACACACAGGGGTGGGCCTTTTCAATTTCATCAAAGAGGATCACCCTCTTCGGATTCGTCATGACTGGCCGAGTGAGTTGCCCACCACTTTCTGCGCCCACATACCCTACCGGCATTCCCACCAATCTATCTTTTGAATGCGTACCTGAAAGCTCCGAGCAATCAAAACGAATCATATTTTTTTCATCTTCAAATAGATACTCTGCAATCGCTTTTGCCATTTCGGTTTTTCCTGTCCCTGTAGGCCCAAGTAGTAACAAATTACAGACCGGTTTATCACGGCTCTTGCGTGCGTATTGTAAGCACACTAAATTCGCGATGTCCGTTGCCGTATCATCTTGTCCACGGACGCGAGAAAGTAGATGTTGCAATAATTTTGTGCGATCGACTTTTACTTCTTCAGATTCACCTAAGTTTGTATGAATCAAGCGCTCGAGCTCGTCCCAATCGGTTAATTTTCTGATTGCGCTCATGATGCTCTCCTTGTTTGTCGATTTCGCTGACTCTTCGCTAGAAAAAAGGATCCTTGCTCATCTACATCTAGAATAGCGCTAGCCAGCCTCTGCTTGCAGGCACTATCGAGCGCTCGTGCTGATTTTTTTCGAATCACATGTTGAAAGTGATGGGCACCCAAATGCGATTTAATCCTCGAGTCTTTAAGAATTTCAAAAATCACTCTGGGCGCAATAAACTCAATTTCTATATTTTGCTCTTTCCACTGCTGACACAAGTGCTTAGCAGCTATCTCCGCCATCACCGAATGAGGAAGCTCACCCCAGGAGATCATTTCATTACAGAAGGACAAAAAACGATCGTCAATTAATTCGTATTCCACGTCGCCTGTCGACGATTTACCTGTGGCCACGCCGATGAATACGCAGCTGGTAAAATGCGTCGGGGTTTGGTCCGTCTTCGTTTTCCACTGATGCGTTTTAAGAATTTCTAAAAACGGATCCAGCATGAACGTGTCAATATCCTGCATATTCTCAAGCAGAATCAATTGATATGGATTTTGATTCACCCGAGCAATCATCTCGACAAATTTCTCAGTAAATAGATCTTGATCTAAACCCTTAAAATCAAATTCAATAATATTTTTCTCCCCAAACAAACCCTTTGCAATCAGCTTTACTAACTGAGTTTTGCCCGTTCCACGAGGACCCATAATCAGGTGCGCTCCCAGAATCTTCGAAGGGGACGCAAGGCTCAGATCTCGATCCATGGCCTGAATCAATTGCGTAACCAAACTATCGTGCCCAAGATGCTCACTTTTCAGCCACGGAAGGCAGGGCGAAATCTGATGAGATCTCACCGCAGGAAAGTTCACTTCAACCTTCTCTAGCTCTGCTTGCAGTTTTTTTTGCTGTGATCTACGCCAGATAAATACAATTGCTCCCACCACCAGAAACCAAACTGCAATTTTTGGTCTCTCCCACATCATCATTACCAAAAACGCAATCGAGCCCACCACCCCCACAGTGGCGAGCGTTTGCTGCGTCTTCTGCTGTGATTCCAATTGTTGTCTCCGTTGAAGTTCGGATTCATTATATTGAAATGAACGACCATCCATATGAGTACCCCTACCTTAAGAATAATTAATTAATTCAGTCAGGTAAAGACATTTCTCTTTATTATCAAATTGTTATGGCTTGTTAATACTTTAACTATTTGGCTTTAGCTGGATGAGCAAAATGCCAGAGACCCACCATCCCAGCTAAAAGGATAAAAAATCCGGCAGCGCCAATCACACTTCTGATAGCAAAACTCTTAAACAATATCGGTGCGGCAAGCATGAAGATAAACGCACTGAGTGTTTCAAGGATCATATCGAGCCTAAATATTTTTAGCATTTACTTTTCACTAAATTTTATTTGAATCAAATCAGTAAACGGAAGATTGCTCAAAGGTCCTCGAAGAAATGAATCGTAGCAAAAATCGATGACAAAACTCCAACGATTGCGGGACCGATTACACGCGCAATTCTGAAGGCGGTATTCATCAATACATGGAATGACGGGCGATGTGCATGAACGACTAAATTACCAAATCCAAAAAGTCCAAACGGCCCAGCCCGCAGCGCCGATGATCACTGCAATAATTGCAATGCCATGGGGCTTGCGCATGGTTTCGAATATATCAAACTTTGCCTTTTTAGGTTCGTGGTGGTGGTGCGTGCTCATAAACCAAGTCTATCACAATTCGTGCTGAAAGAACGAGGCATTACGCTTACGTCAATTAAGTGCTCACCACCGAGCGAGCTATCACTAAAAAATTTCATGAGTAATAACGCGGAGAGGTTTATCGTCTGCGGCCGAAAATCCGAAGCAGACTTAAGAACAAGTTGATGAAATCCAAATAAAGGGTAAGAGCACCAAAGATTGCTAACTTCCGATCGGCATCCCCACTATACGCACCCCGCTCATAAAGAGCTTTGATTTTTTGAGTATCATAGGCAGTGAGCCCCGAGAACACGAGCACTCCGATAGCGCTAAAAATCATACTTGAGCTCCCGCCACCCAAGGAAGGAAAGAAAAAGGCGAGAATGCTAAAACCAATCATTCCAAAAAGGCCCATCATGCAAAAAGATCCTATTGGGCCCAAATCTTTCTTCGTTAAATAGCCAGCCGCGCTCAAGCCCCCGAACGAAAATGCGGTCAGGAAGAACATAGAATAGATTGAATCTTGAGCATAAATCATGAAAATAAATGAAAAGGTTACACCCGTTACTGCTGCGTAAATAAAATACAATAATCCAGCAAAGGTGGAGTTAATACGATTCATGGCGGCCGAAAGCACCATTACTAATGCAAATTGAACGATAAAGAGTCCCCAGAATGCACCCCGGTTTTGCATGATCATCATGGAGATATCCGTATTTTGACTTACGCCATATGCGACGATTCCACTCATCGCAACTCCGAGCATCATCCATCCGTAAACTCGGCTCATAAACTTGGCAGTTTTGCTGAGCTCTTTTGATTGCGACAAACCAACCGGACGTTCAAAATTGTTTTCCATGAGAATCTCCTTAACGAGAACAGTATCATAACTAAGGCTATGTGGTCCCTAAAACAAAAAAGGCCTCGGTTTAACCCGAAGCCTTCTTCTAGCTTTCCAACACCCGTCGGGGGCATTAAAAAAGATCCTTTTCAAAATTATGGTGGGAGAACCCGATCAACGAGCGAACCCACCAATACTGATTGATACACTAGATTTCCGCATTAAGCTATATAAACCTTCTAATAGAGGAAACCCCCTCGTAGACCTCTATACTAAAGGTGGCTTTTCTATAGATGCCTTAGCCAAAAAGTTTAATTGCTCCAAAGCGACCGTTCTAGAGCAACTCAAAAAAGCGGGGCTTTCAGACCTTAAGAAGAACGGGCAAAACCCAACCAGCTATCGCAACTACCAGCCTCCTTTTGGATACTCGGTGAAAGATAGAGTACTCATTTTGAACAAGCAGGAAGTTTTGATCTGCAGGGTGATTGTCCAAGAACGAAATATGCAGAAGAAAAGTTTTAATGAAATTACGAAAATTTTAATCGGTGGTGGATACAAAAACCGCTTTGGAAAGATCGCATGGAGTATCACCACCGTGCAAAGAATTTACAAACGATGGAACGGGAAAATTTAACCAAGGAGAACCTATGCCAATCAAAGAAATCATCGCTATTGCTCTTACCCTTGTCACCGCCACCGCAATTTTTAGTGGGCCATCGAGTCTTGAAAAAAGCCTAAATACGATGAAATATCAGCTCCTCAAGGAGCTTACGAAAACAAATACCTGGGGTGACCCCTCTCCGTGGAGGCATCAAAAGCCAAACTCAAATACAACTCATCTAAAAAACAACTAAGGTTTTACGTCAAAAATTTGAATATTCCAAATTGAATTCACCATTAGTTTCATTCTGTTACAATTGACCTCGCCTCACTTTACCCCTATCCTGTTTTTAACAGAGCTTTCAACTATGTTACTGCATCGGGATTTATCTTCTCTGGGGGAGAAAAAGTGCCGAATACGCGTTATCGAATTCTTATTGTTGAAGATGAGCCCTACGTTCGTGAATCCATTCGCATGATTCTCGAACGAG
>CAIMWN010000179.1 GCA_903845155.1 Oligoflexia bacterium
ATTGTCTGGCTGTTGTTGATCTGGATTGACGACGGTGCTTCCAGATCCGTTATTTGATGATCCGCAAGCGGTGCTGATGGCCGCTAAAATAAGTGCAGCACTCAAGTGCGTCGATAAACGCGATTTGTTTTTACCCAATACATTCATAAATATGGTTTCCCTCTATTTTGTTAATCACCACATTGAAAACTTTCGTATAATGACTTGACAAGCACAAACGATTCCAACTGAGTGATGAACGATTACATAGACATAATGCATTGCACTGTCAACCTCGATTCAAAATGGCGCTGCTTTTAAGCTTGAAGATGAGTATTTCTTTCAAGTACTGAATTAAAGTACGAATGATAACAGCGATCTTGAGATTGAATTAATCAATAGAGATTTCTATTTAAAAAATAGGCAATTGAAATTGAATGACGACTGGAGGATTCAGAGGAGCTTCTTTTCCAATCGCTCTACGCATTTGAAAAAAATCAAGCGCACCTATCACCACGTTGATCCAAAAGTGCGCAGCCATCATTGGGCCAAGGTCTCCCCGAAGGGCATCCGCTTCAATTCCAAAATAGGAACCGACTAAGAACGACGTGACGTGATCTTCGTGCAAAAGTGCGAATGGAATCGTTTCTGCAAGAACCGCAAGCCAAAGAGAACCGGTGTAACCGCGCGCTTCCCGCTCAATAAATCCTCGAAACAGAGGATCTTCACCAAAGGACGAGCCCACTGGAATTGCAATCAATTCACTCGCACCGTAAACAGTTTGATCACCACCTGAAAGCCCCGAGCGTCTTAACGTCACACTGCTTTGCGAATAATCATAAATGAGGTAAGCACTCACACCGAGCACGATCGGCCAGGTCCAGTTGGATTTAAGATTATCCCACTGAAAGGGTGCTGTAATTACGTCTTTCCAGGTACCACGATACAAAGGCTGTGGATTATTTCTCTCCCGCTCACTCTCTTCATCGGCAATCGCGGCTTGTTGGTAATGATAAAAGGTATTGTAAAAATGATATTTCAAACCAAATTGTTGCAACACTCGCGCGGTCGCGGCACGCCCCACACTACCCGATTCAGGGATATCAATTGAACCATCAATTTTAAATCGGGATTCACGCCCCATTGACGTTCCTCCATAAAAGGAACCAATTTCAAGCGCTGCTTCTGTTAGTCCGGTCAGCGGTTCATCTTGAAGAGTGGCCCCAAGGCCGGGAACCAATAGATTTCCGAAACCGACCGCAAGGGGTGAAATCTTTTCATGGAGCACGGGTGAAGCAGGATTCTTAATTTCGTCCGCGTGTGCGCCGTTCACCAGCACCAACTGAATGGTCATTGCGAAGACCAAGTACGAAGCGACTACTTTTTTTAAAATTTGATTCATTTCATTCATTCCTAATAACTAGATAGATAGGTTCGCACACCCACCCCTACGGTTTGGTCAGTAAGATTTCGATCCACATAAGCGTTTTCATCTAAGTTACTACTGATATGTGCCCACTCATACCAAGCGTAAAGCTTGATTGACTTCACCAGCGGAATACTCACTGAAGCCTTCACATGGTACTCAATATCCTCTTCTTTTACATTCACTACCACTCCATCCGAGGGGCGAGAAAAACTGGAACTATCTGTATTGAGCCGGTATGAAATGGAAGGATCGACGGAAAAAGTAAATCGCGACAATTCTCGCTCTACTTTGCAGTTCAAGATAAAGCGATTGTTACTATGCTCAAAATTACCATTTGAACCTAAAAAAGAAGTCGTGGGATCAGACGAGGTATGATCAATTGCAAATTGCGTGGTGATCAGCCACAACATCGGATAAAAGTCCCACGCATATTCAAAACGATAATGAGCACCCTCCTCAGCTGAAATAGGGCTTTTAAAAATATGCTGAGTATAGATGAGCGCTTTAACCGACTGTACATAGTCACCTCGGTAAACTGCGCCGGTCATTCCCAAACCATAATTAAAATCAAAGGGAGTTCCACCTAAAGTTCTATAATCGATAAATGGCGTTAAAATAATATCCTTTGAACTCGCCACATGAAGTGCAACTGCCGATTCTAAATGGTTCGTCCATTGGTTAAACTCGCTGGCTTGAACAAATTGATCATAACTTGTTTCATAACGAAGGGATAAAGAACCGGTCGGAAACCATTTACGTTTTGAAAAGAACGCATCCAAACTCACACCATTGGATGGATTGGTATGGAGGAAACTCAGCTCAAGTGGCTGCGGATGAAGACGATGAATGCCGTTCACGTCTAAACGAATAAATTCAGTAGTGGGCGAAAGATCCATGGGTTGATTATTGCTAGCTTCGGTGACCACATCAGCTAAGTATTCTTTTGCGATGCTTCTAAAATAATCATTTCTCGCGATCATCAGCACTTTTTCCCAAATGGCATGCGATTTCTCACGGTGATGCTTCCATTCCCATTTTCCATGCAGCACTAATATCAAATCCCCCGTCGGGCTCAACGCTTCCGCGCGTGCAAAGAGGACTTCAGGATCCTTACCCACCGGATCGCAATACGCGGCTACTGCCATGACATTGGGCCTTAAAAGCGTAAGATCAATCTCAGTAGCAATTGCCCGTACCCCGTCACATCGATCCTCTGAATACAAGCGAACAATCGTCGTTTGAAGTTCATCTGGAATTTTCTTTGCAGCCCATGCATTCATGGCCTGAACTAATATGACTAAACAAAACAGAAAACGAAGTGAACTCATCATCCTAATTCTTCACCTGAACATAAAAGCGCTTTTTCGCCACTGGGTGATTGGTTTCACCCTGATTAAAAATTTGGACGTGAACATAGTCCACGCAAGAGCCATCTTCACGATTTACAGCATCACACGCGCCGCTCACGGCAAGTGGTATATGAACCGTTTCAGCTTCACTCTTAAGAACGATCACCCGTGCGCCTGTCTCTTCACCTACCCAGTGCACTGCTCCTTGAAGGGGGCTCTGATTGAAAACCACTTTAATGGTGAGCGGATACTTAAAAGCGTAGTCTTTCGAACTCCGGAGACTCACTCCAATTTTGAATTGGGCCACTTCATTTTTAGCAAGTTTGAGTTGGATGGGATGTCCGCGTGATGCGATCGACCCAGCAATCACTTCTTCTGATTTATTCGTTTCATTCATTAATTTAAAATAGGCATTCGGCGTGGAATCTAAATGAAAATTCCTACCACCGACTGCAGCCATTAACAGGGGCTTTAGTTCACCACTCTTACGAAGGCCTGCGCGGCCAAGTTGATCTGCAAAAAGAATATGGTTGAACCAATCAGTTGCAGTCAGGCCCGGGTAATCGCGTGTGAGTCTCATGGCTTCTAGAATAAGGTCCGTTACTTTCACCAATCCTCTATGGCCGTCTCTCTTGATGGCCGCATCAAGAAAATCCTTCATTGCACCACCATAAGACTCCCCATCATCATGCACTTCATTGGTGAGGTTAAAACCGGTTTTATTAATAATACGAAAGTCGTGTGAGCCCGGAAATGGTTTACCTTGAGTCACTGCCTGCACCACTATAGCGGCAACGAAGTCGGCCATCCCCTCGCTGAGTCCACCAGTATCTGCAAGGGCTATATTATCCCCCATCAAGCGATCCATGATTCCATGGCCCAGCTCGTGCCAAATCGTACTATTATCACGAGCATAATTAGATTCAGTCGGAGAATAGGTCGTAAAATTAATGGTGTCGTCGGTATAAAAAGCATTGTTGCGGTAAGAAATATCTGGGTTAAATAAGAAGGCGTTAAAAGGTCTTGTCGCAATTTCAGGATCTCTGAAGCCCATCGAGTGCAAGGATTCCATTAAAGTATTGATTGCATAATAAACCTGTACCTCATCAAATCCATCGTTCATATAGACGGCTGGATTGTGATTAGGAAGTCGCCTGGCAGGGCGAGTAGATGCTTCGCCTTTAGACGTAAATGGTTTTCCATAAAATGCTTGTCCCGGAACCATTTCAGAAGGATCACTTTCAGTCCACGTCGGGAAAAATGGCGTGGATTCCTTGGGTTTGAAGTTTACTCCGCTAAAAGACTTAAATGCATCTGGATGGATATTAATGGTCGCGTACTTCCCTTGAAGGAGTAAACCCCCTTGCTCTGCATTCAAATAATCATTCTGCACCATAGGCAAAGAGTCACGAATCTTTTGTGCCTGATCTTTTACATACGCCATTGACCAAAAGCCTTGCGCACGTCCTGCATCGCTTGAACCCAAAACACTAGAAACCTTATTATCGAAATAACGCTGCATTTTTAGTGGAGCATAAAGATTGGGTGCGGCTTTGGGAATTGCATTTAAAATATGTTTTAAAACGACGTGTTTTCGGGGCAAAATTTTGCCTTTATTTTCTTCATAAATAGGGTAAACGAATGCATCCATCTCGGCTTGGGGAAACTCAATATACTCATGCTGAATTACTAGACGAGTACGCAGGAGAATCGTGATTTTATGTTTCCCGCGCTTCCCCTTTACCTTTACCACTCTGACGAGCTCGCCATTCTGCCATTGATCAAGCCATTCCATTCCGCGAATGGCGTGATCATCGGTATCATTTACTGAGGGTTCGTTCATGGCACTGTGGATAATCACCATCGTTTCTTCATCGCTCAATTGAGGCGCAAGAGCCTCCACTTGCTGGTCATCATTCACAGGGGGCAGCTCCAGGAGCGCTTCGACCTGAATTGCACGCGTATTATTTCGCTCACTCCAAATCCGAATTGATTTTCCCTCAATCGGCATGCCTTTGCGAATCTGAACAAAACGTTGGTAGTGATTGAACGCAAGATCTCGTTCGTCTTGGAGGATAAAATCGCTAGTTTGAAAACGAGTACCTATCTTTTTTTCAAGATGACTTAATACACTCGCTAAGTCAGAGGCTTGGTTTTCCGCGCCGGTCCATCTCAGGAGACCTGTCGAAACCGGCACTTCAGCACAAGACGTTTCTTGCTGACAAAGGCTAAAGCACAAGAACAATACCAGTAATGTTTTTGACATCTATTCCCCCCGGAAAACTTTGAAAAAACCTCCCATGGATGATCGGAAGTGTCAATTTTGATTTCGTCTGTCAGGGTTAAGACCCTGCTATTGCGGGCCTATTTAAATATATTACCTAAGTATAAAAAAAACCTTTTCATTTTACACTATGCGTTATATGTATACGCCCGTTGACCACATAAATTTTAAAAGAGAGAGAGAAATCATGTCTAAAACCAATTTGTTAAATATTAGCGGCCTTTTCATGGCATTTATGTTTTTTACCGCTTGCGGCGGATCCAACCCTCCAGCCACGACTGCGGCTGCCCAGGTCGGAGCCTGCCAGGCTGGTTACGCATCTACGCAATACGGCTGTATGCCACAAGGCAATTGCCCGGTAGGATCAGCTTCGTATAATAATCAATGCGTAGCAGCAACAACGACTCCTGTGGCCGGCGGAACTTGCCAGGCCGGGTATCAAAACACTCAATATGGCTGCATGCCACAAGGCAACTGCCCTGCAAATATGGCTTCCTACAACAATACCTGTGTGCAAGCAATCGCTGCAGGTGCTGTCACCACCCAATTCGGTGGTGCTTGCCAAGCCGGCTATGTTTCCACTCAAGCAGGCTGCGTTCCTCAAGGCTCTTGCCCAGTAGGAACAGGCTTCTACAACAACCAATGTATTCAAGCGACTCAACAGCCAACATACAATGGTGGTGGAGCATACAACGGCGGCAGTAACGGTGGTTATTACTATAGCAACGGCTTTTATATTACTGGCGGCACACAATATGGCAACCAGTACAACAGCGGTTGCAACATGGCTGGATACACGATGACTCAGTCATATGGCTGCCTTCCTACTTACAATTGCCCAATGGGTTATGGTTACATCAGCGGATATTGCGTTCGCTAATTCGTTCTCCAAATAAAAAATAAACGACCCCTTCTTGATCGAAATGTTCAAGAGGGGGTTTTTGCATTTTTGACCATCCCTGTAAACGAACCTATTAAACGCAACCCCCATTTTAATAAAATTTCCGATTTCACTTAAGTTGTTATTTTTACATGAATTTTATTAAAGGAAAAAAAATTATCCAAGAACGCACACCGGCAG
>CAIMWN010000180.1 GCA_903845155.1 Oligoflexia bacterium
GAGTTGCGTTTGGAATTGCACTCTACGTAGCGATCGCCATTATTAATCACTCTACCAAGAATTCGCTAAAGGAAAGTATTGAGTCGATCGCGGGCAAAGCAAAACTATCTGTTTCTGCCGGCCCTTCCGGTTTTGATGAATCTAAACTGGAGAACATAAAAAAAACTACAGGTGTAGCAAATGCCGTTGCCATGGTTGAAGCACGCGCTTTCTTTGAAGGCGGCATGGAATCCTCCGATGGGATTTATATTTCAGGTGTAGATCTGCTTCAAGAACAAGCGGTCCGCACCTATAAAGCTACCGACCAACGAATTATCGATGACCCGCTCACATTTTTAAATCAACCCGACAGCATCATCCTTACTGAAGCTCTGGCAAAACAACACGGGCTCGTCATTGATTCAAAAGTGAACCTCTCGACTGCGAATGGAATCAAAACTTTTACCGTACGGGGGCTGCTTGAGCCCGAAGGCGCTGCGAAGGCCTATGGTGGCTCGCTTGCCATTATGGATATTGATGGCGCCCGCATGATGTTCGGTAAAGAAAACAAGATTGATCGGGTGGATGTCATTCCTGTTTCAGGTGCTGACGTGGAAGTTGTTCGTACCGCACTTGAAAAGACTCTGGGTTCAGGGTTCATTATCGAAACGCCCGAAGCGCAATCCTCGCAAATGCAAAGCATGCTTGAGTCCTACCAAATTATCTTAACTTTTTTTAGTTCACTTGCATTAATGGTTGGCCTTTTCTTGGTAATGAATTCCATTTCGGTTTCGGTTGCAGAACGTAAAAAGGAAATTGGAACGCTTCGCGCCCTCGGCGCAACCCGTAACTCCATGGTCACACTTTTTGTTACTGAAGTGATTGGGATCGGGCTCGTGGGCTCTAGCCTAGGCTGTTTATTCGGAAGAATTCTTGCCGACCACTTAGTGACTGAGGTCGTAAATTCAGTTTCAGCTCAGTTCCAAACTAGAATTGAAGTGAGTCATCTCGAATTCACGCATGAGCAAATTTTTTTCTCCATCGCATTTGGAACCATTGCCTCAGCATTGGCGGCACTGCTGCCTTCACTGAAGGCGGCCAAGGTCCATCCGCTTGAATCCATGAAAAAACACAATGAAAACTTTTCTGACGAAGAAGATAAGCAATCAAAGACTGCTGTTTTTATAGGGCTAGGCTTACTCCTATTTATGACGATCTCTATGATTCTAAAATGGGGAAAAATCTGGGCCGGTATTGATTTAGTTACCAAAGTATCGTCTGTTCTAGGTTCAGCTCTTTTTGGCCCATTTTTGGTATTTATTTTTATTCGGGCATTTAGGACAATCACTAAAAACTACCGATCCATCACCCTAAAGCTATCACAAGAAAATCTCCTAAGAAGTCGAAAAAGGACCAGTTCCAACGTGACTGCACTCATGGTGGGATTATTTTTAGTGATGATGATTGCGACCGTGAGAACTAGTTTCCATGACACGCTCACTGATTGGCTTGATCAAATTTTCGTTGCGGACCTGATGGTGGCCTCTAATGGGCGAATGATCACCGCTGACGTGCAATTATCCCGTGACGAGATTCAGGCAGAATTACTTGCAGTTCCAGGAGTGAAACCAATTGGAGATGATCGCGGCACAGGCTCCAGGATTGCTCATTTTATGTACCAAGGTAAAAAAATGGTGATTAAAGCCATGGATCACTATGCTGATTTTTATCAATATAAGAACTTTGCCGTACAGGGCGCTGACCGCAATGAAACAACCAGTAAATTATTTAGCTCCATAGAACCTACAGTACTGGTCACTCGTGGTTTTTTGACAAAGCAAAATAAAGAAGTGGGAGATATGGTTGAACTCGATACTCCCAGCGGGGGAGTGAACTTTAAAATCATTGGCGAAGTCATTGATTTTGCGTCCCCTGAAGGAGTTTTCTATATGAATCGAAAATTCTACAAAAAATACTGGAAAGACTCTTTAGTTACTGCTTTCGTTTTGAATATTGTCGACGGCGCAAATTTGGAACAAGTGCGATCGGAGATTGATCGACGTGTTGGAAAAAAATGGAATTTAGTAACCATCTCCAATGCTGAATTCAAACAACAAATGCAACAAGCAATTGAACGGACCTTCGCCTACACCAAGGCCATAGAGTTCATAGCACTCCTCGTCGGATTGTTGGGACTTCTCAACACGCTCCTCATTAGTGTGATGGAGCGAACTCGGGAGCTCGGCATGCTTCGGGCAGTGGGGGCTACTCGACAACAAATTTCAATAATGATCATGATTGAGGCAGTTTTTCAGGGGTTTTTTGGTGCAATCGTGGCAATTTTACTCGGAAGCTACGTCGGTAAACTTTTTGTCGAATATAGCCTTTCGAGCAGCTTGGGCTGGATTGTACAATTTCACTTCCCACGCTCGTCTATCTTTTCTACGCTCGTAACTGGTGTTATCGTCGCAGTAATTGCAGGGATCCTACCTTCGAAACGGGCGTCACAATTAAACATTAGGGAAGCACTAGATTATGAATAAATTTAAGGATGGCTATAAATTGAGTTTTCTCACCACTTTAATTTTCGTGATGGCTACGACCACTGCTTCAGCGGCAAGCTTAAGTGCAAAAGAAATCATGACGAGAAACGAAGATGTTCGTAAAGTGAATGATTTTGAAACCCATGCGGTACTCACCACTGGCACCATGACAGCTCAAGGCAAGCCAGGGCCTGCATCAAAGACGAAGGAGTTTACTTTATGGAGAAAAATACAAGCCGACACGATCCACAATAGCACCCTCACTCGTTTTCATGAGCCCGCAGAAGTGAGAAATGAAGGTATTTTGATCGTGGAAAATAACTCAGGTAAAAATGATGTCCTTTTGTATTTACCAAACTTTAAAAAAATTAGACGTGTTGAAAGTCAGCAACAGAGTGGAAGTTTTATGGGGTCGGTATTCAGTTACTCTGATATTGCCACTGCTCACGTCGAAGATTATCAGTACAAAACTTTACGTGAAGAGAAATGCCCAACTGCAGAGGCAGCCGCCCAAACTTGTTCCGTGATTGAATGTATTCCATCTAATGATGAAGTTCGCGAGCGCACTCATTATAGCAAATCAATCATTTGGGTTCGAAACGATATTTTTATGGGCGTAAAAGCTGAATATTACGACCTAGACGGCAAACTTTATAAGACGCTTGAGGCTAATCAAATCAAGATTGTCGATGCAAAAAACAAGAAATGGCTTGCCCACTCGCTTCAAATTCAGAACTCTAAACAAGAGTACACCACTCTTTTATTTACCAATGTCGTGGCAAACAAAGGAATTTCGGACTCCATTTTTACCCAACAGAATTTACAAAAAGTGAAATAGGCGATGAAATTAGGGGGCATTTTCCTATGTTCGATTTTAATTTCGCTCTCCGCCCTAACCTCTGGGGCTGCGTCGACATCAACTGACCCAAATAAAAAAACATACGATTTTCCATTCAATGGGAGAATCTATACTGATCACTATCTTTACACACAGGGCAACCAGGCGGGTGAATTCGAACAGAACTCCTACTCCTTATGGCTAGAGCTTGACTCAAGAACCAATCGTGGCTTTGGCGCCCACATTGTCGGGCAAGCCGATGCGTTACCCAACTCGCCCGACTCCCCCCACCAATACTCTTGGAATTACCAAATACGAGAAGGATATCTCTCCAATACTACCGAAGGAACTGACTTAAGAATTGGCCAGCAGATTATTCCCTGGGGGAAATCAGACGGAGTGAATCCTACGGATTACTTTAGTGCAAAAAATTATGTGGTGATGAATCCTGACGAAGAAGTAAAACGCATTGGCGCACCGGCAGCCAATTTTTTATTCACTCCTCAAAGTGGAACTTCACCTCTCAGTTTTCAATTTGTATTTCAAGCGTTCTATCCTCAAACAAAAATGCTGATCCCAGACGCCGCTATCCCCACTGGTCTTGCATTCAGCAGAGATCCTCCACCTCCTTCTGCCTTTTCGCCAGACGCGATGGAATACGGTTTGAAAATTGCTTACTTAAAAAGCAACTACGACCTATCACTTTCGTTTTTTCACGGATTTTCCCACATGGCGGAGTATGTTTTTGACCCAGCTCAAGGGCTCATCTACGCCATCAACCCAGCCCTTAATGCAGTGGGTGGTGATCTTTCATTTACTTTGGGAGATTATATTTTTCGCGGCGAAAGTGCGCTTTTGTTGCCCGAAAATGGCTCAGACCAAGACCCATTGTTTGGTCTCGTTGAACCCGATCATTGGGATTCTGTAATTGGAATTGAACGACCTTTTTTTACTGATTTTAGAATTCAATTCCAAATGCTCTATCGTTATCATCTCTATTTTATCTCGCCGAACTCATATTCAAACCCGAATCCAACAATGACCAGAATACAACAAGGCGTTGGTAACGGTAATGCTTTAATTTTGAATTACCTTGATCAATCCACACTGGGAACTACGTTTCGCTTTGCCTATGCGAATGAAACGAGCAATTGGACAGCTGACCTATTTCTGATCGGCTATTTCGGATCTGGACAAGATTATTTAATCAGACCGCAAATTGGGTACAAACCGATTGAAGGAATTAGACTCACCACGGGTGCTGATCTGTATGGGGGATCTATCAATCGACCGCTCGGTGCACTTAAAGATAAGAGTGCGTATTTTCTTGAGGCGAAGTATACATTTTAAGTTCGTGGACAGTAGCACTTTGGTCAATTCCCACCATTTGCCTTAAATCAGAAACAGGAATGCTCCAATAATCTTCCCACTTCACACCGAAGAGATTGTTTGCCCGTTTTCCCATTTGATATCCGGTCACTATTTCTTCCATCAATTCACACAAACGCTCAGGTGCTGTCATCGTTGCCTTGATGAGACCAATGGCCAGAACCATAGAGTTAAGTGGACTATTGATTTGCGCGACGTAAAAGGCTGAAATTGCCATCTCTCCCATTTCGCTCGCAGGAAAACCACAAACAACATGATGAATGTCGTGAGTGAGGCGGGCTCTTGCACGAATATAATCAAGCTCTGGATTAATCTTTTGAGTGGCTTCTGGAAGCTTATCAAGACTGGTCACGCCTTCTTTATTCATGAAAATGACATATTCGCGTCCGAGGGTACCAGGAGGGAGCGCAACAAGCTGTTCCCAGTTAATATAACTTTTCTCATTATAGCGCTCATCCAACTGCTGCTTGAACCCAGGTGTGTTCATTAATATCCGATAGGATATTTGATAACTTTTGTGTTTAAACATATGACGAAAACCCCGATAAACAGGACTATAATCGCCTTTTCTAATCAATAACCAGAGCCCGCCTACGGTGAGGTAAAACAGGGCAGGAAACCACTTGATAGTTGCTTTAAGCAATGCCATGCATGGATCGTAACAAACAATCTTAGTTTGATCTACATTTTTATCTATACTTTGTGTAATAAAGAAATTAGTCTTTGCCTTGAGCATGAATCCCACTCAAGCACCCGACACACTCCCCGAACTCATGGATAGGATCTACCGATACGAACGGTATATATTTGATCTCACGCGCCCACTCTACCTCATTGGTAGAGATCAAATGTTGAATCAAATTCACATTTTACCCAATCAAAAGGTTCTTGAAATTGGAGTGGGAACAGCTCGCAACCTGCTCAAACTATACAAACGGGAAATCGAAGCACACTACTACGGAGTCGATGTTTCAAAAATGATGTTGGAACTCGCAGAGAAAAAAGTCAGAGAAAAAAAGGCACCGATTAAACTTAAATTATTGACCGCCCCAGTAGATCAGTACATTACGCCTCTAGGTCTGAACGAGGGCTTTGATCATATCATTTTGTCCTTTTGCCTTACTATGATTCCGGACCCCGTTCCGGTACTCCAAGCAGCACTCGCCAGCCTAAGACCAGGTGGAACACTTCATATTGCAGATTACTATGATCTCGCGAAATTACCTCCTTCGTTGAAGAAAATGGTTCAAAAAATGACCGCGCGCTACCATGTGTTATATCGACCGGAGGTTCTTGCTCACCTCCAACAATTACCTGGCAAACTTTCAATTCATACAGTTCTTTTCCATGTTGCGTATTGCGCCCACTATACAAACAGTTAGATTCGTTTAATATCTAAATGCTATGTACTAATTAATCATCGAATGCTACTCTCTTGTTGAAATTCGAATTCGGAGGAGTAAATGCAGAAACGCGGAATTAAGATCATTGGAACTGGAAAATATCTTCCTAGTCGCATCGTAAAAGGCGAAGAAGTCGATCGCGTATTAGGCCTTGCGCCTGGTAGTTCTGAATCGATGTCAGGTATAGCGCAACGTCGCTACATCACCGATGAAACCAATTCAAAAATGGGTGCTCTTGCCCTCATGGGTGCAATTGAAAATGCACACATTCGCTATGAAGACCTTGATGCCATTATCTGTGCGAGTGGAACCATGGAACAAGCAATTCCATGTACAGCGGCACTCATCCAACGCGAATTGAATCAATCAAAATCTGGAACACCCTGCTTTGACATCAACTCAACTTGCTTAAGTTTTGTCACCGCCTATGACTTAGCTGCTTCTTTGCTTGAATCAAATCGCTATCAACGCATTGCCATCGTATCGAGTGAAATTGCATCACCTGGCCTCAATAAAAAACAACATGAGGCCTATTCACTATTTGGTGATGGGGCTGCCGCAGTAGTAGTTGAAAAACCCGCGTCACATGAATCATCAGGAGTGATTCACGCGCACATGAAAACTTTTAGCGAAGGTGCAGAATTCTGTAGAATCACGGGGGGAGGAATCAAACTTCACCCAAAAGACCACTATTACCCAGGAAATGAAGAAAAGTGGCTTTTTGCAATGGAAGGCAGAAAAGTATTCAAATTGGTTCTAGAGACTATACCAGAATTTTTTTCAGACCTATTAAGAGACTCAAACACAAAAGTCGACGACATCAAACTCGTCATTCCTCATCAAGCGAGCGCTTCGGGCATGGAATTGGTCAGAAGAAAACTTGGAATTTCAAAAGAGAATTATATGGATGATATTCTGGCGAATCACGGAAACATGATTGCAGCATCCATTCCCCTCGCCCTCCATACTGCAATTGAAGAAGGCCGAATTAAACGCGGAGACCAAGTTCTTTTGTTGGGCACATCGGCCGGCATGTCGCTCGGCGCAGTTTTGCTGGAGTACTAAATCGATGAAAACGATACTCCTCACCGGAGCTAGGGCCCCCGCTACTTTAGATTTGGCGCGAGCACTTCATGAACAGGGGCATCGGGTCATTGCTGCAGAAAGCTTAGCCTACCCACTCTCCATCCACTCGAACGCATTTTCAAAGTTTTTCGAAGTTACGGCGCCTAATACTTCACGCACTCAATTCATCGATGACATAGAGAAAATCATTGTTGATGAAAAGGTGGATTTCCTTTTACCCACTTGCGAAGAGGCCTTTCACATCTCTTTCGGAAAGAAACGCCTCGAAGAGCATTGTGAAGTGTGCGTTGATTCTGAAGAAAAGCTGAATCGACTTCACAGTAAATTTGAATTTAATCTGTGGGTTACCCAACTCGACTTTGCAGCCCCGCTTAGTTTCAAAGTAAAAACGATTGAAACTGCAATAGACGCAGTAAAGCGTATTACTTCGAAAAAAGTAATTCTAAAACCGGAGTTTTCACGGTTTGCATCAAAAACTCTGATTTTAAGCCATTCTGAAGCAATCAATGTAATTCCCACTTTGAGCGTAGGCACCGGAGTAAGCTGGGTAATTCAAGAATGTTTAGTCGGCCCGGAATTCTGCACCTACTCACTCGCCAAAAATGGGAAATTAATCTCACACGTGACCTACGACCACGAATTCACCGCAGGTCGAGGCGCCGGTATCTGTTTTCAATCAGTGAGGCACACGGCCATTGAAGCATGGGTAAAACATTTTGTTGAAAGAACTCAATACACCGGTCAAATCGCATTTGATTTTATTGAAACGAGCCCAGGCATCGTTGAACCTCTTGAATGTAATCCAAGAGCGACCAGCGGCTTACACCTGATTGCAAACCAAACGGGGTGGATTGACGCCCTCCTTTCAGACCCGGCATCACTAGACGACTTCATAGATGTCATCAGACCTAAGATTCATGCAATTGGACAACTGAAGCTTGCAATGCTGGTTTATGGCTTACCTTCAGTGAGAAGCTTAAAAAGACTCGGACTCTGGATGAAGGTCTTTTTCGGAGCGCGAGAAGTCGTTTTCTCGTTTCAAGATCCTCGTCCCTTCTTTGATCAATTTATCTCATTTTACACTTTGGTGCGCGAATCAAAACGTAGGAACATGAGTGCACTCGAAGTCTCAACCCATGACATTGAATGGAACGGGTAAGACCATATGAAGACTTATTTCATCACTGGTGCGACTGGATTTTTAGGTGGCCGCGCAACGGAGCTCTTTCTTTCTCAAGGTCATCGGGTGATTGCTTATGGTCGAAATCAAACAGCGGGTGAGCGACTGCAACGACTCGGCGCAACTTTTATCCGGGGTGATCTTAATGACCGAAAACTCCTGGAATCATCCCTTCCCGAAGGAGTCGTCGTCGTCCATTGTGCGGCACTCTCTTCACCCTGGGGAACTCCAAAAGAGTTTTATGAGGCCAATGTACTAGGCACTAAAAATGTGGCGGAAATCTCTCTTAAAAAAAGAGTGAAACGGTTTATTCATATTTCAACGCCGAGCATTTATGTGGATCTTAAAAACAGGGAAAATATATCTGAGAAAGAGCCGCTTCCGAAAGAGATGATCAATCTATACGCCCGCACTAAGTTGGATGCAGAAAATGAAATTGATCGTTTATTTAATTTAGGGCTTCCAGTTATCTCTCTACGCCCTCAGGGAATTTTTGGGCCAGGCGATCAAACCCTCATGCCTAGAATTATCAGAGTAGCGCAAAAAGGATCCTTTCCAAAGATCGGGCTAAATCAGGTAAAAATTGACCTCACTTATGTGGACAATGTTGTAGACGCAATCGTATGCGCCGAAATCGCGGAGCCAACTCATCTTGGGAAGAAATATAATATCTCTAATGGAGAACC
>CAIMWN010000181.1 GCA_903845155.1 Oligoflexia bacterium
ATTGATAGCTTGGTTTGTCAAGCTGGAGCAAAGCATGAATGGATTCCACGGCTAGAGTGGAATCAAGTGGCATTGCCTCTGAAATCAAACTCTCTTGTGTTTTAATGAGAAAGGGAAGGCTATTTTTTTGCGATGAATAGACCACTAAATCATGGAGGGACGCAAAAGTTTGACCCGGATTCAAGCAACGCAGGAGAGTGTTCAGCGTGTCCAGATACTCTTTTCGCTGGTTTGGCGAGTAGGAGTTAAATTGCCAGTCCACACTGAGTCCCAGGCAAAGGTCTTGCCTGATGGGGGCTTTGTTAAAAACAGCTTTTTCAATTTTCCACCGAAACACTGAGTGAGAATCAAGTGCCATTGTACTAAGAGTACCGAAGATTAAATTAGTTTTTCCGCGATCAACGAAATTTTGAAATACGATGAGAACCTGATCAATAAACGGTATGAGTTTGTGCTCATCCATGAGGCTTGATGTGAGTTTAATTGTATCGGTCAGGCTCTCTGATTCAAGAATCTTCTGAATTAAATCTTGGAGACCATCCTTATTGACGATTATCTTATTTTCGGCAAGAGAAGGAAATTCTGATGCCATCTGGTAGAATAATTTCGTGATCTTTGAGGCATATTCATTTTTTTCATTAAAGAGCGGTTGAAGTGCGTGAAAGAAGGAGATCATCTTCTCCGTAGAGCCAAGTCTAAACCAATCATCAATTCCGCTCGCCATTGCAGCGCCGTTATTAGAGATGGGGAAATCTTGAGTCATGGTGACTAAAGTGAAGAGGTCAATAAAAAGGTGGTGTTGAGTTAAAAACTCATTGTCACTCACCCAGGTTTCAGCCGCCTGAGAACCCATAAAATGAATAAACCGTGAATCTAGAATCAGTGGACTCACTAAAGCATAGATTTCTTCATATTCGGGTCGTGCGGTCACCTCGTCGAGAAAAGAGAACAGAGAATCCATGGAATAGGGGATGCTGCAGTAGCCACGAGAGACTAATATTAGGTTTCTCACGTCATGAGTGAGGTACGTTCTTGCTTCGGAACTGGAGAGTGTTGCTAATTTTTGAAGCGCGGTGTTGAGCGGATTCTTCACCTGAGTCTGATTTTTAAAGCAAGTAATGTTTTTAGTTTCGATATCCCTGATT
The DNA here is from genome assembly GCA_903845155.1 of Oligoflexia bacterium. Classification (GTDB taxonomy): domain Bacteria; phylum Bdellovibrionota; class UBA1018; order UBA1018; family CAIMNF01; genus CAIMNF01. Next base: position 1,146 of record CAIMWN010000181.1, read on the forward strand.
GATTTTGAAAGAATGGAATAGCGATGATTCTGGAAAAGCCATTCAAAAAATGAAGCCAGTTTTTGAATGGCAATTTTTGGATTTGCCTTAGTGATCTGCTGCCAAGCTCGATCCATGCCATGCTCACTCATGATTTGGTAGAGGGTGAGAAGGGTTGTTGCGTCTTTTTGGTCCACATACTTTTTATGAGTCGCAATAAAATGAGTTAAGAAATCGTCATTGTAATTCTCGGAGATTAATCTTTGATAGGAAGTTGACTGAGTGAGTGTGTATAGGTTCTTTGTGTTGATTTCAAAAGGTGAACTTTGCACCATGCTTGAGATCAATGGAGCCTCCTCCTTGAGAAGCGCCGAAATGGAATCAGGCGCGTTCTTCTGGCCTAGCACCTCTTGGGCAATGGTTTCAAAATCCTTCAACTCGCCCGTTCTTTCCAACCTCAAATATTCCTGATTGAGCGCGAAAATGGTTTTTGGTTTAGTGTTTACTGTTTCGTTAAAATACCGAGTAAAAGACAAAAGGCTTTGATCACTGAGTCCATGAGCCAGTTGTTCTAGGGCTTCGAGGTCATGATTGGAATTTAAACAATGAATAGTGTTTCTGATTTGGGCGGGATCAATCATCTCTTGTTGAAACTGGATCAAATTACAATTGTAGTTCTTGGTTCGATAATCTTCCAGGGGCGCAGCACGGCCTGAAAAGGGATTCGAGCATCCCGTAAGCACGAAAAGCAGCAGGAATAGGTGCGGACGCAGTTTCATAAAGATGCGCAAACATTACACAATTTAGGGTGAGAGTCGAAAGGAAAGTGCGCGGTGCTTCCAAAATTAAAGTTGTTTAAGAACAGTTAGTTGTATGCCGGTTTACGGTTGTGTTTCGTCACGGGATCACACCTTAGGGATTGGTAGTGGCTAATGCCGCAAACAATAAATGCTTCGATCTCATACTTTAAGGCAAAGCGCTGAGTCTCGCCTGCCCGGAGATGCCAGTGAATGTAATATTTACCAAGGACTAAACTCGTAGGTAAGGGAGAAACTAATTTGTTGCTCTTTTTGGTCCGACAAGGCGGTGTCTTGAGATTGAAGTCGGTAGCCCAATTGAAACAAACATGACTGATCATGCTTATCGTTGTCATGACGTAAGTACAGACCGGTGCTCAACGCACTCCCTGGCTTTATATTAAAATATTGATTTGAAGCGGGTAAAAGATAGGCAATGGAACCCTTCATTCCGATGGAGCCATTTGATTTTTTGATCCATTGATAGGTCAGCGAAGTGTTGATTGCCCCAATAACAACTTTATCGGCAGAAAGCGTTGAAATGCTCTCTGATCTTAAGAATAGTTTTTCTTCCATTGTTAAAGCGATTCCCCATAACCAGTCTTCTTGCACCCGGTGCTTGTATTCAATTTCAGCACTGACCTTTGTACCCGAATCATTCAAAAGACTTGCACCGTTGGTAAGGGGTTGAAGTTTGTATTGGGTTACATTTGCATTAAGCGCAACTTGGCTTTTGGGGGTGATTTCTAATTTCCAACCCAGCGTGAAGTCAGGTGAAATGCCGGAGAGAATTTTCGCTTGGGAACCATTAGAAGGATCCACTGAATCGATTCCAAAATAATCGAAGCCCAAGCCAAGGCTAAAAGCACTTTTAAAGAATGAAGAGTCAGGTGAAGGTGGAATCATCAAAACGCCCATTTCGACTGACGCAGTTGGAGTCGGTGATGGCACTGCTCCTTGTGCAATTTTACGATCAATTTTTTTAATTCTCCACAGGGATTGGCGTGTGGTTTGGACTTGATGAATTTGCTCAGAAACAACGGGACGGGGCATAGCCGTTTCAGCAGTACCGAGCTCATGGCTAGGAAGGTCAGTTTTATTAAAGCCTATTTTAGTATTTACAAGCGAGATGCTTACCTCATTGATGACTGAGTTTGATTTTGAGTCGACTTGTTTCTCCACCGCAAGCGATACGTCCTTTTTTTCCGCTAGTGTAACTTCTACTAATTCTACCTGAGTGATCGGTTCAATGGACATTGATTTATTTATTGAAAGAACCTCTTTGTTTTCGATTACTGCACGAGGAGCCGCACCTGAATCAGAAACGGTGATTGTCATAGTTTGAGGTATCTTATTTGTTTCAGCGGGAACGAAATAAGTTTTTCCGTTAATCTCAATCATGAGCGGATCTTCTGTTGCGCTCGGTGAACTTAATTTTATTGAACCTTGTTGAATAGAGATGAGCGGGCTAGATTTTGTTTTTTTATCTTTGAGTACAACGGGTGGTTTAAAAATAATGAGTGAATTAGGTTGTACTTGAAAATTACTTCCTGCTTTTAATGAAATATCGGCAGTAGAGTTGGTTGCAGTAAAAACCGCATCGCCTGCATTAATTGATTCGGATTTCAATTGCGGGATATCCTGCCAAATGATTGAACCGTTATAGCGATAGCGAACACCTTCTTTAGCCGAAAACATCCGCCCGAGTTCAAACAAAAATCCTGACGAGGATTCCACTAGATTACGATTCAAGTTAAACGACGAAAATATACCTAAAGATCCAATCATAACCATGAGTGATCCGAGGATGAAATCCCTTGATTTTAAAATGCTTAATTTACTTTCGATGAAATTCATTTTTTTTGAATCTAGATGCCTCCTCATTTAACTCATCGGAAGGTAAGGTGAATTCAATGAAAATTATATTACCCACATACAAGGGAGTCATTTATTTGACGAGCAGAATATATTCAAAATAATTTAAGCTAAGCCTTTGAAATCACGATAAGAGTACATGGGAAGCTGTATTTCAATACAACGGGTTTTGTTCATGTGCCTTTCCATTTTCCTTGGCGCGTGTTCAGGCTCAACGAAAGATGCAAATTACTCGCCCGGAATTAGTGTGAGTTTGCTGAATTCCCAAATCTCAACTTCGGCAACTACGGTTGCTTCAGGTCAATCCATTACTTTTAATGTGCTACTACGCGACCAAAATTATAATAGCTTTAATTCAACTTCACCCAACGTTGAGTTTGTATTAGCCGGCGGCACGAGCTCTGGTAATTTGGGCACAGTCACCACGACGGGTAATGGCGTTTTTACCGTAACGTATGAAGGTTTGGTTGCTGGTACCCCAAATCAACTTTACGTTTATGTAAATCAACAAGAAATTCAAAGTACTTCACCCACTATTCAGGTATATGATCTCACTCCGCCCCCCATCCCCTCAGCGGTTTTGTTTTCAAGCAATCCGACGAACTCGCGAACGGCCAATCTGACGCTTTCATCCTGTGCGGGAATTAACAGTGTTTTTGTAACCGAGCTTGCGCTCCCGCCCACGGGGGGTCAAGTGGGTTGGCAAAGCTGCTCTATTTCTCCGGGTGCAATTACAAATGTTTTATCAAGCAGTGATGGTGCAAAAATTCTGTACGTTTTTTCAAAGGATGAATATGGAAATGTATCTAATTCCACTACAGTTTCATTGGTTTTAGATCAAACTCCACCCGCCCTCAATTTGACCACCTTTACTGGAGGAGGAGTGATCAATGGGAATAATGCCCAGAGCGTTTCATGGACGACCAGTGATTCAGGTTCGGGGCTGGTTCCGAATTCGGTAGAGATTGATTTGTCTAGTGACGGGGGTAGTACGTGGGTACCCCTTGCTAGCGCGCAAAGTAATACCTCGCCTTTTGCATGGACTCCAGGTGTAAGTATCAATGGTACTCACTTTAGAGTGAGAATTTCGATATTCGATGCAGCAGGCAATTCCGCCAGCGCTACTTCCGCATCGGATATTATTATCTCTTCAGTTGCACCGGTTCTACAGAGTGGGAACATGACTGTAAATGGTGCCGCTTCTGGCGGAATTACAACGAATCCAAATGTTACTGTTTCATTAATGGGCCAAAGTTCTACTAATAATATTTCTCAATTTTGTTTGAAGTATAATACCTTGATCACACCCCTCACATCAGATTCGTGTTGGGTATCAGTCAATGCCAGTCCGCCGGGACTGACCCCTTCGCCCACACTCACCTTAACGAACTACAATTTTTCTGTTGGTCTAACGACCGGTACATATGTCATTTCAGCCTGGCTAAAAGACTCAGTTGGACATATTTCTACTCTCATTGCAAGTGGGGCGGGCGTTTTAGGAACTGACACGGCAAGTATTAGTTTTAATCAGCTCACGCCGCCTACCGTGATTGATGTGGTTGCCGCGAATAGCGCCGCACCAAATTATCCGAATCCAACAGCCGGTGATTTGAGCATTCCTGCGGCGACGAACACGTATATTCAATGGAATGTTTCGGTTGCCACAAATGGTTTAGGGGCGACTCCAATTTCACTTTTCTATACGATAAATAATTCTAGCTACACATTGATTGCAAACAATCTTGTAAATGGTGCAAACGGTTGTGTGCCTGATGCCCATCACTCAGGATGCTATTTGTGGAGTAGTGGCGCGCCTAGTAGCTCTTATTTTGCGGTAAAAGCACTTGTTACTGATATTCCTGGTCTCAATGCGAGCGCCATTGGGCCGGGCGTGAATGTTTCAGCTAACTTATTATATTTGGCGGGTAACACGGATCCAGGGACGAACGGAAGTGCGAATTCATCATCTTTTGTCAATTATGGTGGTTCAACGGAAGATCCTCAAAGTTTTGTGGTGAGCAGCAATGGAATCATTTATTTCAGAGATCGCTATCGCGGAATTTTGAAAGTGGATCCAGCAACTGGTTCGCAGTCTATTCTGTTTCCTTTAACAGGAACAAACTATGTTGATGGTGCAGTGGGGACCGCAACCGTCAATAGCCCCATTGCGCTCACCTTAGATGCGCAAGACCGGCTCTATATTTACGATGTAAAAGGAATTAGACGCTACGATTCCACTTTGAATAGTTTAACAACGCTAATAGGGGGGCTTGCCGCAAGCAATACTGGAGATACCACGGCCGCCCTGACCACGAAACTCACCATTACTGGTTCTTGGGGCTCAGATCATTTTCCGTTTTTTGTGGATCCCTTGAACGAAGTGGTTTTTTCTTCTGAATATGGAAGTAATGTTCCGAGTCTTCGGATGCGAATCTATTCCCCCACTAGTGGAAATGTGACAAGTGTTTACCCAAATGGCACCGGAACCAGCTGCAATCCAACTCAAGCACTCAGCACTTATTCCATTAATTTACTTTATTCAGGTTTTGCTTTAGGAGGTACGGTGGATACCTTAGCTTTAAATTTCTGCTATGCCGGTGGTTGCGCTTGCAGCGCGAATTTTAATTCATCTACGGGTGCGGTGATCCCCAGCATATACCCTGCTCCTACCTATATGCCATCCATTGGCAATGTGGTGGGGCTAGACGGAAATGCATATTTTTTTAGTCCCCCCCAAGGCGTAATAAAACTCTATAATAAAACGACCTATGCTTGGACAACGGTGGTGGGTAACGGAATAGATGGACATGTTGCCGACGGAACGACGTCCAATTCAGCCATTTCACCTACGGATGTCTTTGTGAATTCGGCAGGAAAAATTTATTTCTTCGAGCGTGGAATGATTCGTTTTGTCGATCAAAACGGAAAACTCCAAACGATCGCAGGTGTGTCGCGCTCTTTTGGTGATGGAGGAAGTGCGTTGTCGGCCCGAATTGGAAACGTGACTGATTTCAAACTTTGGAATGATGGCACGAATGATTACCTTATTTTCTCAGATGCATCAGAATTAAAATTCAGACAATTTGTGATAGGCGGAAATATTTCTACTTTCATTGGAAATGGATCCTCGGGAGTCCCGAATACGACGAGTCTCGCAAGCGGGCAGCCCATTAACTATGCTAGTTTTGGAAGCCAAGCTTGGCTCGCGTTTCAAGTGGATGCAAGCAATGGAACCGTTTATTCCAATGGCAGAGGCGATTACATTTCGCAAGTTTTACAAAGTACCGATCATTGGGTTGATTTGGTGGGGGGGGGCGGAACTCCTTATGAAAGCGCAGATGGCTTGAGCGGTAATCAAGTGAATATTAATGGTTATTGGCCAGCAATTCTGGGCTTTGATGGGGCAAATTTGTTGACTGGGCTTTTCAGATATGTCGCTACTTATTACGACAGTTTTTTAAAAATTTATTCTGTAACTTCGCCGTCTACTCAAACTTCTCTGGCGGGAGTTTCCGGTGTTTCTGGGAATTTATGTAGCGTGGGCACAACGCTCACTTCGTGCATGATTCCAGCAAGTGGCTACACGGGGACTAGCTTCAATGACATGATTTGGGACGCATATGGGAGTCAGTGGGTTGCAATGATGATGAGTAGCGCTGTGGTTTATTCTATAGTTTCGGGGGGAACGTTACAGTATATTGCTACATTACCCCATATCCCTTACGGCTTTGATTTTGTTCATGATGCGGGCCAAGAGATGGTTTACTATTGTTCAAGTAGCGATTCTAAAATGCACAAATACAATGTACTGACCAGCACCGACACCACTTACTCCTGGCCAGTTACCGGGATGACTTGCGGCAGTCATTCCGTTATTTATAGCGCAAGTCGCAATAGTTTGATTTTTGCCTATTCTTTAAATGGTTTAATGGGATTTGCGGAAATCCCCAACCCTTAATTTTGCTAAAAACTCAAGGGAAGATATGCTTAAACCGAGACGAATGTTTGAGGAGAATTTTTGAAAATAAGTGTCTCAATTCGAACAAAGATTATTGTCCTCTTTTCTGGAGCCCTTTTGGCAAGTGGAAGTTGCTTCGTGTTTTTGGGCACTCACCTGATTGTTCAAGATAAAACCTCGTATATTTATGACTACGCAGCTTCGCAGGTCGGGGCATTCTCAAGAGAATTGAATTCGGTGCTTACCCCTATTGCTATTTTTGCTGGGAAAGCGGAATCTTCGGACGAGGCCTCAAAAAAACAGTCTATTGATGCATTATCAGAATTGTTACAACTAAAAGTTAAAGAGTTACCAAGACGAGCGCCGTCCCCGGAATCCATTGATATTCATGTCACCCAAGATCAAAAAACCCTTGAAATCATCCTACATTTATCGAGTGGGAGACAATATCAATTTTTAAATGAACATTCCAGCATCAATGAAAATCTAATTTCGCAAGAATTTAATCTTTGTGTCATCTCAGTAAAAAACCAACGAATTCTTTACGGACTTGAAAGAGGAGATGGTTTTACTTGTCAGATGTTGATGAGCCAATTGAAGACCGCATTTGAAAGCGGCGCAAAAGAAATTAATTTAAATAGTCAAATGTACATTATTAGCTACGACAGCGTCTTGTCAGGAAACATCATGGTGTTTAGCGTTGTTCCTAAAGCTATTGCGTTCAAATCGGCTAAGAGCCTGCAGATGCGATCACTATTGTTCGGGATTAGTTTGTTTTTATTTGTTCTCGGAATAGCGCTTATCTTGGTTAAAATTTTAATTAAGCGAATTGAAGATTTAACAGAGGCCACAAAGCTTATTGCTGAAGGAAATTTTAATGTCAATATTTCGGGTGGGCGGGCTGATTCTGCTGATGAAATTTTAGTTTTGACGCATGGATTTAATTTTATGGCTCAAAAAATTAGTGCATTACTTTCGGAGACGGCTGAAAAAGTAAGGATGCAAAACGAACTTGAAACGGCTGAAATAGTGCAACGCCAATTTCTTCCCCGTACTATATTTGAAGATGATGAGCTTAAAATCGAAGGAATGAGTGAAAGCGCGACTGAGTGTGGCGGTGATTTTTGGCAGTATTCAAAAGTGGGCGAACGCTTGTATTTTGTATTTGGAGATATTACTGGACACGGAGTTTCGGCAGCACTTCTCAC
>CAIMWN010000182.1 GCA_903845155.1 Oligoflexia bacterium
ATGAAGATATTGAAGATGCACGTAAATGCCGCAATTCGGATCTTCCACGTTCTGGGCAAATGCACCAGAAGTTCCAAAAATGAGGGTAAGCAATAATAATTTTTTCATTCAGTTTTCCTTTATTCTAATTTGCACTTTAAACTATGATTCATTTCTGAACCGCATCCCGAAGTCCTTGTTTCTCGTCACAAAAATTGATTTCAAGATCTTTGCAATTTAATTTTTTGACACGCACCTGAGCGCATTATCGTAATAATATCGACTGTCAAGGCCTATGGAACCGCTTCGGCCATCAAAAATATAAGCATCACTGATATCGCGCTCCGGAATCGAAGATGACCAAAAGAAATGTCTTGAAAGGTGTCGGAGTACTTGCGGCTTATATCCTGGGGGAACTTCAGGAAAATACCCCCCCGGAATCGCGCCCATATACTCACGTAAGCGCACGAAATCCTCTTTGCTTGGAAGTTTTGCATTTATCCTTTTACAATATTCAACTGCACTGCTGTAATCCATTTCATTAACAGTACCCAGAGCGGTCCTCACAATATCACCCCAGATCATTCCACTTGGATCTTTCCATGCCTTTCCTAACGCAGGAATACTTCGATCACGCGTAAAAACAAATTTTACACCATTTGAACCGTCAGCAATTCGGACGCTTACATTACGGTCTCCACTATCGCTTGGAGTAGAACTATTGCTAGAGAGGCCTTCTGCGACAGCAAGAGTTGACACACCTATCACGCCAAGACAAATTGCAAATATTTTACTTTTCATTTTAAATCCTCTTTCATTATTCTCATATTTTCAAAATATTATTCGTTCACTGTTGTTTGATTTACCGAGCCAAGCCTGTGAACTTCGGAACTGCTCGGTTTTTCTATGTATATTCGAATGGAACTTGGACTCGAACTCAGAGTTCTCCGTAGCAGCGAACTGTTTTTAAATAATAAGTGCTATAAAAAGGCTCTGAAATAAAGTTTGTGAATCTCCGAAAAAGCGCGCGGTCGGCATGAGGCCCATAGGGGTAACGATGAGATTGGTATCTATTGACTTTAACCGCATTCTTTTCACTTTCTTGATCAATGTTGAAATTCGAAAGACTCGGGAAAACAGAAGGACCAAAAAACTTACACAAACCACCGACAGAAAAGCCACCGCCCTCAGTAACGTTTAAATAAACAGCATATTTCGAACCAATAGCATGAACTCGGGCTACTGTAGATGCGCCCCCTTCATTGAAATGAAGTTCAAATGAAACTTCTTTTTCATCCGTGATTATTATATTTGCACAAATTGGAATACCGTCTTTACCGGAATCAAGACATACTTTTTTAGTATTTGTAGGATTAGATTGCAGATCGTGCTGTTCGACTTGTGCTTGCCCAGTGTTCATTTGTTGTTGTGCAAATGCAGGAGCTGATCCAATCGAAAGGAGTATAAGTAAAAGTTTTTTCATTCGTACCTCGTTTATTTATTCAATAATTCATTTCTGAATCTTATTTTGAAATCCTTTATTATTCTGTGCAAAATTGGATTTCTTTAACCTTGCACATTTATTTTTAATTTTATAAAACTACTGGCGGCCTTTGATTCAACGCCTGAATTTCAACGCAGCATATCTGGGTTGACCTAGTTGGTGATCAGTGACAAATATAAAGCGTTCCATTTTTCTCGGTTGATTCATTTAACTTCAAAATAATACTATCATCTCCTACACTGGCGGCCATCCCACCAATATTCTGCTGAGTCTGCGAATGCGCGCACTTAACGCAACAAACTCCTCCAAGAATCATGCTGACTCTCATGTCCTGCCCATCCCAAAAAGTTCCTTGATTGACGTAAGCAAGAGATCCTTCGCCAGAGCTTAAATTGGCAACTTTGCTGAATGAGGTAATGGTGGTTGCACCAGCGAAAGTGCCTAAAAGCAGACTGCTGATCATAATTAAATTTTTCATTTGTTCCTTCAATTTTTTATTCAATGTTTTCAAAACTTCGTTCGTTCACAGTTTTACGAGTATTAATCCTGCTCGCATTTGGTAAACTCACGAGACCGCAATAAGCGATGGTATAGTTTTAGTTCTGCACGACGATTGGCAGCGCGTTCAATCGCTCTTAGCTCAGCGAAGAGGCCGTGACCAGGAGAGTGTAAATGCCGAATTTGGCTGTCGAGCGAGAATAGCTCGATTTTTTCTGATACAGTATGACGAGGAATTGCATTTGAGCGGAAAAAAAGAATTCTTGAATTATCAGCTATTTGAACTTTATAGGCTTTGAGCTCATATAGCTCTTGAAAGCCCTCTGGCGCTAGGGAACTTTTTTCCAGTTTGATTGACCAATAATAAGCTGCCGGATCACTTTGATGATCTGCTTTATATTTTTCGATCTCTTGGGGGGTATTGAGTTGGTGGTGGTGACTTTGAAGTAACTCTTGTACCGCTGACAAAGGGGTAACATCAAGCGAGACTGGTGCGCATGCGGCCATTGCCTGACCAGAGAAGACTTGGGTTGAAACCATCAACATAAGAAACAAACTTAGAATATTCATTTAACTTTTTCCGTTCTTTTTTACCGATGATTCATTTCTGAATCTTATTTCGAAATCCTCTATTACTCTGTGCAAAACTGGATTTCATTAATTTTGCACGTTCATTTTCCATTCTCTAAAACTATTGGAGACTTTTGATTCGCAGCTTGAGTTTCAACGCAGCATATCTGGGTTGACCTAGCTCTTACTGTTGCTGCCGCTTGGACTGAGCTTGATGGCCGTCGCGTTCACGGGCTTCATTCTCCCGTTTTTGCATGGAAGGAATTTCACTGCAGGGAACGTGCACTACTTGATTTGTGTGGTCCAATTGATAATTACAAGCATTGGGATCTTGCTGAGTAGCTGGTGGCGCTTCTTCAGGTGATACATTAAGTGCACAAATATATAAAACTCCATTTGCAGAGGCTGATTGACCAGAAGTAAGATCAACATGTGTATCAGTTACAGGATATTGATATTGTTGGCGTACAAACCGAGAAACAGCGTCGCAGGTTGCACCACTCAACTCCGCCTGAACTCTTTCTACCTGCTTAAAACCATCGGCTGAAGAAAGTTCAGTTGCATCTGTTCCGGGCGTTAACCACTTAATTTGTTGAAATGATAAAATATTCAATACTCTACAATACGATTGCTGGTCTATCGATCCTCCGTTGCCATTTTTATCCTTTGCAACTACCTCGAAACTCCCTGGTACTGAATTCACCGGACAAGCACTATTTCTTTGTACGTCTTGCTGCTGGTTTTTGTCCTGCTGCCGCACGTTTTGTTGAGCAGTCGCAGAAGTGACCCATAAAAATATTAATCCTAGTCCTAGTTTTACCGCCTTCATCATCTACTTCTTTCATTGACTCGAATTTTGGAAACGAGGTGCCTTGCGAGTCATTTCACGCAACCTCAGAGATTCATTGTATGTTCAATTGATAATTTTACTGCTCTTGGTGTTGCCGTTGTTGCTGCAGCTGTTGTTGTTGTTGCTGCTGCTGCTGCTGTTGTTGCTGCTGTTGTTGCTGCTGTTGTTGCTGCTGTTGTTGTTGCTGCTGACCATGCCTTGCTGCACAACCCAGTTCCGGAGTCATTGGTCCTGAGGCAACACTCGCGAATTTTGAGCAAAACTGAAAACTCAACTCATCATCACTGTTGGCAAGACATTCTTCTGAGGCCTGAAAAAAGCCAGGAAACTTTTTAGAGCAGCCCTGTGCTAGCACACGGGTGATCGTTGCCTTTTCCATTCCCTCTACACAAGAGACCACCATCATTTTCTCATTCTCAGGAGCGAATTGATTAATAAAATAGTTTTCGCTTAATTTACGTTCCGAAGTAGAGCATGCAGTTGACACCCTGAGTAGGTTGAATTGCCTTAAGAATTGATACTCAGTCTTTGTATATCCGCCATCATTCACCCAAAGGCTTCCATCTTTCGATGTATTGGTAATTGCATGCGCTTTGCTCAGATCAATGGCCAGATGGTCATGATCGATATAATTTGCAAAGAAATTCACATCTTGAGTCTTGAGGAAATTAACCGACTCTTTGCACTTGATTTTCTGGGTGATCGAATCCAATACACAATTTGAAGCATTCAGGAAAGTTTGCTGATCGATGTCGGTCGCTAACTGCTGCGTACTTAAGTAAGGCTGTCCTTCTGGTGTCTTGTAAACAAACTTCGTGATCCGGTCTGAAATATCAGTATTGAAGGGTTTTTCCTTCGTGTTCACTTCAATTTGCATTAATCCAAATAATTCATGCGCAATGATTGCATATTTCGCTTTATAGTCGAATGGATCAATCGTGTCGTATCCGGTTTCATTGAAGAGTATCAATTTCTTCTTAGGGAAATTGAGAAATGCGCGAGGATGATGGAAATGATCCGTGAGATGCTTCCGTGTCATTCTCACTTCAATAGACGTTTCTTGTTTTGAATCTCGGGACTTCACAAATTCAACCACTGAAATGCCATTGAGCTCAGGAAATGCATTCTCATCCTTTACTTCTTTAGAATCTAAGAACGAAGCGAGCTCTTGTAATATCGTTTTTACCTTAGTGATCCGGGGCTCACCACCATTCCAACACTCTCGCTGCTTGTGCTCCTGCTGCTGCTGTTGTTGTTGATGTTGAATATTCCCCGGACCATTTTGGGCCTTTGCTATTTGCGAGTATGTTGAAGAGAGTACAAATAGCGTAATCAATACATTGAATATCTTCATGAGCGACTTCCTTTTTTCAAAATTTTTGGCATTTCATTTAACTCTTCTTCCGTTCGAGTTAAGCTAAAGAAATGTAAATTCACTTGGTAAACTTCATCACCGGGCTTTGCCGTGAGGACACGACACAGCTCGGTCCTAAATTCTCTAATCATTTTTTTGGCAACCATAATTTGATCACTCGCTACCGGCACTGTAAAACTTTGAAATTCTCGCTCTGCTGACGACTGTTCTTCAACAGCCTCTTTAGCGAGTTCTGCGACTTGTTTGTGGTAATCACGCACTCCTGCGTCTGCTATATCATTACGCGTGGTGGAGACGGTAGCCGTGAGATAAAGCTTACCTTCAACCTCCTCTAGAAGTTTGAATTGCCTCAGTCTTTTAATCGCTGAACTAATCTCTTGAGTAGTGAATTTCTTTCTGAGACGTTTTTGAATGTAGGCTACCGTATGATCGAAATTTCTTAAACTAACCATCGCCATGATAGCCATGTGAATCCATTCTGAAATCATCCAAAATTGATCGATCACGTTTATGGATGTTGAATCTTTCGGTGAATTTTCTGACAACCAATTTGCATACATGGATTGCTCTGCTGGCGTAGTTGCATTTTCGAATTGGATGATTGCCTGAAAATACAATTGATCATTTTTCGTGAGATTTAATCCACGGGCAAAAAATGGGATTTGCTTGATGGACACTTTTCGTTTGCCCTGAAGAACCATAACGAGAAGACTGTGGCTGGGCATTCCCATTTCACGAGCCCAACCCCGAATAGAGAAATTTTGATCGGCCCGCTGCTTCGCTGCAACGACATCCACCAAGTAATCCTTGGCGCTTCGATATTGATAAATTTCTGGTTCCACATTCTGGTTCATGAGCGCATTTTAGCACAATTCTGCGTTGAGTCAATTTTAGTGACCATTTGGTTCATTTTGTGACCACCCACCTTGATAATTAAACAATCGCCATTGAATTATACGTAATAGCGAAAGCCGCGAATCAGGTGCTATTGCATCTCTTTACTCTGAATCGTTCCTACTAGTTTCTTTCTACTGAGTGGAATTTGCGCAACAAATCGATGAGTCTCTCCAGGCGAGAAATAGAAGGTCGTCGCTTCTGTCTTCTTCAGGGTTGTATATTTTCGTGGCCACACATGGCCTTTGCCATTGACCGTGACTTTTACTTTTTTACCAGTGTCATTGATAAACGTAATTCCTTTAGCCGCAGAGATCACTGCGTCGGGAAATTGGGTCGTACATTTTTCAACCTGATCACAAGTGAGGTTCGTGTCGTTTAAATGAATCACTAAAGAATGATCGCCTCGCACTACATCTCGCATGGGATTTGGGTACTTTACTCCTGCAGGCGCATTTCCACCCACTGCAATGGTCGACAGCACTCCGTAATGATCACTCATCCATACGTGATTCTCTGGTTGATTGAAAACAACAGTGGAAGCTAGCGTTTTTATTTTCGGCCCTAAGGCGAATATGTAATCTATCCGATGATCGGGTGACAGGGTTGCTTGCTTTGGAAAAAGCCCCGGAGAAATGGTCATCGGATTAAAATAAACGCTCGTTGGATCATCACATGACGTGCACGCCTCGGGCTGACTTGAAACTCCCGCATGTGCATCAGCGTAAGTATCGTGGTATCCAAGATTGATTAAACTCTTCGGCCCCGGATCACTGGGAATAGAATTAAAATCTCCGGCAATGAGCACCTGAAGATGATCAACGCCTTCAAAGCGACGCTTTGCTTGCTTCACGACATCTGCATGAATCGCTTCCACATCTTGAGCATCTGCATTCGAAATCAAGTGTGTTGCATAAACATACATCGGAGAACCGTCTTGAAGAGTGATGCGCCCACCGACCGCGTAACTATTTGCTGCAAGCGAAAGGACCCAGCCATTCCCCTTTCCAAATGACATCCCGCTATGAGGAAGTGTAAAATTATCAGTCTGAGACAACCCTAAGCCCTTCCTGACTAAGAGTCCGTCGCTGTCGGCAATCATCAAGGGAACTCCCATGCCCACTCGATAGGCAAAATCGTAATTCGTCGCCAGAGCGAGTGCTTCAGTAATCGAGTAGAAGCCGCGATAGTTCCAACCCTCTTCAATAAAAACGATATCTGGCTTGTTGTCGTTAATCCACTGAACCATCGCAGTAAAGCGTCGATCTCTAATATGATAATCACCATCTTCTAGCACCATTTCGGAGTTAAAATTCAACTGAAGCACCTTCAGAACCTGACCGGGGGTTTGTGCAAAAGAAGGAGGCTGAAAAAAGAGTGATGAAAAAACAAAAAAACGAAGAGCATTTCGAAGAAGTAAATCGAATTTCATATATCCCTAAATAGCACCAACTATGCCAATTTTAATCAATTATAGGAGTTTTGAAGCCCGAGCACTGAACAAAAGTTAGTCATCTGTGATCGCAACTTGAACAGTTCAATTATTTTCATTGAACTGCTCAGACCTTCGCCAAAGTTACCGCACTTTCAGACTTTGCTGCACCGAGCCACTCTCGGTCATTTCCTGGTTTATTTTGTACGCAATCATGAACGTTATTAAACAACAGTCATTCAATTATCAGGGGGTACGAAAAGCGCTTTATGCTATCCTACCCGGAGTGACAAAACACGATAAAGCATGGGGAAATTGGGTAGTTCATAAGTTCGGTGGCACTAGCGTGGGTAGCGCAGAACGCTATCAATCAGTCGCGCGAATTATTGAGACCGAATCAATGCTGAGACCGAGTCACCGAGTGGCTGTGGTGGTCTCTGCGATGAAGGGAGTTACTGACGGGCTCATTGAAGTAACGAAGCTTGCGCGCACTCAAAACAATACTTATCTCACTATTCTCGAGCAATTAAAAAATCGTCACCTCGACACCATCAAGGCACTCAGCATTGAAACCCTCACGCCGGTTATCGAAACTGATTTTCAGAATTTGGCGGAAGTCCTGCGCGGCATTTGGCTCACCCAAACCGCATCGGAGCGAAACATTGAATTCATTTCGGGTTTTGGTGAAGTATGGTCGGCGCAGATTCTCACCGCCTATCTCGCCAAGCTTAAGAAAAGCTCACGCTACCTCGACGCAAGAAAAGTACTGGTGGTGGAACCTCTAGAAAACTCAGTGGTCGTTCAATGGCCAGAATCGGAAGCGAAACTTGCAAATTGGTTTTTAGATCCTGAAGAAAAAAATCACCCTATCCTGATCATCACTGGCTTTGTGGCTTCTACTAAAGAAGGAACCGCAACCACGTTGAAACGCAATGGAAGCGATTTCTCTGGTTCTATTTTTGGCGCCCTTCTCAATGCCGATGAAATTATTATTTGGACTGATGTGGATGGGGTTCTCTCAGCCGATCCACGCTTGGTTCCTGAAGCAGTGGTCTTAAGTGAAATGAGTTATCACGAAGTCACAGAGCTTGCGAACTTCGGTGCCAAGGTCATCCATCCTGCCACCATGGAGCCTGCCATTAAAAAAGGGATCCCCGTCTTTATCCGAAATACTTTTAATCCATCTTACCCGGGAACTAAAATTCATGCTCACGCAAAGTCAGACAAAACCGTAAAAGGCATTTCTGCGATCGAGAAAATGGCTCTCATTAACCTTGAAGGAACCGGAATGGTGGGAGTTTCTGGGGTTGCGGAGAGACTGTTTGGAGCACTTCGTTCGGTTGGTGTATCAGCGGTGATGATTTCGCAGGCAAGTTCTGAACATTCTATTTGCATCGCCATTACCGAAGATCAATCTGAGAAGGCGAAAGCAGCAATTGAGAAAGCATTTTTTGCCGAACTTCATCAGGGAGCTCTCGATTCAATCCATGTTTCCAAAGGAAAAAGTATTCTTGCAGCGGTAGGCGATAACATGGTGGAACGCCCAGGAGTGGCGGGGCAATTTTTCTCAGCGCTCGGTAAAGCGGGGGTAAACATTCATGCAATTGCACAAGGTTCGAGTGAACGAAATATTTCCGCCGTCATTGACGGAGCGGCAACCAGTGTAGCCTTGAGAGCCGTGCACTCCTCGTTTTACCTTTCCGCCCAGACCATTGGTATTGGCGTGATTGGCACAGGGTTGATCGGTCTTGAATTCTTGAATCAACTTCGTGCAGAACTTCCTCGACTTAAAAAAAATCATGGGATTGATGTGAGAGTGAGAGCGTTACTGAACTCTAAAGGCATGCACTTGGATGGTAAAGATGCGAACGGAATTGACCCAGCCGACTGGGCCAATTTAAACCAAGGTCAGGAACCGATGGACCTTGAGAAACTCTGTCAGCATTTCCACCAGAGCCATCTCCCCCACTCTGTGATCATCGATGCTACCGCGAGCGGCGAACTGCCCAAGCTCTATCCTCATTGGCTCAAAAACGGAATCCACATCATTACCCCCAATAAAAAGGCAAATTCTGGATCGATGGAATTTTACCAAGAACTAAGAACAGCCGCTGCGGAGAGCAAAAAACAATTCCTCTATTCAACGAATATCTGCGCGGGCCTTCCTGTACTCCAGACATTGAAAGAACTCATCCAAACAGGTGACGAAGTGATTCTGATAGAGGGAATCGTGAGTGGCACATTGTCTTACCTTTTTAATACTTATGACGGAAGCAAACCGTTTTCAGAAGTAGTGCTCGAAGCACGTAAACTAGGACTCACCGAACCTGATCCGCGCGACGACCTCTCTGGGATGGATGTTGCACGAAAATTAGTGATATTAGCCCGTGAGTCTGGGATGAATATTGAACTCTCCGATGTTCCCATTCAAAACCTCGTTCCCGAAGCACTCCGAAAATTATCAACGCAAGAATACCTGAATAGAATTGCAGAGGGCGACCCTGCAGTAGAGCAACAATTTAAAGCGGCCTCCGCTGCCGGAAACGTACTTCGCTACGTGGGGAGCATTGATCCCAAAAACGGCGTACGAGTGGCACTGAGCGCCTATCCAAAGTCGCATGCTTTTGCGAATCTGCAGGGTGCCGACAATATTGTTTTGTTTAAAACCAAACGCTATCAAAAACGCCCACTCATGATTCAAGGTCCGGGAGCGGGCCCCGAAGTGACGGCGGGTGGAATTTTTGCAGACCTTTTAAAACTGGCCTCGCGTCTGGGGAGTCAATGAAGACACAAAAATCAGTAACCGTATTTGCCCCTGCAACTGTTGCTAATGTCGCGGTAGGTTTTGATATCTTGGGCTTCGCCATCGATGCCGTTGGCGATACAGTCACGGTGTCGTGGAACGACCAAGCAGAAGTGATCATTGAACCCCTGGATGGAATTGAGAACGCGGGTTCAATTTCTACGATTGCTTCCAAAAATACTGCAGGCCTCCCCTTAATTAAAATGCTCGCTGATCACAGACCGGGCTTCGGCCTCAAAGTAAAAATCACCAAAGGAATTCCACTCGGTTCTGGAATGGGCGGTTCTGCTGCCTCGGCTGTAGGTGCAGTGGTTGCTGCAAATATTCTATTAGGCACCAACCTCAGTCGCGAACAACTCTTAACCTACGCACTCGAGGGAGAAGCTGTTGCGAGCGGATCAAAACACTCTGACAACATTGCACCCTGCCTGTACGGGGGGCTTACACTCACTCGGCCGGGCGATGAACCCGATGTGATTTCTATTCCTTATCCATCTGAACTCTATTGCGTGCTCGTACATCCCTCAATGGTTCTCAATACAAAAGACGCAAGAGCGGTTCTCAAAAAAGAAATCACACTCAAAAGTCATTCTGAACAAGCAGCAAGATTAGCGGCTTTCATCACGGGTTGCTGTACGTCGGATTTTAAGCTTATTCAAAAGGGCCTCGAGGATATTTTAATTGAACCCGCGCGCGCCCCGCTTATTCCTGGCTTTTACGAGGTAAAAAAAGCAGCAATGGGCGCAGGCGTCTTGGGGTGCTCTATCTCAGGGGCCGGCCCTAGTGTCTTTGCATTCACTCAGAATTTGGAAATCGCCAACCGCGCAAAAGAAGCCATGATTCTCGCGTTCCAAAGGAGTGGTTCGCTCGCTGCTCAAGGCTGGATCTCCCCAATCAGAAAAAAGGGAGCAACTCAACCGTGAAATTTTTAAGTACACGCGGAGGACTGGCTACCGTAAGTATTCGTACCGCGCTCGAGCTTGGGCTATCCAAGGATGGCGGGCTTTTTATTCCAGAAGCATTTCCAAAATTTACTTTAGATGATTTCAAATCTGCGACCACACTCGCGGAAGTGGCAACGATCCTGCTTCGCCCCTTCTTTACTGACGACGAGAAACTAGCCGCGGCCTTACCTACTATTTGTAAAAATACCTTTCATTTCCCCATTCCACTCGCTCCTGCGGGGTCAGATTTTATACTTGAACTCTTCCATGGCCCGACCTGCGCCTTTAAAGATGTGGGCGCGCGATTTCTTGCGGAAGCACTCCAAGTGATTTCGGATGGAAAGACGGAACAAACCGTCATGGTGGCCACCTCCGGCGATACGGGTGGTGCAGTTGCCGCCGCCTTTCATGGTAAGAAAAATATTGAAGTCGTCATTCTCTACCCCAAAGGGAAAATTTCCGGTCGTCAAGAAGCTCAGCTCTGTTGCTGGGGCGGCAATGTGAGGGCGATTGCGGTCGAAGGTACCTTTGATGATTGTCAGAGAATGGTGAAAGAGACTTTTCTTGATCCCCACACCAAACGCTCTTATGTGAGTGCAAATAGTATTAATTTAGGCCGTATTTTACCTCAAATGGTTTATTACGCTCATTCTGCGATTACCTTTGCACGCCTCTACTCGAATGAGCCCTTACCCCATTATATCATTCCCAGCGGAAACCTCGGAAACTCGCTTGCATGCATGTGGGCAAAAACGATGGGATTACCGATTGGACCCATCACACTTGCACTGAATGCCAATCGAAATGTGGCTGATTACCTCGAAAGTGGCGTTCTCAAATTTGCTCCGACGCATGCAACTCTTGCGAATGCGATGGATGTCGGAAATCCCAGTAACCTGGAAAGATTTCTGAACCTTTGCCCGAACGTTTCTGATCTTCGAAATGCAATTAATGCCGAGTCCGTCAGCGACGAAGAGATCAAAAGTGAAATTGAATCGAGTGAAACTGATTGGGGTCAAGTTCTTTGCCCACACACGGCAACGGCCGCAGTCACGCGAAAAAGGCTCAAAAAGAAAAACCCATCTGATCAAACGAAGTGCATTTTGGTGGCCACCGCCCACCCAGCAAAGTTTGAAACGATCGTGGAACCGTTGATTCACAAATCCATTCCGATTCCACCTCCACTTGCCACCTTGCTCGGTAAGCCCATCAAAAATCAAACCATCCAGCCTCTGTTTACTGAACTGCTTACACTATTGGAGAAAAAACCTCATGAATAATAAAATACCCGTAGCCATCCTGGGTGCCACCGGCCCGGTAGGACAAAAAGCAATCACTCTACTCGCGTCTCATCCTCTCTTCTACGTCGCCGAAGTGGCTGCGTCTGAAGGAAGTGCTGGGCAAACTTACGGTGAGCGCGTGCAATGGCGGAATGAAATACCCTTGCCCGAAAACGTAGCAAAAATGACTATTAAACCTTTATTGGGAGTGACATCGAAATTCATTATTTCAGCCCTTCCTACCGAGATCGCACTCACCACAGAACCCGAACTTGCTAAAAAAGGCCATATCGTCTGCTCCAATGCCGCTGCATTCCGAATGCACGCGGAAGTGCCTCTTCTCATTCCTGAAGTTAACCTTTCTCATTTGAGTCTACTTTCGAAACAAAACTGGACGGGAAAAATTCTCACTAATCCTAATTGCTCAACTGTGTTTCTTGCGGGAGCGTTGGCCCCCCTCCTTGCGCTGGGAAGTTTTGAACACATCAATGTGGTCACCCTTCAAGCAATCAGCGGTGCAGGTTACCCGGGTGTTCCCTCTTTTGATATTTTAGGAAATATCATTCCGCATATTGGCGGCGAAGAAGACAAAATACGATTAGAAACAAAACGAATTTTAGGGACTGCCGAAAACCCACTTCAATGTGGAATTACTGTACATGTCCATCGGGTACCGGTATTGCACGGGCATACCGTAGCCGCACACGTGCACTTTAGTAAGCCAGTCACTGCAGATGATGTGACCCAATGTTTTAATGTTATTGCAGAAAAAGACCCAAACTTTATTAAACTTCATACTGCGCATGATCGTCCACAGCCCCTGCGTGATCTTGATCCGCACGATATGAGAATTCATGTGGGTAGAATTAAACAAGGCGATTCCCCCAACACGATCGGTTTTATTTCCATGGGCCACAATCTCGTTCGCGGAGCTGCAGGAGCTGCGATTGCGGTGTTAGATGCTTATGTGGCTAAATTCGGTGCATAAGATACCGGCTAACCCAATCCGCGCAGGGAAGAAGTTAGCCGGAGCATGTATTTAATGCTTAATTAGCCAAATTGACAGTGATTGCTTATGAAGCATGATGCTTCCCGCGCAATTGTGCGCCGGCTTCTTTAAACCAATCCGCAAATCCTGAGATCGTGGAATAAATCACGTCCTGATCACAATTACCACCACCCCGACTGGTGATTCCAAAAAGAAAGGGATGTTTATTGATGATGACATAAGCGGGCCCGCCGGAATCCCCGTGGCAAGCGCCGCCTCCATGCGATTGATCCATCT
The DNA here is from genome assembly GCA_903845155.1 of Oligoflexia bacterium. Classification (GTDB taxonomy): domain Bacteria; phylum Bdellovibrionota; class UBA1018; order UBA1018; family CAIMNF01; genus CAIMNF01. Next base: position 13,415 of record CAIMWN010000182.1, read on the forward strand.
CTACTTCAGTAGCAGAGAATTCTGGATTTAAGATTTTCACTTTTACTTTTCTCAATACCCCAGCACCAGTGTCATGGGTCGCGTCTGAAATACCGAAACCAGCGAGCTCAACGCTTTCACCGGCCTTCAATTTCTTATTAAAAGGAAGTAAATCAGAATGAGAATACCCCGCAGGCAAGCCACCCTTGAAATGAATCAGAGCGACATCACCTGAGTCTGGGATTAAACCGTTATCCACGGCCCTGATATTACCGGGAGTAGCTAATTTTAAATCATGCGCAAATACCAGCGATAATGTGCTGATTTTATCTCCTTCAATAGAAGCCAAACAATGAGCGGCTGTGACCGCCAAATCATCCGCAACCAAAGAAGCAGTACAAAGCGCCTCCCCACTTTCAGAACGCGACACGAGTGCAACCACCGTCTTTGAAATCCAATCCGCGGAGGATACTTTTGTTCCACCGATAATATTGACCTCGGCAAAGGCCATAGAGTGAAGAGACAGAAAGAGAAATACCATTTTAATTTTCATTGAAGACTCCTTTATTGATTAATGAATAAAGGGTCAGGTTGCATGGCTTAGGCCAAGCGAGCACGGGCTGGATGGAGATGAGACAATGAAGTGGTCAGAACTTTTATGCTTTGATTTAAATCAAGACCCCGACGGAACGATCGCTCGGATCACCCGGTAGTCAGCATCCCGCTTGCAATTCCCGTCACAGTCAAACGAAGGAGCGCTAGATCTTTATTTTTCTCTGCAAGGATTTGGAGAAGATTGAGTGGATGAATCATGGACGAACGCAGCTCAATGCTTTCGCCGAGCCAAGGTCTAAACCAAAGTGGATCCTGATGACCGGTAATGGCTTTGTAAAACGCATTTACCTTTGAATACTCTTTTCTAAAACTTACTTCATACTCATTTTTCTCCTCGCTACTCAGCGAGGACTGGTAAATATAAAAGTGAAAAACGTCAA
>CAIMWN010000183.1 GCA_903845155.1 Oligoflexia bacterium
CAGGAAACTTAGACGCCTACGTGGTTCAAAGACAAGAACGTATTTCTGTCCTCGAAGCCCAATATGCAGGTCAGCAAGCAAAAATTGCAGAAATCAAAGCCTTCGTTGCGCGCTTTGGAGCGAAAGCCACCAAAGCACGCCAAGCACAAAGCAGACTAAAACAACTCGATAAAATGGAACTCATCGAACTTGCTGAAGAACGAGCCGAAGTTCAATTTCGGTTTCCCCCCTGCCCACCGAGCGGCAAAGAAGTAGTGACCCTGAAGAACGCCGCCATGAGTTTTGGCGACAAAAAGATTTTTTCTAAATTCGATTGGATTCTGCAACGAGGTTCACGTGTGGCCATTGTGGGAGTAAATGGTGCCGGTAAAACCACCTTGCTCAAAATGCTGTCGAGCACATTGCAGCTCAGCGAAGGGAGCATCAAACTGGGTCATCAAGTGAAGGTGGGCTATTACTCGCAAATGCAAGCCGAGACCTTGCGCCTCGATCACACCATCATGGAAGAGCTCGAAGAGATCGCCCCGCATTTACCCATTGCACAAGTGCGAGGAATCGCCGGAGCCTTTCTTTTTACAGGGGATGACGTTCATAAAAAAATCAAAGTCCTCTCGGGCGGCGAAAAAGCGCGAGTAGCACTCGCAAAACTCCTCCTCCTCCCCAATAATTTTTTACTCTTGGATGAACCTACCAATCACTTAGATGCAGAATCTCGCGATGTGCTCTTACAGGCGCTGATGAGTTATGAAGGCACGCTTTGCTTGGTATCCCATGATCGAGATTTTGTGGCACCGCTCGTAGATCAACTTTTAGAGGTTCAAAATGGTAGCGTCACCCCTCTGGTGATCAGCTACGAAGAATACCTTGCTAAAAAGGTTCAAGAAACGCGCGATCGGATTAAATCGCCTAAGAAAGACAATCAAGTCATTGGTCGAAATCCAGTTTTAGAGCAGGCGGATACACCCTCTTCAGGCACCAAGAAACCTTCGAACAATCAAGCCCGTGCGTGGCAAACCGAGTTTGGTAAAATTGAAAAAGAAATCGTAAAACTAGAAGCAAAACAGGGTGAATTAAATCATCGCTTGGCCAGTGAAGATCTCAGCCAGAATCCTACCCTCCTTCGCGATTTAATTGAAGAACAGAGCAAAAACCAAGTCTTGATTAATGAAAAACTTTCCCGTTGGGAAGAGTTAGCAAGTCTCATTACTTGAGCAAACTGCTTTCTGTCCCATCCACTGAAAATTTAGTTTAAATTTAAATCATTGACAATTACACAATATTAGTTTAAAAACGGGCTTCAAATAAATCCGACCGCTATTAATTGGGGTTTATAACTTGAATATTGGGAAGCTGTAAAATCAATGAATTTCATTAAATATAATAAATATATCACTTTAACCGTAATGAGTATTTTGGCGGGCGCTTCAGCATACGCGACCCCATGGCCAAGTAACTTTGGTACTTCTTTTTTATTTCCTGACGAAGTTCTTGAGACAAAACTTCAACTACTCCCCGCTGTTTCAAATGTGGTTTCTGGGGGAGGACATACTCCTTTCAGTGATACCTATTGGCCGGATGGTGATATCGGCATTGCTACTCGTTATTCAGACATGAACGGTAACCCCACTGAACAAAAAAAGAGAAGTGACGTCGTTCTCGGTGCCGATGAACGTGGAGATCGCCCGAGCCTTGCTCAATTAAAGAGAATGTCACAGGCACAGATCAATACCCTGTCCTTAACTGAAAAATTCGATATCGCCAACGGTGATTACAATTATCCATTTACTCATCGAATTATTTCAGGGCAAAACGGCAAAGCGAAAGGCTCTTATGGCATTTGTCATGGGTGGTCTCCTGCCGCCACTAATTACTCTGAGCCTCAAAAAACGATTTATGTAAATAAAGATGGAATAGTCATTCCTTTTGGAGCATCAGACGTGAAAGGATTAATCGCCTTTTATTATGCCTACGAAGTTGCTCAGTATAGCGAAAAGAAAGAGAAAAAATATAACATACCTAATTTCCTTCCGGCCATTGATGCCCAAAATAACTACATGATGAATAAAGATGGAAATCTCATCATCTTTAAAAACAATCATCCTGGTATGGTTTACTTTGATTATCGTCAAATGGGTAATCGTTGTTTTGAAAAACACTGTGGTGGCGAGTCGCTGAATCCGGCCCCACTTCACCTGGCATTAAGTAATATTGTTGGCAGATACCATCGTTCATTTGTAATCCAAGCAAATAACTCAAAAGACTTGTGGAATTACCCAGTACTTGGGTATGCGAGTGTGATCTCAGGTGCCTCTTCCGCAAAAGGACATGAGGGTGCCACTTCAAAAGTAACCGTGATTACGGATATCTATTTTACCGATGAAACCGAACCTACTCATGAAACCACCAACGGCGCTATGCCTATTTCAAAAATCGACAGCATCGTTAACATTAAAGAGAATGATTATGAACGCCTTGGCCTCAGTCAAAATCAAAGCCCTGGCGCTGTTGATTCGAGGCATTTAGTCTACACACTCTTTCTTGATCAGGATGGCAATATCGTAGATGGCGAATGGGCAACGGGCAACCTGTTAAGATCAAAATACAAAAAGAATCAAACAATTGGTTTTGTATGGAGAGCAAGCAAAGTTCCATTCTTAGGAAAATATTCAATCTTGAATGATCTTTATAAGCCACTCGATTCTAGTCCATCAAACTCTTACGAAACGACTAAGAATCAGTACCTTTCTGATCCAAGATAATTGCGGGATCTGCATCCACGATTTTCGTTAACGGCAAGTTACAGAAATCGTCACGATTCCATCGCCGCAGAATACCGCTAAAGTGTTGCTTCTTGCTGTTGCAATTCACATAATTGTCAACCGGCTCCCACAGTTATATTCTAGATCTTAGGAAGGTAACTGAAATAATGAAAACACTCATTGCAGCAATTCTCATGTTTAGTTTTATGAATAACGCATTCGCGAGAGATCACTTTAATCGTGGCTGGCACGATACTCATTGGGGCGAGGGACATTGGGTTCATGATCGCCACCTCGGCAGACTGGGCTGGTGGTGGGTGATCGGAAGCGACTGGCATTTTTACAGTCACCCCATTGCACAACCCTCTTATGTCATTGTGCAAGCGGATCCTCAACCGGCAAGAGTGGTTGTTCAAGCGCCGCCCCCCGTTCAAGTAGTGAGTGCTCCAGCGCAAGCCATAAGCGCTCCGGTGGCTCCGCCAAAACCGGCTCCAACTGTAGTTGCTCCGATGCTTTATTATTGTCAGTCAAAAGGAAACTACTATCCTCAGGTGATGACTTGCAATGAAGGCTGGGCACAAGTTCCTGCGGGCGCCCCTCCTCCTCCACAGCTTTAAATGGAGCAGCTCTCTCTCTACTCAACAAAGATCATTTTAAAAAATATCAAATTAATTGAGCCAAAAACCACATTTTATATTCTTGACCAAAATAGTCCACATTGCTAATCTTTACTGACTGAGCGCAGCTCATCCGTGCTGCGCTCAGTACAATCAAGGAGGAATATATGTCGAAACTCTATTATGGAACGATAGTATGTGCGTTGGTCATCAATGGCTGTGCATCCGCACCACCGCGAGTCTTAAGCGTAAAATCATCCCCCGCAGAAGCAAATGTTTGCATTAATGGCAAGTTCGGATCTGAACTCATATCTAGAGAACAGCAATGCATCGGCACCACTCCCTTTGAAGCAGATCAAGTTGAAGTAGTTGGAGCAGACGGTAAAAAAAGGATCATTCACTTTAATCAACTGGATCAAAGCAAAGAAGATTTCTATTTAGTCGTCAACCGAAAAGGCTATTCAAGTGAATCTGCAAACGTTCCTAGTTGGGATCACTTCGTGATTTTAAAACAAGAGACGCCCGAACTTCCACATGCGACAATTACCCCTGAAGTGACCGTTCCTCCTGTGGCGCTCATGCTCCCTACGCCTGCAGCACCTGTTGCGATCATTGAAGCAAAAACAGGAGCGATAAAAATCACTTCTGATCCACCGGGCGCCTTAGTTTATATCAATGACACTGTTCGCGGCAACACGCCCTTTGCATATGAAAGCCAAGCAGGGATGGCAAAAGTGAGAATTGAATATCCCAATCGACAAGCTTACGAAGGTACGATGAGTATTGTAAATGGTGAGTCGCGGGAATTGAACATTAAACTTCCTGCAACGAAACGAATTCCCGCTACAGTCATTGGAAAAAATGTGGAACCAGAAGTGGATGAAACAAGCGAGGATTCTGAAAATGAAACTTCGGATGAAATTGTGGCCAAATAATCACAACGGACTTGTCGACGCATCATCTGTTGCTTTCTTTCGCCACAGTTTAAGTTGCACTCCTAGTTCAGTGAGCCATTGGGAAGCTTCTCCTCGGTAGTCCTCAACTGAATGGCCGGCGGATAGCAAAAGGGTCACATGCTCGTTGACGTCGTACCGCGAACCTAAGTTCAGTAGCATTTGGGTGCCATCGGAATTGAGACGGGTTACTCCGAAGTATTCGCCCACCAGCTCCCATCCAGGCCGAACTTCCTTACTCACTGCCAGTCCAGTATAAAACTGGTCCGTTTTACCAGATAAGGACTTGATATAACCAAGCTCCGGATTGAGGGCGAAGGACTTGAACTTTTTCATGATCTGGACTGGTAAAATCAAGTTGGTGTCGCGAGGTGCAATCATTGGATCTGGCGAAGACAAAAAAGAATGAAACTGAACCTGCGGATACATGGAAATGCTGAGCCCAGTTTCATCATCAAAAAAACGCCATTTCACTCCGGCAATCACGGGTCCGCCACCACTCTTCGTTTGAAAAGCTTGTCCTTGTAAAATGCTGTGACCAGACTCGACTTTAAGTTGAACACTCTTGCCCACCCCATAATTAATGTCGAAATAGGGAAGCTGTAAGAGTTGCTCCTCCTGTGATGACGTGGTCATTTCAAGAACATTGATTTCCCAGCGACCATCCCCTGGCGTACCGGTATCGGTAGTGAGCAACGGTGGCCCGCCCCCTTGCGCCCAACACAGGGGCGCGATGAACAAATATAAAAAAAATGGTACTTGAAGACGGAATTGAAACCGCACGTAACTCCTCAACTTCGGATCCTGTTTGCAATAAACCCAGAGCCTAACAAACTCAAATTATTTTGTAAAGTAACGCTATGTAATAACATTTCGCTCACTCTTTCCTGCGCTGACGCAGCGAATCAATCATTAAACCATTATCGTGTAAATATTTTAGTCAGCGGAGATTCTGAGGCACGTCCTTTGCACTACTATTACATGCCCCCTTTGTGAGGGCAAACGCACAGCAACAGGAGACACAATGGCTCAGCCAATTGAAATCGTGTCCCAAGGAGAGAAAAATGGCATTTTTAGATTGGGATCAAACCATTGCCCTGAATATAGATCAAATTGACGTCGAACACCAAAAGCTCATTAAACTCATGAATGCCATTCATGACCGCAACAACGAAAGCGTCAATAACAAGGAACAACTAGCTGACGCTCTCCGTGCTCTGATTGAATACACCAAAATTCATTTTTCAAGCGAAGAAAAGTTTATGGATAGCTTCCTGTACCCAGGAATTGACATGCACAAGAAAATCCATAAGGACCTACTGGCAAAGCTTGAAACGATCTCGCGTGATTTTGCGGCCAGTGATCAAAGCACCGTACCTGAGTCGGTATTCCTGTTTTTTAAGGATTGGCTCATTGCTCACATTAAGGGCATTGATACCAAATACGCCTCTTACGCGAAGAAGGCCTAGGGTCCGAAGCGCTCAACAGATTTAGTTGTATACCACGAGCTTGACTCTAATTCATATGAATTTCAGGGTAGTTGTGGCATTATATGCCCATGAAATCCTTTAGCACTTTGCCACTCTCAGCTGAACTCATTCAAGTAGTTCAAGAACTCGGATACGAGAAAATGACTCCGATCCAAGCAGAAAGTATTCCTGTGCTTTTGGCTGGGCGAGATTTGATCGGGCAATCAAAAACCGGAAGTGGAAAAACCGCCGCCTTCACTCTCCCCATTTTACAAAAAATTTCAAAACAATTTTCAGATCAAAATTTGAACCTTCAACGAGATACTACCTTGAGAGCTCTCGTCCTCTGCCCCACGCGCGAACTTTGCACACAAGTGGTCCGTGAAATCAGAAAATTAGGACGTAAACATATTGGTCTCCAAGTACTGATGCTTTCCGGTGGCACCCCACTCGGCCCTCAAGTTTATGCAATTGAAAAAGGGGTTCACATTGTAGTGGGAACTCCTGGACGGGTGCTCGACCATTTAAAAAAGCGCACACTCAATCTTGCCAGCGTAAATACATTAGTACTCGATGAAGCTGATCGCATGCTCGACATGGGCTTTCATGACGAGATGGAAGCGATCCTTCGCGAAGTCCCTGAAGAAAGACAAACTCTGTTTTTCTCAGCAACCTTTCCAAAGACAATTGAAACGATGAGTAAGCTTTATCAAAAAGATGCGGTTCGAGTCACGATTGAAGAAGAAGAAACGGCACCAGCGATTGATCAATTTTACTGCGAGGTTCCCGCACGTCAAGGCACGACTTATGACTTCACAGATAAACTAAAAGCCCTACTTTGGTTGCTGGGGAACTACGAGCCTGGCTCCACGATTGTTTTTTGTAATTTTAAAGCAGTAGTGGTTGAACTCACGCATGCGTTAAAGCGCCTTGGAATTAGCGCTGATGGATTGCAAGGTGATCTTGAACAGAGTGACCGAGATAGTGTGATGGCAAAATTCAGAAACAAAAGCATCCGCGTGATGGTAGCAACAGACGTCGCCGCTCGCGGGATCGACGTGGAAGACTTGGACTTGGTAGTTAACTTTGAACTTCCACAAAAAACGGATGTGTATACCCATCGCATCGGCCGTACCGGACGGGCCGGAAAAAAGGGCCTCGCGGTATCTGTCATCATTCCAAAAGAGAAAGTCAAACTTACAGAAATTGAACAGCACACTCACGTTTCTATTCCAAGCATTGAACTGGATAACCTCGACGACACTTCTGTTGACGACCTAAAGAACGAACTCCGCTTCGAATCGAAAATGTCTACATTATTTGTGGCGGGTGGACGAAAAAACAAAATGCGTCCAGGTGACCTCCTGGGTGCACTCACAGGAGAAGCGGGTGGCCTGAAAGGAAGCGATATTGGTAAAATTGAAATTCACGATTTCTTCTCTTATGTGGCCGTGGCAAAACCTTTTGCCCATACTGCGTTGACCCGTCTTCAGGAGGGCCGTATCAAAGGTCGACGATTCAGAATTGAGATGGCCCGTTAATGCCGATATTCATTATCCTAGGCATTTTCTCCTACCTTGAGTTTTCGCTTTTCGGTAATTTTCTGAACGACTTTTCCATCTTCATCACGGGGACACTGTTCCTGATCTTTTTATTTCTTGCAGTACTTTGGTTCGGCGTCATTTTTGCACAAAGCAAAGAAGACTCCGTTATCCTATTGGAAAAGCCACTCCTGACCCTCGCCTTTTACAGCATGGGATTAATGAGTTTTCTATTTTCACTCACTTTGGTCCGCGACTTAATCGGTCTTCTGATTTTCTCAGCCCATTTGATGAAGCCCACCTTTAATTATTCCATCTATGATCACCGCTTCACGTACTTGATCATAGGATTGAGCCTCCTGCTTTTTCTAATTGGTTCACTGAGCGCAAAATTGAATCTCGTCACCAAGAGAATTGAAGTACCCATCCCTGGCCTTTCTTCCGAATTTCAAGATTTCAAAATAGTACAATTGAGTGACGTCCATCTTGGAACTGGCGTCACACTTGATCATTTTAAGACGATCATGAAAAGAGTAAATGCGCTTGCACCCGATTTGCTCGTACTCACCGGCGATATTATTGATGGAAACACCAAAGACATTCAAGCGGAATTAGAATGCTTACGTCTACTGGATATTCCCTCTGGTAAATTTTATGTATTAGGAAATCACGAATACTATTGGAATGCAAAAGACTCGATCGAAGCTGTCAAAAATACTGGCGTTACAGTTCTTCTCAATGAAAATAAGTTGATAACAAAAAACGGTGCTGCTCTCATGATTGCCGGGGTAACCGACCCCGCTGCAAGTCGTTTTCAGCTTGAGGAACCAAATGTAACCAAAGCCGCAAGCACTGGGGCCCTCGTTCATTCTCCGGCAGAAAATTCAATTCCGAAAATTCTCCTTTGCCATCAACCAGTATTAGCAGAAAAAGCAGCTGCTGCGGGTTTTGACCTCATGCTTTCCGGTCACACCCATGGTGGTCAATTCATTCCTTGGTCATGGCTCATTCACTTCGCGCATCAATACCACACTGGCTTGTCACGCGTGAACGAAAAGATGTGGATCTATGTGAGTCACGGCACTGGATACTGGGGCCCACCGATCAGACTTGGAACAGAGTGTGAGATCACGGAAATTATTCTACAATCCTCATGAAAGACATTTTAGATCAATTTCTGACGTACGTGACCTCTAAGAACTTGAGCCTCTATCCGGCGCAAGAAGAGGCTATTTTAGAACTCTATGATTGCAAAAATGTAATCTTAAATACACCCACCGGTTCAGGAAAATCACTCGTCGCTGCAGCACTTCATTTCGAGGCGCTCGCAGAGAAAAGACGTTCCATTTATACTTGTCCCATTAAAGCGCTCGTGAACGAGAAATTTTTATCGCTCTGTAAAGATTTTGGACCAGAAAATGTGGGAATGATCACCGGCGATGCAACCGTGAATCCTGATGCACCCATTATTTGTTGTACCGCAGAGATTTTATCTAATATAGCACTCCGCTTCGGAGAGGACACGCCCTTCCAAGACATCATCATGGATGAGTTTCACTACTACTCTGATCGATCACGCGGAGTCGCTTGGCAGATCCCTCTGCTTATATTAAAAAAGTCACGTTTCTTGTTGATGTCGGCAACACTAGGCGAGACCGAATTTTTTGAGCAAGCGCTCACTCGCTTAAATGGCAGACCTACCGTCATCATTCGTTCGAAAGACCGGCCAGTGCCTCTTGATTTTGAATATAGTGAACGCCCTCTCCACTTTAAAATTGCCGATCTCATCGAACAAAAAAAGGCGCCCATCTACTTGGTAAACTTTACTCAACGAGAATGCGCAGAAGAGGCTCAAAACTTACTCAGTGTCGATTTTTGTACTAAAGAGGAGAAGAAGAAAATCCTGGAAGAACTGGAAGGTACCGACTTTAAGAGCCCCTATGGCAAAGAAATGAGCCGACTTCTTAAACACGGCATCGGTTTGCATCACGCAGGACTCCTTCCCCGTTATCGAGTACTGGTCGAGAAACTAGCTCAAAAAGGATTACTCAAAGTAATCTGCGGTACCGACACTTTAGGCGTGGGCGTAAATGTTCCTATTCGAACGGTGCTTTTTACCAAGCTCTGCAAATATGATGGAGAAAAAACGACACTCCTCAGTGTAAGGGATTTCCAACAGATCAGTGGCCGTGCCGGAAGACGAGGCTATGACCATCTCGGGACGGTGGTCGTTCAAGCGCCGGAACATGTGATTGAGAACTTGATTCAAGACCAGAAAGCTGCGACCGATCCAAAAAAAGCCAAAAAAATGGTAAAGAAAAAACCGCCGGAAAAGGGCTTCATATCCTGGAATAAAGATACCCTCCTTAAACTCAGTGAAGGTACACCAGAAGCACTGAGTTCTCGGTTTCAAGTCACTCATGCCATGATCCTCAACGTACTGGGTCGAAAAAGCGAGGGAGCACATCACCGCGCGCTTCAAAATATCATTCGCACTAGCCACGAATCCCCCACTCAACGAAAGCGACATCTGAAACTCGCATTTAGACTTCTCCGCTCGCTCGTGGATCGGAATATTATTCAGTTAAACCCCCTTCGAATTAATATCGACCTTCAGCAAGACTTTTCACTCAATCAGACACTGTCGCTTTATCTCATGGATACGATTCAACTCATTGACATGAATCACCCCGACTACGCTCTCGACGTCCTCACCTTAGTAGAGTCAATTTTGGAAAACCCGGATCTCATTCTCCGCAGGCAGGTGGACCGACTAAAAACGGTCAAAATGCAAGAAATGAAAGAAGCGGGTGTGGAGTACGACGAGCGAATCGAAGAGCTCGAGAAAATAGAACATCCAAAACCTAATCGTGATTTTATATATGCCACCTTTAATGAATTTGCTCGCCTCCATCCCTGGGTAATGGCCTCAGCGGAACAAGAAACGATTCGACCAAAATCGGTAGCGCGAGAAATGTTTGAAACGTTTCAATCTTTTCATGATTATATACGCGAATACGACCTTCATCGCATTGAAGGCCTTCTCCTGCGTTACATCAGTGAAGTTTATAAGGTTCTGGTCCAAACCGTACCGGAAGAAGCCAGGAACGATGATGTGAATAGCATGATTGAATACTTCCGAGAGATTCTGAGCACCATTGATTCAAGCTTGGTGGATGAATGGGAAAAAATGCTTAATCCTGAAATGGCAGCTCTCAAAATCCATGCCCGCGATGAGGCCTTAAGAGAAAAAGAAGCTCTTGAACGAATCTTTAATACTAAAAAAATCAGCGCAAAGAATGAAATCATGCGCACACTCCGCATGCTGGCAAGTCGAGATTACGAATCAGCAGGGCAACAACTGCAGGAACCAGTGGTGAACCTTGAAGCCAAAATGAAGGAGTACTGGCAGGACCACGCCCAAATTATTATGGACCAAAAGGCTCGATCACCCCACTACACTCAAATTACCGAATCATCCTCGAATGACTGGTCAATCGAACAGATCATCGTCGATGATGAAGGGTTCAATGATTGGTCAGTTTCCGTTCAAATCACTTTCCATGAAAATGGCCCCCTGAAACCTAGCTTAAAATTACTTCACTTAGGGCCATTGGGCGGGATAAAATAAATCATGTCGCTCGAGTGTAATTATTTCCAAAATCACTTATGTCGCTCCTGTCAGTGGATCGAGTTCAGCGCCGATGAACAAATCGCAAAGAAAGAAAAAATGATCCGCGATTTACTTCCAGGTAACCTGGAACCTTCTGTTCGATCTCCAAGCCATGGGTTTCGTAACAGAGTAAAAATGAGTGTCACTGGAACCACTGAACACCCTCTCATTGGATTACTAGGAAAAGAGAATCTCGATCAAGGGCAAGACCTAACCTCATGCCCGATTCAGCATCCCGAGCTGAACCAATTGTTTTCTGCGATGCCTGAGTTCATTCGTAAGTTCAATCTTATCCCCTATCACATTGAATCACGTACCGGGGAACTGAAGGGCTTTATTGCTTTTTATTCACAAAATGATGGAGAAATGTATCTTCGTTTTATTTTAAGGTCAAAAGAATGTATATCGCGCATCAAGAAACTGGTCCCGGAACTCCAAACTCGCTTTCCAAAGTTACTTTGCATCTCAGCTAACATTCAAGCCATTCCACATGCTATTCTAGAAGGCCCAGAAGAAATAATCCTCACTGCACAAGATTATATCCACTACACCCTCCTCTCCGATCGGGATGCACACCCTACAAAGTTAAAGCTAGCTCCGCAGGCCTTTGTTCAAACCAATACTACCGTTGCAAATAAGCTTTACAGTGCTGCCGCTCAATGGATTGGAGAAATACGTCAAAATGAGAAAATACGAATGCTTGAACTCTTTTGCGGCCAAGGCGCCTTTAGCTTTACGGCAATTCAAAACTTAGATGCAGTGCTGGGTATTGAAGTAAACGAAGCTGCGGTGAAGACGGCAACTGAAACGGCCGCAAAACTCAAACTGCCGCACCTTCAGTTTAAGGCTATTGACGTCAACGATCATTTAGGCACACCCCTGAAATCC
>CAIMWN010000184.1 GCA_903845155.1 Oligoflexia bacterium
AGGAAAGTGCGATTCAACGGGCTTCCCCATATTGATATTTTTAAGTTTAATGAATAATAAGTCCCGCTGCTTTTGCGAAACCGGGTATACCGTCCAATTCGAATGCTGGCGCGCTTTCTTGAGCGGAAGAATTTCGTGTCTCCACCACGCCCGAAGCTCGCGCAAATTCTCTTGAATTTCAGCACTTCGCGAAAGAGCACAAGGCCTCTCTAGTAACAACAAAGACAAATCCTCAATTGCCCTAAAATCATCCCCTCTCAAAAATGCTTTCAGACGATTCATCCAGACGCCCTGTATTTGTCGAAATCCATAAACATAAGTGTATTTAAGCGGTGGCCCACCCAAACCACTCTTCACAATTTGTGTGCGCTTGATTGAATGACCAACAATACGAAGTAGCTCAACGAGCGCGAAAAAGCCTTCACGAGTCCTGGTCCTCGAACGAAAAGCACCATGGAAATCAAATTGGGGAAATAACTCAGGCTGGGTCGTATAACAAAGATAAAGCTGTTCATCATGAATCCGAACTCCAACCATAGGGTAAAGAAAGTAGAAAGCTCCTACTACATTCCACTTTGGTCGATGGGCCTGAATGAGTTCTGTCTCTAGAATCAATGCCAACAGTTCATTCTCACAAGTCTCATAGTCAAGACGGGTGGCTTCTTTAAATATCTTACGCATCTTCGCATGCGCTTTACGCCGTTTTGCATTTTGATATTGAGATAGCCTTCTGCGAAGATTCTTGGCCTTACCCACATAGATTAATTCGCTCTGTTCGTTATAGAAGCGATACACTCCGGGTACTTTCGGAAGTTCAAGCAAATTCAATTTTTTCATGAAAAAAAACTCGATTCACTCATTACTATAAAAGTATTCGAGTTTTATGCTAGCGGCAACTATTAGATCGGAGATAAAAAGCTTTTCTCGGCTGCCGCTTTACATTTGGGACTCAGGAAGTACTCAGCATGATCCAACTTAACCGCATCATGACAAGCATCAGGAACAATGGGGCAAGACCATCCTCTATTCGCCAAGTAGCGTTCCACTTTTACCTGTATAGACGGAATCATTTCGGAGCAATTAATAGCTTCATCCCAAAGTGGATTTACATAATCCGCCCAGGTAAATTTACGTTGATTCATCCATCCCAGTTTTTCATCGCATACCACATATGGATTGGGGCCACCGGTGAGCTGACTCCAGAATCGGTAACCTTGATAATTGGTGGCCATATCAGCGTAGGATTTAACACCTGACGTTTTTAGCCCCCAAATCCCATCCTCCCCATGATCCTCAATCAAAACCTTCTCTAGTGGTTTTCCGTTTTTCACCAAATCGTAATATTCGAGCCCCTGAAAGAAAAAATGTCCTATTTTATCATTGCCCACGATTTGCCCGTTTAACAGTATGGTCCGAGCAATTCCCACCGTCCACAAAATAGGGGCATCTCCAAAGGTGACCTCTTGATAAATACTCTGATTAATTCCTACGTGAGTATGATCTACTTCGGTTGTAAAATTGAGCCATACCTCAAGCTGTCCAGTTGGATCGGGGCGAACCCACCTTAAAATTTCCTGCCTGAGTAGTGCATTACTGCAGTGATTCCCCTGCGTGCTCCGAGCTTCAACGACCGCGGTCTCTAATATTTTATTGATCTTTGCATCCAGCACGGGCAGTGCATCGATTTTTAATAAATCTCTATCAGTAAAGTTATCCGTCTCAGATGAAAATGAGTTGGCGCCGACAAAAATGCACAGGATTAAGATTATTTTAAAACGAATCCCCATAGTCATTCCATTTTATCGGATCTCATATAATAGATATAGACGGCGAATTTTGCCTATCTCTCCACACATGGCTCACCAACTGAAACAAGACCCAACTCATGTCAAAAAACTGCCAATCCTAAAGTTACCTTTGACAACACTGCGTAGGACTTGCTTTAGTGGAACCGATGCTCAAACTCCGCACCATCTTGATCGCATTATGTCTCTTGCAATCGGAAAAATCGTTTAATTTGGAAATCGCTATTTCCATGGATGATCCAGAAGGAAATACAAAAACGTTGAGAGACGGATTAAGAAGTTATTTGAGTGGCAGACACCTTAGAAACGGTTATGTAACCATCGACGCGTCTGATTGGTATATTAGTGATCGCTCAGTAAGCGCTCACGAGCACGGGGTAAAAATGATCGATGCTGAAGATGCATATCGCGATTCAATTTCAAATGATTTGCCGAACACTATTCCTGCCGGTCAAAGCCTCATTTGGGCAATGGCAAAAGCGACGGGTAGATATGAAAACGAACTTCGCTACCCGGGTGAAGATGGCGACTATCAAAAAGCTGAAATGGACAAATGGGGACCCTAAGTACCTAGTGTCACTGCGTTCAGATTAGTGTTGCGCTTCTGGCTGCGCACGGAGGTCATCCAAAATTTGCTTTGCACGAGAAAGGCTCATTCTCTTTTCACTAGTGAGCGCTCGTGCCAGCTCTGCCTTTAATCTTGGAAGCTCTTCTTCACTTGCTCCCGCAGCAAGAGCTAAATTCGCAGCATGAAGACGCATATGCCCTTTTACAATTCCAACAGTCGCAAGGGCTTTTAAAGCTCCTAAGTTTTGAACCAAACCAGTAGCAGCACAAATACGCGCAAGGTCTTCGGCAGTCTGAACGCCCATGATTTTTAGTGAGAGCCTTGCAGTGGGATGAAGCATCGTCACACCACCCACGGTTCCTACAGCGAGCGGAGCTAAAAACTCACCCACAAGCTTACTTCCCTCAACATGCCAATCCGTGATGGGCTGATATTTTCCACTTCGTGCTGCATAGGCATGAATTCCTGCCTCAACCGCGCGCCAGTCGTTTCCGGTAGCAATTAAAATAGGATCAATTCCGTTCAATACACCTTTGTTATGAGTGGCCGCACGATAAGGATCAGTCTTCGCAAATTGAGTTGCTTCTTGAATTCCAAGGGCAGTCTCCATATCAATTTGATCAATCTCGACCCGCGCATACACCATTCTGCCGTCTACCAAATTAGACAAAATACAAAGTCCCACTCGCTCTTCTGTGACTTCTTCAATGAGTGGCTTCAAGCCTTCACAAACTTGATTAATAAGATTGGCGCCCATGGCATCGCAAGGATCACAAAGAACGTGAATCACCAGCATCTTACCGTTTCCGTCCTCACGATCCAGAGATCTAAAAATCAAATCACGAACTCCTCCACCGCGAGCAACCAATCCGGGTACAATCCGGTTCGCCTCAACAAGAAGTTCAGACTTATTTGCATTCAATTGCGTGATAGATGTAACAATGTCGTTCACTCTTGGAATTTGAATCTGGCCGATAATTAACCGACCGCGTGTCTCGGTAGTGATTTTTCCCTCGCATTTGCGAATCCATTTAGCAGTCGCGCTCACTGCAGCGATAATGGAGGTTTCCTCAACCGCCATGGGGATTAACAAATCACGTCCATCAATATTAAAGTAGGACGCAACACCCATCGGCATTGGAAAAATACCGACCACGTTCTCTATAAAATGTTCGGCTGTTTCGATGGGAAGTGCATTAATCCCTCTTAGAATCTGAAGCTCTTGCGGATCTAAATCACACCAAGTTGCAAGACGGGACTGGCGCTCTTCAAAAGAGATCCGGTGAAAGTTGTCGAGTAATGTTTCAAAACGATCCATGTGAGTTAGAGCCCCTTCAATTTTGTGGAATCAAGTTCGCTAATCTGAGACGAGTTAGTGCAAAAAAGTGCAATCTTTAATTCCTGCTCAATGGATTGCATCCACAAGGAAAGAGCAGTTTCTCCCAAAAGGGCTGCCTGAAGTGCTGGCTTTGCAAATCCGATACGATTTGCTCCCAATGCCAAAAGCTTAGCAGCATCAACCCCCGTACGCACGCCACCGCTAGCCCAAACTTCTGTAGTTCGCCTTCTAAATACTTGAACGGCTTCTAATGTCGACTCAACAGTAGACACTCCCCACTCCTCGAATGTTTTACCTAATCGCGAAGCCACCGATTTCTCTGGTGCGCGAGCGCCCTCAATTCGGCCCCAGTGTGTACCACCTAAACCGCTGACATCTACTGCGAGTAAAGTGAGTTTGGCCAATTTCTGCAGCGTCACCGCACTCATACCCGAACCAGTTTCTTTTACTATAATAGGGATGGGTGATTGACTGGCCAGCTTCTCAAGTGCGTGAAACGCTCCTTTAAAATCAGGGGTCCCTTCCGGCTGGATCGCTTCTTGAAGTGCGTTTAAATGAATGGCAATCGCCACCGCGTTCATGTTACTAGCGATATCAATAATTTTTTGCAGTGACTGAGCCTGATCCATCTCGGCAAGCTGAGTGACTCCAAAGTTTGCGATGAGTTTCAATGTAGGATATTTTTGCGTGAGCTGATCAATGGAACGATCCCGGTATGAACTACCCGACTCACTACCAAGCTCGCGCCGCTGCGACCCCACTCCCATGATCCAACCTCGCTCAGACGCGAGCGCCGCTAAGACATCATTAATCGATTGCGCGTGTTCATGGCCTGCAGTCATTCCAGAAATAAAAAATGGAGTTTTAATAGGTTGATCCAGCAATGCACTCTCAATTGAAATTTCATTTAAATTTAAATCGGGCAGTGAATCATGAATGAGATCGAAACGATCAAGCAACGATGCACCTAAGGCCTCGTTTTCATCGAGTAACGCAAGACGGATATGATCTTGCTTTCGGTCAACAAATTGCTGTAATTCTTTTGGTTCTTTCATCGCAAACTCATCTTGTGTATACCACACCCCCACAGTCCTGAAAAGGCCAATGGCGGTATAAACTCATTCAATTTAATAAGAAAGAATGTTAAATTAGCCCCATGACTTGGACGAGTGATTTTAACACACGCTTTCTCGCCTTTATCAGCACGCGCTATCCCCATCAGACTACACTGATGGACGCAATTAGGTACTCATTGGATGCCCCAGGAAAACGACTGAGGCCGCAATTTGTGGAAGAATCCGCTCGCCTTATCGGGCTCTCACCACTTGTTTCGGAACCCATTTCTTTTGCGATTGAACTCGTGCACATTTTTTCACTGATTCACGACGACCTTCCGTGTTTAGATGATGACGACCTCAGACGAGGGATCCCTACCACTCACATCAAGTTCAATGAACCACAGGCACTCCTTGCCGGAGACGCTCTTATGATCATGGCTCTTGAGACTTTTTCATTAAGTATCACGCAGGTAAGCGCTCAGAGTTACCAAAACGGATTTCGCTTCTTTCTTGAATGCATTGGCGTCAACGGCATGATTGGCGGCCAGTC
This sequence comes from Oligoflexia bacterium, assembly GCA_903845155.1. GTDB lineage: Bacteria > Bdellovibrionota > UBA1018 > UBA1018 > CAIMNF01 > CAIMNF01. The sequence goes on from CAIMWN010000184.1 coordinate 5,321, forward strand.
ATTAGAGCTTGAAATTAAAAAGCCAAGCTTATCTGATTTAATTCGCATTCAATCCCAGAAGACGGGCGCACTCTTTAAGTCCGCAGTTTTGACCCCCTTACTATTGAAGGGATTATCCCAACATGATTCGCAATATAAAGACGCTGAAAAATATGCTGATGCATTTGGATATGCATTTCAAATCGCAGATGATCTTGAAGACGAATCACAGGACCTTGCCAGCCAAAGCAATAAGAACATTCTTCATCATATTGGAAAAGAAAAAGCAATTCAGATGGCGGTGGCCAAATTAACTGAATGTGAGCTCGCCGGAAAATTTAGCGCAACGAATCTCGTTTTGAAAAAACTGCAACACCCGTAATAGGTAAACACTTTTTGTTTACACAATAAATTCCTCACACAATTCTTTTATTGAATTCTTTTATTAAATAGACACTATGTAACTGACAATTTAGGTGTTTTACTCTATAGTAGCTTCACAGACATGAATTTATTTAGAATTGGACTAGTACTCACCACACTCGCATTTTCTTCAAGTTGGGCACAGTCGCCAAATACTGACGATTCTATTCCTTTTTCAAAAGCGCAAAATCAAAATGCCGCCCGAGTTTTTGTTTCAGACCAAGTTCAAGTTTTAACGGATGTTTTTGAATTAGCGAAACGACTGGAAGAGAAAAAGGAATCGATAGTCCTTGGCCTTGGTCGCGCGCGCATTGAAGATCTGAAAAATGCTTTGGCGATGCCAGAGGGCAATTTCGTTTCTAACAACAGAAAAGAAGCGAGGCTTGAAAAACTTGATTACGATGCTTACAAGGGCCTTGATTGGACGTCGGAGCAGAGCCTGAGCGACATAGGATACGATATTTACAATAAACGATCCATAAAAGGGGAGCGCATTGCCGAGTTTGAAGTCATTGTCCCAGGACTGGGCCGCGCTGAACCCACCAACGACAACGGGATAGTTTATCCACGCATTGTGCATGAACGAAGTGGGATTTGTTTTTTCATTGTTCCCAAAGCTTTAGACCTAAACTCTAAAGAAGTGAAGGTGCATCGGGCCCGCGTTCAATCTTTGTCAGATAAAGGTGAAGGGCGGCCACAAGTTTACTTGGCCACTGAAGATCGGGATGTACAGTTTCCGGAAGAAGGACACCCACTTCGTTATCAATTTATTCCAAAACCAGTTGGCATGAAGGAAAAATTCAACTCTTGGTGGAAAGCAGTCTATTCCGTACCCGACAAGAGCGCCGCCGCCATCGCTGGAATGTCACTTTTGTACCAAGTAGGCACTTCAGAAGGTGTATCCGCAAAGCAATATTTTTTTAACGGGGCGCCCACATGGGAACACATTCCAACTTACCTCACCATCGGCTATGCAACCGTATTTGGTTTGTATGCCTCCTTTTACAACAATGTTTGCATGCCTGCCGATCCCATGAACAAAATGAGTCGGTTAAAAAAAATGGCCTTGAGAACATTTATCAGTACAGCCACCTTTACCTACTCCTTACAAATCTTAAGCCATGGACTCCATAGCATTTCGCTTTACACCTATGGAGGCTGGTTGCAAAATGTTGCCCTGATTGCTAACATTGCTGCCGCAAATGCCATTAAAGATGAGTGGAAAAAAATGAGTGACCTTGATGATATTAATGGAACGAGTCGGGGAACCACGAAACTTTTTGGAGTGGACGTAAAACGCTCACAATACAACAGAACGCTGATTGGACAAATTCCAGGAACACTCCGCTATCTTGACGTGGTTGGACTCAGCATAATGGCCTATGGGCACCACATCCCCATTGGTTCATACTTATTCTATTCTTCTTTTATCTGGTCGCAGTACTTGCTTGTCCGACTCGCTGAAAACAAGGGATACCCTGAAGCAGTCCAACTCCGAAATAATTGGAATCACTTGATTGATACTCCAGCTAGGCTCTTCAGATATTCACTCGATTCGTATCGAGACCTCGTTCTATCACCCACCCAGTTTTTTCAACAGGGCATACAAGGATTCTCAGACATGCGTGATGCGTTTAGCAGCTTTTGCAATCGCTTGATGGGTGGCGAAGGGGCACCAAAAAAACAACTTATGAAAGCGCCCTTTGAGGTCTCTGCAGACGGCCAATGGATGACGATCACGCCGTAGTTTCATCAAACCCTTTAATAACACAGGGCTTATCCCGCCAATAAAATACCATTCAAAAAAAAACTCACTTTTACCGATTCGTTAAAGGTGAAGTTGCGTATATTTTCAAGCATTTGCATTACCGCTCTCGTCCTCACTCTTGCGCCAGGAATCGCTACGCTCGCCGCAGACGGAACAGCATCGCCCTCTTTACCCGCAGCGCCCCCACCCCTTTATCATGAAGGTGAATTCATTCAAGATCCAAAACTACTGCTTGATCCCAAAGTAAAACAATTTCAGGAAAACAACACCCTTAATCTAATTGACCAACAGTCGAGAAACTCCGCTGCTGGAACAGAGAGTTCCTTCACTCTCCAGGAGAATCTAACCATCGGTAAGGCTAGAGCTACGGAAATGGTAGAGATGTTGAAAAGTGTCGAAATGAAGAGAGCTCTCGATAAAATCACTGCGCAAGGAAACGATGTCCTACAAAATAATCCAGAACTAAAAAACCCCGCAGGAGTGATCGCAGGTGCCGCAGCACTTTGGACCGGTCGAACCATTAAGCTGATCAAAGATGACCATTTTAAACTCGCTACCCGGATTGATGGTAGAAACGGAAGCGGCGGATTCATGATGGAATCGCCACTTGCAAACGGAACATTAGACTACAGCAGAGGAGTTGGCATGAATGTCACAGTCAACCGTAATATTTCATCCATCGATTCACGTGCACAATTCAACTACAACGTCACCAATCAGAGTATCTCAACCCAACTTTCGCACAAAATTGCTCCACACTTGGACCTAACATTTGGCACTACCCAAAACCCCCTCATCAATCAAACCGATCAACAGGCAAAAATTGAATACAGAATCGATTTTTAAGAAAATACTATGGCAAAGAAAAAAGAGCGCGTTCTTACACCTGAAGAAGTTAAGGCAAGAATTAAGAAAGAGAAATCCGATTTTTGGATACACTCTGAACCACAATTTTCACTCATGCCAACGCAACATGGACTAAAATTCTTTCCATTGAACGATGCAGTTGAAAAACAAATCACAATTTTATTCCTACTCGACGTAGGCGAATTTTGCACCGAAAGAGCATTTGACCTGATTGAGCATTGGAAAAAACGGTACGCGCACCTCAACTGGAAGGCAATCGTTGCCTTTCAGCAAAAATATACCTTTATAAATCATTCTAAATTTTTTGAACGGTTTAAATCATTCAACTGCTTTTCCACACTCCCTGTTCACATCGACACATTTGGAGAGTTATTTGACTGGGTAAATGCAGATAACAAACCGACAATTGCATTGATCAATCAAGGTAATGTTATTTTCAAAGAGGCACTCACACCTGACTTTGGGAAGCAGGTCATTAATACAGAAGCTCACCTTCAAGAAGCCCTTCGAATCGAAGATCCTGGCCTCCCACTGCCGGTGCTCTACCAATACCAAGTCAAAGGTCCCATTGATAAACAAACTTTTTTACCTAAAGACCTCACCCTCAAAGGACAATGGCTCGAGGGCAAAGGATCTATGATGACCGATGATATCCGCGCATCGGTGAGCTTTCCCTTTAAAGGCCGAAACCTTCGTTTTATTAGCTCACTTCATCCCCAAGCAAGAGAGTACACAAAAGTAATTGTGAAATTTAATCAAGAAAACCTCAATGAAAAGATCATGGGCAAAAGCTTGAGATTCGACGAGAAGAAGAACACACTTTTTGAAGTGAATACCAGTATCGGCATCTATGACGTTTTAAAATCTGAAGAAGAGATGCAAGGCACAGTTGAACTTTTTTTTATCAACGCTTTTGAAAGCCCAATCATCGTCCACGAAGTAAAAATAGCTTAAATTCTTTTTTTTAAACCTAGTCATGCTTTGAGTTTATCGTCCGATTGTCATCCTCATATTTCTGAAGAACACTTTCGCGAAAAAAATCAGTTACTTTCTCAAGTTTGCTCTGACGTTTTTCAATGTTCGTATATCGGGTAAACCATTCATCGGCCTTATGCCTAGTCAAATCATCTTGGTCCGTTCTTGCTTGGACAATCTGAACACTAATCAAATCTAGGGCGCCTTCGTCTTGGGTCCGCTCTGCCAATTTAAACAATGCTTCCATTTCATTCTTCCATAAATCATCATGTACCGGTCGCAATTCATTCCATCTCGCTTCGATTTGGTGAATTCTCTCCAGCTCTTCTTCATTCAATTTTGCCTGACCTGAAGAAATGACGATCACCTTCTTTTTCTCGACAAGGGGCCTCACCTGAACCATTTCTGGCCTAGTCTTAATGAATGATGCAAAGACCTGTACTTGGTTCAAGGTTTTCTGATCAGATTCAATATTGTTCGAGTAGATAATGGGATCACTTCGTAAAATGAAATATGCAAGAATGGGTATCAAGATAAGCAAAAAAATGCTTAATCCCTTCATCAATGGAGGAATAACATCGATTTCATCCCGATCTGCTATTTTATCTCGCTTATTCATCCAATGAAGATTCTAACATAGCTTTCAAATTACGTTTAAAATCATCATACTTAATCCGTGCCAAAGCGGTGCCCGTCACCCGTTTTTCATATTGTTCTTTTGACTCTTGATTTAAGTACCGAAGATCACTAATTAAGTAATCTGCGGCAGCATGCTTCGGTGTTGATTTTGTGATCTTCAAATTGTACGGGCACACTTCCTGACAGATATCACAACCCGCAACAAAACCCTTAGAATCAAATGGCTCACTCCATGGCCCCCTCTTCTCCAGAGTCAAATAGCTGATGCATTTTTTGGACTCTAGATAATGGGACTCAGGGAAGGCACCCGTGGGGCACGTATCTAAACAACGAGTACAATTTCCACAGTAATCAAGATGAAGTGTGGGAGGTTTACCAAAACTCTGATTGGTAAAGATCACGCCTAAAAAAAGATAGCTACCAAACTGGGGATGTATTAAAAGAGTATTCTTTCCTATCCAACCCAAACCCGCGAGAGCGGCCCAGGTTCGCTCAAGCACAGCGCTGGTATCTACACAAATTTTGTATTTTAAATTTTTAGGTACCCACTCCTGCCTCAATACTTCCAACATCGAACATTCAAGATCAACCTTCATCGATTCGTGGTAATCAGGCCCGTTCAAATATCTGGCATATCGGATTTGACTGGTGCCGACCGGATGAGGAGAATAGGGTCTAGCCACGACGATCACGCTTTTTAACTCCGGAAAAACCAACATCGGATTCATGCGTCGCTCTAAGCCGCGAGCAAGATAATTCATTTCACCCTGAGATTGATTCTGGATCCACTCCTCATAGCGTGATGCGTGTTCACGATAAAGAGGCAAAGAAAGATCGTAATCAACTACGCCGCTCAGCGGAAATTGATATTTCTGAAATATCTGGTGAAATTGTTCTTTAAGATTAGGTGCTCCATGAGCACTAATGTGAGGAACGTCCATGTCGAATCTCAGCAGCTTCTTTGAATTCAATTTTCAATCCTGCCATGGATGGCTTCACTGCACGAGTTACTTTGATGAGTTTAGCGACGAGATCCTGTTGCGCAAGCTCAGTAATTTCTACCAAAGCCATGTCGCCCGGTGAAAGCACAATACTTTCATCAGGACCCAGATCGTTGATAATGACTCGACCATCAATTTCCTGAGCTTGAGTCGGCAAACGGGCCTGAATCAAAAGCTCAGTTTCTGGAGCGGCACCTTCAATCATCACTTGGACTTGTGTTCCAATCAATCCTGACAACTTGTCCTGGCGCTGCACCT
>CAIMWN010000185.1 GCA_903845155.1 Oligoflexia bacterium
ACTGCCAGTGTATCGGTCACTGCTAACAATGCCTGCGGAAGCAGAGTGCCGTTGTAAAAAACAATACGGAAAGAATAAAAATAATCACTGCAAGCAGGAAGAGTATTTGTAAAGTATCGTTTTGTTTTTTAATGGGGCTCGGAAATGACGGAGTAGATTCGGTCATTCCGCCGTCATCTTTTGGCAACCAATCCATTGCTTGTCATAACCTTCCACGCATTGAGGCGCTTGGGTGATGTCAGTGACGGGTACGGTAGGGAAGTGAGGTTTAAACTCGGGAGACGCCCCCATTAACGCAGACGAAGCCATGTCGTTAATGTAATAAACGAGGATCATTGCGCCTACTATTACTACAGCGCCTACATACAAAAAACCTTTCATCTGCACTTTCATCTCTGGATTCATATACGCTCTAGTTTAACGCATAAGTGCAGATCATTCCAAAAGAAAACGAAAATCATTGCATTTATCGCAGCGCACAGAAGGAGGTAGAGTTTAACTAGTGTAAATGATACATTGCGTTGGATGACTTTTCGTAAAGCGATCACTTCTTTTTGCACCCTCATCCCCCTTTTGACATTTTTTGCGTCGTCGTCGTTCGCTGGGGTTCGGGAATGGAGCAATGAATACGACGATGATTCCGCGATGAGTACGGCTCTCAATGAAAGTCCCGATCTCATAGACAATATTGAAAATGCACAATCGAGTTTTCAAACATGGGACGATTTTATGAGACGGCTTCCAGGAGTCACCTGGGGTCTCTCTTGGCTGGGGGTTTCCCCTTACGGTCGGAATGACGATTTGCCTATTATTCCGGCATCTACTTTAAAAATTATCACTTCGACTACCGCACTGCGCGTGCTCAAGGGGGGGCCAGAATTTCGTTTTGCAAATTCCTTTCAAGGAAAAATTGATTTTTCTACAAACACCTTGAATGAACCGGAATTTGTTCTGTCCGGAGATCCCACTTGGGGGCACGGTGCTTTCGAGCCAAAAGATACAAATGCACCGAATGAAACTAAAGATGGTGATCTGTTTTTTAGAATCAATAAAATTGTCGCTGAATTAAATAAACAAAAAATTAAGAAAATTGCGGGTGAAATCAAGATTTCTCATACGCGTCCTGAATTGGCGAATCACAGTCGTCCGGCAGAGTGGAAGCCCTCTTGGCAAGATGATTGCTCTTATACGCTCCCTTCCCCTGTAATGATTGATGGGAATTGCGCCTCGTTTAAAATTAATTCTCCTACTTCTGCCTCTTGGGTAACGCCAGGTGTGGTGACTCCCATAGAGTTACATCTGCGAAAAGGAACTAATAAAAATTCTATGAATTACTCTTCGGTGTTGGATGAGTTCGGGCGCGTAAAAAAATACGTAGTCAGTGGAACATTTAAGTCTCCAATATTGGTCGACAGGGTGCCCGTTCATAACAATGAAGAGTGGCTTAAAAATTTACTCATCATCGCGGTAAAAAAAGCTGGAATTGAATATACAAAAACCCCTAGTTTAATGAATGGGTTGTTCACCAGTTTGGGAACTTTCTATGTGGACCTATCTTCTAAGCCACTTCGTGAAATTTTGCCTGAGTTTTTAAGAGAAAGTATTAATTTGATTGGTGATCGTTTGTTTCTAGAAATTAAATATACCTTGGGTTCAGTGAGGCCGGAGTTTGGTGAGATACAGTCGTTGACCCAAATTGCACGCGAGCCCACTCTCATGACCGACGATAAATTGAAGATTTATGATGGCTCAGGACTGATTAACCTAAATAGAGTGGCGCCTAAGCTTCTTCGTCTGTATTTGGCCAATCTTCAAACCGAGACTTACTTTACGGATTTCTTCAATGGGCTTGCCATTGCAGGAGTGAGTAAAAAAGACGGTGGAGGGACCATTAGTTCGGAAAATGCAAACCGCCGCGTACTCACTAACGTGGCTACAAAGGGGAAAATTTTTGCTAAAACAGGTTCGATAAATGAAGTTTCGAATCTTGCAGGATATTTTAAAAAACCTGACGAGAGTCTGGAGCCCTTTGTTATTTTCTCTATGCCCAAGGGTGGAACGGGAAATATCGATTCAATTGTGGTTGAATTTGCGAAACAAAACGCGGGGATTCACTCCTCATATGCGCTTGCTGCAAAACCATTCATTAAGATTAAGCGGAAAAAAACAATACGCGTTATTCAATGACGCGGACGTAAGCTATATTGAAGGGGCCCTTGCTTGACGCTCAAGCTAAAAAAAGTTAATTTATGCCTATGCAAAATCACAATATCACCTTCCCAGATTACATCATCAACGACGAACTGAAGCGCTGGGTGAAAGAGGTGGCAGCACTTACGGAGCCTGCGCAAATTTATTTCTGTGATGGTTCGATCGAAGAATATGACCGTCTCTGCAATGAGATGGTGGCTACAGGCATGATGAAAAGGCTAAACCCGAACAAGCGTCCAGGTAGTTTTCTTGCCCTTTCGGATGCTTCTGACGTCGCTCGAGTGGAAGACAGAACGTATGTCTGCACTGAAAACAAAGCGGATGCGGGTCCCAATAATAATTGGATGGCCCCGCTTGAAATGAAAGGCACGCTCAATAAGCTCATGAAGGGCTGCATGCACGGTCGCACACTCTATGTAATTCCTTTCAGCATGGGCCCTATTGGTTCACGTATTTCTCAGATTGGCGTGGAGCTTTCGGATTCGCCATACGTGGTTGCGAATATGCGCATCATGACCCGCATGGGTAAAAAGGTGCTCGATTTTTTGGGAAACGGAAGTTTTGTTCATTGTATGCACACGGTAGGTGCTCCACTTGAGCCAGGCCAAAAGGATGTTTCTTGGCCTTGTAACAAAGATACAAAATACATTACGCATTTTCTTGAAGAACA
>CAIMWN010000186.1 GCA_903845155.1 Oligoflexia bacterium
CAGCGCCTGGAAGAAGCTTCTTTTGACAGGCGATAATTCTTCGTTTATTCATGTGACATCGATCAGTCGGGTTTGAATGATTTGCTCATCATCAGTCCATTTCATGCTATTGCGCCAATCATCCGGTTGAATTGCTTCATTTTGCAGGCTCTATTTCATTCCCTGCTTGGTCCTTTCCTGGAGCAGTATGGCGCAGCAAGCTTTGGACCGGGGCGTCCAAAGTCTTTGCTTCCAGTAGATGCTCTTGGCCTTTCCCTCGTCTTTATGAGCACGCGATACTCTTAATCTCAAGTTCAGTTAATATTTGGAATCGTACCGGCGGTCTGCTCCTGCGAGATGGCCCGAAGCACCAAGGCTTTGCTCAGGTTTGATGCTTTTGGTTCCCATAAATACATACGTACGTACGTACATGAATTCACATTTCCATTTCAGAGTTTTGAAGAGTCATGTTGAAGCGGCCAACAAAGGCCATCTGAGGAAGAAATTCCTGCACTGGCTAAAGCCGTCGCGAACCGGTGTCCTTCACTACACAGCGCTCCAAGATAGAAAAGTCATTGGGAAAAAGTTGCTTGATCGCCATAATTTTTTGCCCATGGCAACGCAGCCTTTTTGTAACTCAAGTGTCTCACGCGCACATCTCGCGTCCGTCTCTGAGAATTGAGTACGTCCATTACATTTACACACTTGATTTTATCTTTGCCTTTGCGTTAAATTCAAGTAAAGTATCATTGAAATCACGATTTATTGTTCGACGCAGCAAACGAATTTGTTTCAAACAGCTTTCACGCGATGTGCGTGCCCTTGCACGCGTACCTGTGCGAAAATGTGCGACAAGCTCTACCTTTTTTCGATAGTGCGGCCATTACTGGTGCTTGCCTCACCCTGATTTGGCTACCAACACCGTTTGTCCTTGTGACTGTGGCTATTTTTGCAAAGGTATTATTACCTTTCACTTCATTATATCTCCATCTTTGTTGATCATTTGATGTCTTTTTTGTTTTTAGTTCAGCCGCTTTTGCCAGCCCTGACCTGTAGTTGAGTTTTCAGCCTTTTTTCTCTTTTTTTTCTTGTCTTTTTTTTTGGTTGAGATATTTAATTAAATTCAAAATGGGAAAATTTAATCGACATTAAGAAGTTATTAGTTTACGAATAAGAATAGCGAAGTATTGATCGCCGCATTGGGTGCCCCGCTCAATAAATCGAGGAAGGAGTAGACCGGTTGTGTTTAAGCATGTGAATTGAATGGCGACAGTCTCTTCTTCAAAGCCACTCACGATGAGCATGTGCTCACGTTGTCCTGCCAGGATGCCGGGTGAGACGAGAGCGCCTCCTATTTTATGAATGGACAAGCAGCGGCCAACTCCAATATTCCCAGATGGTTGAACATAGAAAATGACCTGTAGATGAAGTTTATTTATATTAATTAAGAATGATGCGACAAAGGCTTACCTCATTGTCGTGTTTCTTGATACGAAATCTAAGTCCATCGACAAGGACTGAAGTCGCATGCCCACTTTCGGCTGCTCGTTGCACTTCGATGCACCGAGGAGTCGTGATGGCTAGCTGCACACTTGCTCGGCTTTGAGCCAGAGCATTAGGGATCTTGACGGCGCCCATGAGGACTTCATACGCTTGGGTTGTATATGACCCGATCAGTCGTGTGTTTTGAGTGAGGTGTGAGCTCTACCATATTAATACTAACGAACCCTTCAGAAGACGGCTCTCATTTAATGAATTGCAG
>CAIMWN010000187.1 GCA_903845155.1 Oligoflexia bacterium
ATAATTCTGGATGAAACTGACAACCAAGGAACCAAGGGTGATTTGGCAATTCAATCATCTCTACCAGTTCCTCATGATTCACTTGATCGGTATAGCGACCACAAACGACGAGCCCATTCTCTTCCAGGCGCGAGCGAAAATGATTAGATACTTCGTAGCGATGACGATGACGCTCGGAAATTTTATCTTTTTGATATGCCTGATAGGCGTGCGTGGTTTTTCCATTGAATTTTTGGGTGATCTGGCAAAGGTAAGCCCCCAACCTCATCGTGCCGCCCAAATCTTTAACCGCTTTTTGCGAGTCCATGAGATCAATTACATTTTGATCATTTTCAGGCTTAAATTCGGCTGAATTCGCATGGTCTATACCACAGACGTGGCGAGCGAATTCAATCACCGCTAGCTGCATCCCTAAACAAATCCCAAAAAATGGAATATTTTCATTCCGGGCAAACTCAATTGCCTTAATTTTTCCTTCAATCCCGCGCTCGCCAAAACCACCGGGAACAAGAATTCCGTTCACCGTTGCAAGTACACTCAGGTCACCTTTTTCAATTTCTTCGCTGTCGATGTAAATAGGAATGACTTTAGTGTTGTTGGCGACCCCACCGTGTACAAGTGATTCAGAAATAGATTTATAGGTGTCACGCCAGTCGGTGTACTTGCCTACAATTCCAATCTTCACTTCATGCTTTGGTTTATGAATAATTTCCACCATGGCTTTCCATTTTGAAAGATCAGGTTCACCGGCCCAAATGCCAAGCTTCTCTGCGATTTTACTATCGAGCCCCTGCTCAGAGAGTAATAAGGGCACGTCGTAAATACTGTCGGCGTCGAGTGCGCTAAAGACGCAGTCGCCTGGTAAATTACAAAATAGACCTATTTTTTCCTTAATTTCTTTATCAAGAGGGCGATCCGTTCTGCAGATCAGAACATCCGGTTGAATCCCAATTTCACGCAGATCGCGTACGCTGTGCTGAGTTGGTTTTGTTTTTAATTCACCCGCAGTAACGATATAGGGAACCAATGTGAGATGCGCAAAAAGAACATTCTCTGCGCCTTGCTCATGGCGAATTTGTCTGATCGCTTCTAAAAACGGAAGCCCTTCAATGTCGCCTACCGTCCCCCCCACTTCAATGATCGCAAGATCGGCATCTTCTACGGCTTCAGCAATATTTTCTTTAATTTGATTCGTTACATGTGGAACGACTTGAACGGTTTTGCCTAAATATCCGCCCGCACGCTCACGCTTGATTACCGTTTCGTAAACGCGACCCGCAGTGAACGAATTCTTGCGAGTGAACTTCGCGCCCTGAACGAAGCGTTGATAATGACCAAGATCTAAGTCAGTTTCAGTTCCATCATCGAGCACGAACACTTCGCCATGCTGGAAGGGGCTCATGGTACCGGGATCCACATTCAAATAGGGATCCATCTTTAGCATCGTCACCTTAATTCCACGCTGCTCTAAAAGCATGCCCATTGATGCGGCCGCAATCCCCTTACCGATGCTCGATAAAACACCACCGGTCACAAAAATATACTTTTTCTGCTTTGGCTTTGGACTAGACATTGCTCAAGATTCTCCTTACTTTTTCTAAATCTTCGTGCGTATCCACACCCACGGATTCAAAGTTTGCTTCAAAAACCCCAATGGCAATTCCTGCTTTCATGGCTCGTAACTGCTCTAAACTTTCTGCTTTTTCTAAATCTGTTTGAGGAAGGCTGCTTACTTTAAGTAAGGTCTCACGCCTATAAACATAAATGCCCACATGCTGCGAACAAAGAAAGGGAGGCTGCGCTTTTGCTGGCTCCACACGTGAGTAAGGAATGGGATAGCGGGAAAAATAGAGCGCACGATTCTCATCATCGACAATCACCTTCACCACATTTTTATTTTCTAAATCTTGAATGCTCTTCAGAGGCACCCGAAGTGAAGTGAGGTCGTATCTCCCGTCCACTACTGCTTGAATCGCTTGATCAATGGAAGCACCATTAATCAATGGCTCATCGCCCTGAATATTTACAAACACATCAGCATTCATTCCGGTTTCTTCAAAATGTTTTGCCACGGCCGCCATGCGATCAGTACCGCTCTGAATATCAGGGGACGTCATCACCACATCGCTCGGTGAAGACGTAAAAGTGCGAGCAATACTTGCAACTCGTTCATCATCGGTGGCGATGAAGACACGTGTACAAAGTTTTGATTTTTTTGCATTTTCATAGACCCATTGAATCATGGGCTTGCCGCAGATATCAGCTAAAGGCTTTGCCGGCAAACGAGTTGATCCATAACGGGCGGGTATTACAGCCACGACCATCATGGAGTCTAAGTCTATAGTTGACTGGGTGCATGCAGTTAGTGAAAAAGGTCGTCCCGATCTTTATGTTGAGATTTGCGTTAAATGACGCAAGTCTCAACATAAAGATCGGGACGACCTATTTGAAGAACCGAACTCGGTCGACCGACATATCCAAATTAATTGTATTTTGAAGGCCCGGATTCACCACCACTGCATCCGAAATACTCAACAAGCGATCCAACTTCACCGTGTGAGTACCAACGGTGACAGGGATAAATACCGATTCATCGATTCCGTCCTTGATCGGGTAGCGGGCGTTTCCGGAGAAAATGAGCTGAAGGCCAGCTGTGCTCACGGAGTTTACGGTATAGGTAATTTCAATTCCGTCGCCCATGGGGATGAGGGTAGCGAGAGGTATTTGAAGTTGTGGATAAAGACTCGCTACTACTCTGATGTTCGGATTACTGGACGTCACCTTTGCTTCGGGTAATGACTGAATGATCTTTGAGACAGTCTGGTAATCAATTTTTGGATTCATGCCACCGCAGTTTTTTGCGGGACTCAGTGCTACCCATAAGAAATCAGGATTATCGCTGGATTCATCCCATTGTCCAGAAATGATCTCACCTTTAGCATCAGTCTTTAATGTGTAAGAATATTTCCGTTCATAGGTCACTGCTCGACCGATGGAGTCTCTTTGTTCAATATCGTATCCGGCAACAGTAAGCACGGCATTGACATGATAAGACTGGAGGCCATTTGCACGAATTTCAAACCGATATCCGGTAATGGTGTGGTTATCAATTTCTGCAGTTCGAACATAATCCATCGCAACACCCTGACCCAATTCACCAATATAATAACTAAGCACACGGTGAAAAACATCTGGATAGACGTCTAAAAGATCATCTCCGGGGCCACTGTAGCGTTTGCCATAAAATGCGGTTTGCACACAGTAAGCCGCTTCGGCAAGCATTCCCTTTTGAGCATAAGGGGTGAGCACCCGACCGGTGGTCGGATCATAAAGAGTTTTCGTCGGTTCCGGAAAAAGTACGGAACTTGCTGCCCAACCATTGCAATGGCCGCCCCATTCGGCTTCGCCTCCGGTGTGATTTTTTTCTTCCCAACCTACTGAGTTAGGGTTTCTGCCAGTATGCGCTTTTTGGTAAAGATCGTAAAAACCGAGCGGTGAATTTGGTCCCGATGACATAGGCAGCCCAGCAAGGCTCCACCAAAAACCATTGAAGGGAAAATGCTTTTCAGAAATATTCGCCGAATATATTCCCTCTTGGAGAGAGGTCACCGAATGAGCGCGAACTTGAACTCTGTGACTTGAAATAAATGAGTCAAGAAGCGCTGATGCTTTGCGCGTGTGAGGATAAACCCTTACCGCCACTTGAGACGCTTCTTCGGGTGAGAGCGGAATCGCAAATGGATTAAGCTTCAGGCTCGGCAACTCATCAAATTGTACGGTGCCTCGGTGATTTGAACCCACGCTCATTTTTAGTGGACGTTTTTTGTGATCGAGCTTGATCAATGCGGTGAGTTCTGGTTTCACTAAGTCTGCGAAACCGGAATCGAACTGAAATAGAAATAAATATACTTGCGACTCAATTCTTCTCTCTTGATAGCACCAAGTTTCGCGATGGGCCCATTCAGGTAAATCATTTTTGAAGAACTGAAAACATTGC